>JBBQUA010000073.1:0-22571 GCA_038212905.1 Hyphomicrobiales bacterium
TCGAGAAAGCCGCAGGTGTTGACAATGACCAGGTCGGCGCCGTCGTGCTTGCGCGCCAGCTCATAGCCCTCGGCGCGCAGCCGGGTGATGATCCGCTCGGAATCCACCAGCGCCTTGGGGCACCCCAAGGTAACAAAGCTGACTTTGGGCGCGGCGGCCTGGTTCATGTCTGGTATGCCTGATTGATGGGCAGGAGCTAGTCCCAATTGTCCATAATTACAAGGCTTTAAGCCGGCTTCTGGCGTGCTAAGAGGTGTTTTGCCGGAATGCGAGTGATCGATGGGCTCCGAGACCTCTCCCAAGATCGTCATTGTTGACGAAAGCCCGATCCGCGCAGCGATCCTCGAGGAGGGGCTGCGGGAGGCGGGCTTTACCGGCGTCACGCATATCAGCGAAATGCACAATCTGCTGGCCCGGATCTATGCGCTGGATCCCGACGTGATCCTGATCGACCTGGAAAATCCCAGCCGCGACGTGCTGGAGCAGATGTTCCAGGTCAGCCGCGCGGTGCGCCGGCCGATCGCGATGTTCGTCGACCAGAGCGACTCAGCCTCGATCCAGGCCTCGGTCGATGCCGGCGTCTCCGCCTATATCGTCGATGGCCTGAAGAAAGAGCGGATCAAGCCGATCCTCGACCTCTGCATTTCCCGCTTCAACGCCTTCTCCAAGCTGCAGGACGAACTCGACCGCGCCAAATCCGCGCTTGAGGACCGCAAGGTGATCGACCGCGCCAAGGGCATCCTGATGAAAATGAAAGGCCTTACCGAAGACGAGGCCTATGTGCTGCTGCGCTCCACCGCGATGCGCGAGAAAAAGAAAATCGGCGAGATCGCGCAATCGATCCTGACCGCTTCGGAGTTGCTGAAATGACCAAGCCGCTGCGAATAGGCTTCATTCCGCTGGTCGACGCCGCGGCCCTGATCGTCGCCGTCGACAAGGGGTTTTGCACGGCCGAAGGGCTCGATGTCACGCTGGTCCGGGAAGTGTCGTGGTCCAATGTCCGCGACAAGCTCAATATCGGCCTGTTCGACGCCGCTCATCTGCTGGCGCCGGTCGCGATCGCCTCCAGCCTCGGGCTCGGACACGTCAAGGTGCCGATCGTGGCTCCGTTCAATCTCGGACTTAACGGCAATGCCATCACGGTATCGCCGGCGCTGCATGCCGCGATCATGGCGGAGATTTCGGGCGATCCGTTCGACCCGATGGCGACGGCGCTGGCATTGGCGCGCGTCGTTGCGAAACGCCGGAAAAGCGGTGCCGAACCGCTGACCTTCGGCATGACGTTTCCGTTCTCGACCCACAATTACCAGCTGCGGTTCTGGATGGCCGCTGGCGGCGTCGATCCCGACGAAGACGTGCGTCTCGTGGTGTTGCCGCCGCCCTACATGGTGGACAGCCTTGCCAATGGTCATGTCGATGCCTTCTGCGTCGGCGCGCCCTGGAATTCCCTCGCGGTCGATCTCGGCGTCGGCCACATCCTGCATTTCGTCGCTGATATTCTCGTCCGCGCGGTCGAAAAGGTGCTGGCGGTCCGGCAGGACTGGTCGGAGAAAAATCCGGACGTGCTGGCCGGCCTGATCCGGGCGCATAATCGCGCCGCCGAATTCATCGAGCAGCCGCACAACCGCGTCGAGGCGGCGCGCCTGCTCGGAGCACCCGAGCGCATCGGTGTCGACCCGGAGGTGATCCAGCGAACGCTCGACGGCCGCCTCAAGATTTCCCCTGACGGCACCATGCGCGAGAGCAGCCGCTATCTGCTGGTCGGGCGGCAGGGCGCGGCGCGGCCGGACCCCGCACAGGCCGCCTGGCTCTACGCCCAGATGGTGCGCTGGGGGCAGACCTCGGTCAGTCCGGAGGCGCTGAAAGTCGCCATGGCGGTGTTCAGGCCGGACCTGTACGACGCAGCCCTGGGAGGTGAGGTGAAGCCAATCGAGGTCCCCGACGGGATCGGCGCCTTCGCAGGTCCCGCGTTCGACGCCAGCGATATTGCCGGCCATCTGGCCGCGTTCAAGATCGGACGCCAAAAACCCTGAAACGGCCCGTGGAGCGATGTTGGGCATCCAGGCTAACCGTCTAATTATTAGGCGGTCTGCTTGAATCAGCGGTGATACCGGCGGTCAAGTCTCCACCTCAAAATCCAACTCATTGAATACGCTATATATTTTATGCGAATCGGGGTGGCACGCAACTTGTATGTTGCAGTGCGGCCAGCCGTCGCAGATGCCCGTTGGCCATGTCCAGGATGGATTTCCGCAGCAACGAAGCTGGTCGGGCCGGTTCGCATGAAATGAACGGCTCGCATTCCCTTTCGGTTGAAGCCACCCGTCGTGGCCGCAGGAGCTTCGTCGCGCACCATGAAACTGGAAACGCTCTCAGTCGACTTTACCGACGAGCAGAAACGCTATCTCGAAGGATTCACGACGGGGCTGCAGATCAGCCGGGTCGGGCGCGGCCTCGGCGGCGCAGCCGCGGGGAAAGCCAATGCGGAGCCGTCTGGCCCCGAAGCGTCGCACATCAAGGCGCAGGACCGCACCCTTGCCGCGGGCAAGAAGCTCGTCGACCAGGAAAAGTGGAAGCGCGAGCAGCATCCGTTCGACGCCTATCCGCGGCTCAAGGAGCAGGCGCTGGTCGATGCGCGACCGTCGCCGGCGGACAATTTCCGTTGGCGCTATTACGGCCTGTTTTACGTTGGGCCGACGCAGGACTCCTATATGTCTCGGCTGCGGATTCCGAACGGCATCATGAAGCACTGGCAGTTTTCCGGGCTTGCCGATCTGATCGAACCGCTCTGCGGCCCGTTCAGCAACGTCACCACCCGCGCCAACCTTCAGGTGCGCGAAATCCCGCCAAGCAACGCGGTCGCCTTGATCGAGGGCATCCAGGACCTCGGTCTGTGCTCGCGTGGTTCCGGCGCCGACAACATCCGCAACGTCACGGGCACGCCGACCGCCGGTATCGATCCGCAGGAATTGCTCGACACCCGCGAATACGCCCGCGAATGGCACTACCACATTCTCAACGACCGCTCGCTGACGGGGCTACCGCGTAAATTCAACGTCGCCTTCGACGGCGCCGGCAAGATCGCGGTGCTGGAAGACACCAACGACATCGCCTTTGCCGCAATCGAGGTCAAAGACGGTTTTGATGTCGAGCCCGGCATCTGGTTCAAGCTTGGCATCGGCGGCATCACCGGCCATAAGGATTTCGCCACCGATACCGGCATCATCGTCAAGCCGGCGGATGCGACCAGGGTTTCGGACGCCATCGTCCGCGTCTTCATCGATCTTGGCGACCGCACCAACCGGCTGAAGGCGCGATTGAAATACGTCATCGACGGCATGGGGATGGAGAAATTCCTGGTGCTGGTCGAGGAAAAACTCGGCCACGCCTTCACCCGTGTGCCGGCGGAAGCGCTGGCGCCACGGCCCACATTCGATCGCACCGCTCATATCGGCGTGCACCGGCAGAAGCAGGACGGCCTGAACTGGATCGGCGTCGCGCTGCCTTTGGGCAAGGTGACCTGCGACCAGATGCGCGGCCTCGCCAAAATCGCGCAAGATCTCGGCGATGGCGATATCCGCCTCACGGTCTGGCAGAACCTGCTGATTTCGGGCGTGTCCGACGACAAAGTGGCGCTGGCCACCGCCGCGATCGAGGCGATCGGCCTTGCAATCAAAACCTCGGAAATCCGCGCTGGGCTGATTGCCTGCACCGGCCGCGCCGGCTGCAAGTTCGGCAATGCCGATACCAAGCGCACCGCCGCCCGCATCGCGGACTGGTGCGAACCGCTTGTGCCGGTGGAGACCCCGATCAATATCCATCTCACCGGCTGCCACCATTCCTGCGCGCAGCATTACATCAGCGACATCGGCATGATTGGGGCTCGCATCGCGGTCGGCGATGGCGACGACACCGTCGATGGCTTCCATGTCTTCACCGGCGGCGGCTTCGGTCCCGACGCCGAGATGGGGCAGGAGGTGTTTCACGACGTCACGGCAGAGGATGCGCCCGTCTATGTCGAGCGCTTGCTGAAAGCCTATGTCTCCCATCGTACCTCACCTGACGAGACGTTCCTGACCTTCGCGCGCAGCCATGACGGGGAGGCGCTGCGAAAATTGGCCGATGCCGAGGCTTCGACATGAACCAGATGACACCGCCTCCGAGGATCGAGATCATTCCCTCCAGCGCACCGTTTTCCGATGCGCAGCGCTCCTGGCTGAACGGCTTCTTTGCCGGGCTGCTGACGGATGGCGGACCGACGCCGCTGTCGTCGGAGCAGGGCGCTGCCGTGCTGCAAGGCGATGGCGACGACGGCGATGCGCCCTGGCACGACCAGACCATACCGATATCAGATCGCATGAAACTCGCCGAGGGACGGCCGCTGCGCCGGCGCATGATGGCGGCGATGGCGCAGCAGGATTGCGGCCAGTGCGGCTATAATTGCCACGATTATTCGGACGCGATCGCGAGCAAGGCCGAGCCGCGTCTCAATCTCTGCGTCCCCGGCGGCAAGGAAACCGCCCGGATGCTGAAGGCGCTGAATGAGGAACTGGAAAAGGCGCCGGCGGCGCCATCCGGTCCGGCGGCGGCAGCGCCTGCTGCTCCTGTTGTCGTAGCGGAGCCCGGCCGTTCACGCGACAATCCCGTCGCGGCCACCTTCCTGTCGCGCCGACTGCTCAACAAGGCCGGATCGGAAAAGGAAACCTGGCACGTTGATTTCGACCTCTCCGGCGCCGGCCTCGATTATGTCGTCGGCGACTCCTTCGGCATCTTTGCCAGCAACGATCTCGGCCATGTCGACCAGATCATTGCCTTGCTGGGCGCCTCGCACACCACCAAGGTCCGGGGCAAGACGCTGCGCGAGGTGCTGACCGATGAAGTCTCGCTGGCGCCGGCGCCGGACAGCCTGTTCGAACTCATCTCCTACGTCACCGGCGGCGCGCAGCGTGAGAAGGCGCGGGCGCTGGCGCAAGGCGAGGATCCCGACGGCGATGCCGCCACGCTCGACGTGATGGCGGCGCTGCAAAAATTTTCAGGCGTGCGTCCGCATCCCGAAGCTTTCGTCGAGGCGCTGGAGCCGCTGCAGCCGCGGCTCTATTCGATCTCCTCGTCGCACAATGCGACGCCCGGCAAACTGTCGCTGACGGTCGATTGCGTGCGCTACGTGATCGGCAAGCGCAAGCGCATCGGCCTTGCCTCCACCTTCCTCGCCGAGCGCATCAATCCCGGCGACGAGCTCAAGGTCTATGTGCAGAAGGCCCACGGTTTTGCACTGCCGCCGGATCCCAAGGTTCCGATCATCATGATCGGGCCGGGCACCGGCATCGCACCGTTCCGCGCCTTCCTGCTCGACCGCAAGGCGACCGGCGCGCCCGGCAAGAACTGGCTGTTCTTCGGCCATCAGCGCAGCTCATCGGATTTTTTCTATTCCGATGAATTGAATGCGATGAAAACCCAGGGCCTGCTGACGCGGCTGTCGCTGGCGTGGTCGCGCGACGGCGACAAGAAGTTCTACGTGCAGGACCGCATGCGCGAACTCGGTCGCGAAGTATGGACCTGGCTGGCCGACGGCGCCAACATCTATATCTGCGGCGACGCCAAGCGGATGGCGAAGGACGTCGAGCGCGCGCTGGTCGACATCGTCGCGCAGTTCGGCGCGCGTTCGACCGATGAGGCGGTGCTGTTTGTCGCCGACCTCAAGACGAAGGGCCGGTTCCAGCAAGACGTTTACTGACGGGATCGGTCAATCCACGTCAAATTGCAGCGAATAATATTCTCGCCGGAATCCCCGGCGGAGAATTTTAGGCTGCTCCCCGACTCCATTTGGACGTCGGCGTCGCTATTTTGTCGATCATCTTGCATCTCCCAGCGAACAGCCCTTGATTATGGGACCATGCTGCGTTGGAGATCGACCATGCGCGAACTATCGGCGGAAGCCCGCCTGCACCTTTACGCGCGCCAGCTGTCGCGACAGTCCGGAACCGGGTTTCATACCGCGGCCCTCTATGGCTCGCTGGCTCTGATCGCGGCGATCGTGTTCGGCACGATGTCGGTTCATCCGTTCTGAGGAGCCGCGCGCGGACGCGGCGTGCCGCTAACTTGCTGTCTTGAACGGCGCCACGTCAATCCCGGCGGCCTTCAATGCCTGCCGGATGTCTTGCGCGATTTCGACGGCGCCCGGCGTGTCGCCGTGAATGCACACCGTGTCGGTGCGCATTTTGATCACCTTGCCGGTGACCGAGACCACCGCGCCGTCCTGCACCATCCGCACCACGCGCGCGGCAATTTTCGCCGCGTCGTGCAACACCGCGCCGGGCTTGCGCCGCGACACCAGCGAGCCGTCGTCTTCATAGGCGCGGTCGGCGAACACTTCGTGCACCATCGGCAAATTGGCGGCTTCGCCGGCCTGCACCAGTTTTGAATTGGCAAGCACCACAAACACCAGGCTGGGATCGACCGCTTTGATGCCCGAAGCAATCGCCTTCGCGGTCATGTCGTCCTCGCAGGCGACATTGGACAGCGCGCCATGCGCCTTGACGTGCGTCACCTTGTGGCCGGCCGCGGTGGCGATCGCCTGCAGCGCGCCGATCTGGTAGGCGACCAGATTTTCAATCTCCGACGCCTTCATGCCGGGAAACGGCCGCCGGCCAAAGCCATGCAGGTCGCGGTAGCCCGGATGCGCGCCGATGCTGACGCCGCGCGCCTTCGCAAGGTCCACCGTCCTGCGCATGATGTCGGCATCGCCTGCATGGAAGCCGCAGGCGATATTGACCGAGGTGGCCAGCTCGATCATGGCGGCGTCATTGCCCATGTCCCAGGCGCCGAAGCCTTCACCGAGATCGCAGTTGAGATCGACTGTCGTCATGTTGTTTGCTCGCTTTTGTTCAGGGCGACCACGTGCCGGCATCGACGGCGCTGACGGCGGCGCCGGCGACGTTGGCATCATGCAGCGCTTCGATGTTGAGATCAAAGTTTTCGATCGGCCTGAGACGGTCAGGCAGGGTGCGCAGGAACTCGGCCGATTTTTTGAACTCGGCCTGCGCTTGCGCCATGCTGACCGCCTTGAACCGGAAGGCCTTGCCGGCCGGTGTCTGCGCGAAGCGCCCGAGATCGGCCGAAATCACGGTGGCGATCTTGGGATAGCCGCCGCTGGTGCCGCGGTCCGGCATCAGCACGATCGGCGCGCCATTGCCAGGCACCTGGATGCTGCCGTTCACGGTACCGTCGGAGACGATGTTGTGACCGTGCAGATGCTTGATCACCGGGCCTTCGAGCCGGTAACCCATGCGGTCGCTGGTCGCCGAGATCTTCCACTCCGAGTCCAGAAACAGTTGTTTCTGGACGTCATCGAATTCGTCGTCCTGCGGACCCAGCACGACGCGGATCGGCGCCTCCGTGTCAGCGGGAAGATCGATCCGCCGTTCGGCCGCGCCGCTGGCGACCGCCGCCTGCAATTCGTCGCCGGCCTGTAGCGGGCGTGGATAGGGACTGCCGAGTCCGGCGCGGGCATTGACCGCGAGGCTGCCGAAGGTCGGCTCGCCGGCAATGCCACCCTCGATCGCCAGATAGCTGAAGGAGCCATGGCGCGCAAAACCCAGCGTCAGTGTCTCGCCGTCGGCGAGCGTCATGGAGGTGTTAAATGCGGCGGCACGCCCTGACATGTCGGCATTGCGCGAGGCGCCCGCCAGGCCGATGCGGACCGCGCCGTCGCGTGCTGTGAACGCAGCGCCAAACGGACCGATCTCGATCGCCGCCGCCAACGGTGCATTGCCGACCAGAACGTTCGCCGCGGCCAGCGCGAGCCGGTCCATCGCGCCGCTCGGCGTCAGCCCGTAGCGCTGGGCGCCATGCCTTCCGCCGTCCTGCACCGAGCTTGCGGGTCCAACAGCTGAGATCACGAGTTTGGTCATGCGGCGATCAATTCGGCGACGATCTCGCCGGCTTCGGCGGCGCGGTCCTGATCCGCGAAGGTCCTGGCGTCGATCGCGGCAAAGGTCACGGCGTCGCCGGGTTCGAGCAGGAAGGTGGGGTCGCGATGCAGCTGGTAGGTGCGGACCGGGGTCCGTCCCAGCAGATGCCAGCCGCTCGGGCCGGCGAGACACTGCACGCCGGTCTGTACCCCGCCGATCGAGACTGTGCCGGCCGGCGTCAGCAGCCGTGGATTTTGCCGTCGCGGCATGTGCAGCGATTTTTCCAGGCCGCTGAGATAGGACCAGCCCGGCGTAAAGCCGATCATGGCGACCCGGTAGTCGCCGGCGACGTGCCGCCCCACGATATCGTCCGGCGTGGTGTTCAGCGTCCTGGCGACGTCCTCGAGGTCGATACCGTGCTCGCCGCCGTAAACCACGGGAATGCGCCAGCGCCGGGTTGTCGTAACAGGCGGAACCGGCCGCTGCGCCAGCGCCACCAGTTGCTCGCTCAGCGCGTCGAAACCGATCTGTCCGGGGTCGTAATGCACCAGCAGGGATCGGTAGGTCGGCACCGTCTCGGTCACGCCGGCGATCGGCTGACGCGCGATCGTGCGATCGAGCGCCAGCACGCGCTGGTTGGCCGCCTCATCGATGTGGCGGCTGAATTCCACCGTGATGGCGCTGTCGCCACTGGGCAAAAGACGGGGCGGGGGGAGCATCGCGGACATGGCCTCATGACTCTTCGGCGGATATCATGCTCTAACGTGTTTTGCGCTGGAGTGGAATTCGCTTCGCGTAAATCAACCTGCAAGTTCAATAAATTAATCCGCATACCCGTGATAAAAGGTGATGATCGCACCGCGCGACGCAGCCCCTCGCCAACACCACTTGACGCGTTGGCCGCGCCCCGCAAGATGCGCCGCCAATCAATCCCGACCGGAGCCGATTTTTCGATGTCCCTGACCCCTGAAGCGATCGCGACCCTGTCGCGCGTGTCCACCGCCACCATCACCACGGTTCTGCTCAAGAAGGGCCTGCGAAACGTCTGGATGCGGGGCTCACGGCCGCTGCGGCCGGGACAGCCCCGGCTGGTCGGGCCGGCCTTCACGCTGCGTTTCGTGCCGGCGCGGGAAGATCTGGCGACGCCGGAATCCTGGTCGTCGCCGATCTCGACCCGGACCGCGATCGAAGCCATGCCTGAAGGCTGCATTGCGGTGGTCGACGCCATGGGCGTCACCGACGCCGGCATCTTCGGCGACATCCTGTGCGCCCGCATGGCCAAGCGCGGCGTGGCGGCGCTGGTCACCGACGGCGTGGTGCGCGATCTCGAGGGCGTGCTCGGCACCGGCCTGCCGGTGTGGTGCGACGGTTTTGCCGCACCGCCCTCGGTCGCCGGGCTGACGTTTGTGGGCTGGGGCGAGCCGATCGGCTGCGGCGGGGTCGCGATCTTCCCGAACGACATCATCGTCGCCGACCAGGACGGCGCCGTGGTGATCCCGGCGGCATTTCTCGACCTCATTCTGGCCGAGGGCGCCGAGCAGGAGCGCATGGAGGCCTGGATCGTCGATCAGGTCAATGCCGGCGCGGTATTGCCGGGTCTCTATCCCATGAACGCCGAGACCAAGGCGCGCTACGCCGCCTCGAAGAAATAATCAGGACGCAACGAACAGCGTCTGCAACGAAGGAGGATTCCATGGATATCCATCTCGCGGGATCGCGGCCCACACGCCTTGCGCCCAAAGAGTATTTCACCGGCACGGTCTGGCAGGATCCGATCATCGCCACCGAGGCGCCGGCGCGGATCGCTTCGAACCGCGTCGCCTTCGAGCCGGGCGCGCGGACCAATTGGCATACGCATCCGCTGGGGCAAACACTCTACGTCCTCTCGGGTGTCGGCCGCGTCCAGACCAGGGGCGGTCCGATCCATGAGATACGGCCGGGCGACGTGGTGTGGATTCCCGCTGGTGAAAAGCACTGGCATGGCGCCTCGCCAACCAATGGCATGACCCACGTCGCGATGCAGGAAGCGCTGGACGGAAGTTTCGTCAACTGGATGGAGCCGGTGACCGACGAGGAGTATTCGGCCAAGGTCGGCGGATGATGGCAATCCTCTCGTGCCCTGCGGCTTGGTAGTAGCCGCTATTTGAGCGGAATGGCTTGCTGGCCAGGCTATCCGCTCAAATCCGTTGCGCGGTCCAGGTCCCCGAGCAGATTGCGCCGCGCCAGGTACCCGCTCCTGACGTAGCGGTGAGGTGCCCCGAACCGACGGCCCGCTTCATTCCGCTGGTCAGGGTTACGCTGATTTTGCCGGCATCGGCGACGCGGCCGGACGCGATGACCATGGCGTCGTTCGATGCCACCTGACCATCGTTGATGCCGATCGAAACACTCGTTCCGCTCGGACACGCGACGTTGCTTGAGGTGATCTGAACATTCCACGCTCCGTCAAATGTCGCAGCCGCGGCAGGCGTGGCGACGGACATGGCGGCGAGCAGCAAGATACGGCTGGCGATGAGGCTTCTGCGAAACGGTTCCATGGCGCGTCTTCCTTGATGACGCTGGCATGGTCACACATCCGCGCGCCGCGGAATGTGATGGCGATCACTCGACAGGGAGCACCATTTGGCCTCCATGCGTAGGCACACGGCGTCCTTTCTGACGCCGCGAGGCCACCGTTGCAGCTGGCCGCTATCGATGGAGTTAGTTGGGGCCTAGTTCAGCCGGCTCCAGGTTTGGCCGCCGCAGAACATGCCGCCAAAGGCGCAGCCCTGAACGCGCAGCCGGTCGGAGCCTTTCAGCGCGATCGTCGAATCATACGTGCTGCCGGAGTTCGGATCCAGAATTCGTCCGCTCCACTGGGAGTCCCTGGCGGGCTTCATGTTGATCAGGACCTGCTCGCCGTTCTGGTTCGACTTGGCGTCCACGGAATAGCCGCAGAGGTTGGGACCGCATTGCTCGATCCGAACCTTGCCTTCCTTCTCTTCGGTCAGCCACACGCCGAGCGGCGAGTTGGCCGCGGCGGCGGGGACGACCGCCTGCGGTTTCTGAGCTGGTGTCTGCACGGGCGCCGCGCGCGTTGCCACGGTAGGTGCGGGCGCCGGCGGGAGAGCAGCGGCGGCGGGCGGATCTTGCTGTACCTGTGGTACGGGCGCGCTGGGCGGAGGCTGGGTCGCGGTCGCGGCCGGCACCACTGCCGCTGTTGCGGGTGCAGCCACCGCAGGAACTGGCGAAGGCTCGATTGCCGTGGTCGCCGGGGCCTGGGGCTGTGGCGGGGCAGCTGCCGGCGCCTGCGGATCAGTCTTGGCCTGCTGCGGCGCTTGTTTGCGCGGCCGGTCGCTGTCCTGGTCGTCGCGCGACCGTTTCGCTTTCTTTCCGGTGTTGTCGTAGACGCCCGGGATCGACACCGTTCCGCGATCGGGATCGATGGTAATGGTGCGTCCGCCGTAGTCGAAGGTGTACTGGGCGTGCGCGGCAGTGTTTGCCAGCAAAAACGCGGCGATCACAAAAAGCGTTCTCATCAGGACCTCCTGAGCAGGTGAAATCTCAGTATTCACCGTACGTTGCGACAGTGTCTTGCAACGTGACCTACATCACTTTCATGGCAATGAGTCGTGGGCTAACAGATTTGGTTCAATTGGTGTTTGAACCACCAGTTTAGTGGACGGTGACGGACGCGGTCAATTTCGGCGGCGGCATCCATCCGGAGCCCGAAGATCACATTTCGCCGAAGTCCTTGCGGACCAAATTCGCCGCCGCGGCGCGTCCTGACATTTCGCTTCTGATCTGCTCGAAACGCTCTCGCGCCTCGCTCGCGCGATCGTCCACGAACCGGATCGCTTGGTCCGGCGCCAGCGGACCGCTAACCACAGGCGCGGAATTCTCGCCGATCGTCTCATCCACATAATATTCGTCATTGGCCTCGCGGCGAACCGTCCACCTGAAGCGGATCGCGGCCATCGGGCCGGGGCCGATTTTCGAATAACCCTCGGCCTCAAGCGGCTCGGGCGCAGCAGGCGCAACGGGATGATCCTCTACCGCCGATTTCTCGGGTACCGCCAATTTCTCCGGCTCGCGTTGGGTTTCCGGATGATCTAGAATGCTGGCAATGGCTGCCAGCGCATGATCGGTCGGGTCGCTTTGATTCAAGATCGGAAGCCTCCGGGCATGGCGTAGCAGGCCAGCAGGAGAACTCCGCTGCCATCGCCGAGTTCCCTTCCTCGCTCTTGAATAAGGCTGAGTTTTGTCAGTTTACGCGCAAACCGGAGGCAATTTGCTCTTCCAGGGACGCGTCTGCTCCAGCTGAGCCGCCAGGCGAAACAGGGTTGCCTCGTCGCCGAAGCGCGCGGAAAACATCATGCCGAGCGGCAATCCGGCTGCGTTCCATGCCAGCGGCACCGACATCGAGGGCTGGCCGGACATGTTGAACATGGCCGTCGCCGGCATGTAGCGCCGCAGGATCGGGGCGATATGCGACAGATCCTCCGACATCGTGTTGAGCTCGCCGATCCGCAGCGGCGGCGAACAGAGCGTCGGGCACAGCAGCACATCGCAGCTCTCGAAGAACGTGGCGAGGCCGCGCGAAATCTGGAACGCGCCGAGCTGCGCGGCGACATAGTCGGTCGCGGTCGCCTTTTGCGCGTTATGCGCGCTCGCCAGTGTCAAAACCTCGAAATCGTCTGAAGTCATTGCGCGGCCGAAGCGCTGCTCGGCCTGTCGCACGGTCAGCCCGGTGTTGGCGGCTACAATGGTCGACATCACCACTGCGGGATCGGCGGCCAGCACGGGCGCGCGTTCCTCGACATGATGGCCGAGGCCTGCGAGCAGGGCTGCGATCTCGCGGGTCGCCGCCGCGATTTCCGGATCGATAGCGTCGCCATAGGGCGACTTGTCGGTGAAGGCGATCCGCAAGCGGCCGGGATCGCGGCCGACTTCCTCGAGGAAGGGCCGCTGCGGCTGTGGCGCCGCATAAGGACTCGACGTTTCAGGTCCGTGGATTGCGTCCAGCATCGCCGCACTGTCGCGCACGCTGATGCTGACGACGTGGCCGCAGGAAAATCCGCCCCAGCCTTCGCCGCGATCGGGCCCGAGCGGGGTCCGCGCCCGGGTCGGTTTCAATCCGAACACGCCGGATGCGGAGGCCGGAATCCGGATCGAGCCGCCGCCGTCGCTGGCATGTGCGACCGGCAGAATGCGCGCCGCGACCGCCGCGGCCGCGCCGCCGGATGAACCGCCCGACGAATGTGCTGGATTCCACGGATTCCGGGTCGGCCCGAACAGACGCGACTCGGTGGTCGGCATCAGGCCGAATTCCGGACTGGAGGTTTTGCCGAAGATCGTCAGCCCGGCGTCGAGGAAACGCTGGGCGAGGGTGCCGCTATGCGCGGCGACATTGTCCTTGTAGATGCTGGCGCCGAAGGTGGTCCGCGTACCCTGCAGATTTTCCAGATCCTTCAGCAGAAACGGCACACCGGTGAAGGGACCGTCGGCAAGCCCGTTGTCGATTTGCCGCCTGGCATCGTCGTAATGCTTGACGACGACAGCGTTGATATCAGGATCCACCCTGGCGGTGCGGGCGATCGCTTCGTCCAGCAACTCCGTGGCGCTGACCTGCTTTTTGCGAACGAGATCGGCAAGGCCGATCCCGTCATAATTGCCGTATTCCTTGAAAGCCATGCTGATATCCGCGGCGAAGGGGCGAAGCGTTCAATTCAGGCTGGACGCGGTCGCCTCCGGCTCAGCCGAGCACGTCCTGGTTGATGACGTTCTGGCGCAGCGGCTCGCCGTCGAGCGCGCTCAGGATATTGCGCGCGGTTTGCTCGCTCATCCGGTCGACTGCTTCCCGCGTCACGCCCGCCACGTGCGGCGCCATGATGACATTGGGAAGCGCGAACAGCGAATGGCCCGACGGCGGCGGCTCCTGCTCGAACACGTCGAGACCGGCACCCGCAAGCTTGCCGGACGAAAGCGCGTCATACAGCGCCGGCTCGTCGACGATGCCGCCGCGCGCAGTATTGATCAGATAGGCGGTCGGCTTCATGCGCGCCAGCCGTGCCGCGTTGAACATCCCGACGGTCTCGGGGCTCTTCGGGCAGTGAATGCTGACAAAATCGGCGCGCGGCAGCGCCGCATCGAGATCGGTCACCGGCTCACAGTCGGCGGCCTTGATATCGGCGGCGGGCTTGTAGGGGTCGTAGATCAGGACGTTCATTTCCATGGCGAGGCAGCGCTTGGCGGTGCGCGTGCCGATGCGGCCGAAGCCTATGATCAGCACGGTCTTGCCGTAGAGGTCGTAGGGCAGCATGCCGAGCCGGCTGGCCCATTTGCCGTCCTTGACAATGGAATGCATTTCGACGGCGCGCTTGGCCAGCGTCAGCATCATGAACAGCGCCTGTTCGGCAACCGAAGGTGAATTCGCGGTGCCCGCCACCATCAGCGGAACCTTGCGGCGGCTCAGCGCGGGGACGTCGACGGCGTCGAAACCGACGCCGATCCGGGTTACCACCTTCATGTCGCCGGAAGCCTCCAGCTCCGGTTCGCCGAACCGCGTGGCGCCGAGCGCCACGCCATGGACCGGCGCATGCTCCCGGAGCTTGGCTTCGAAATCCCCGGCGGAAATCATATTCGGGAATTCGACGAGGTCGAGGTCGTCCCGTGCCTGCAGCAGAGTTCTTCCGGCTTGCGAAAACGATTCAGTGATAAAGATTTTCTTCTTGTTGGTCGTCATTTTCGCGCCCCTGCTGCGTTTCTTGTTGTGCGGCCGTCAAATGACGGCGCCCGTCGCCTCATTTAACAGGTGCATATTGTTGAGGTCCATCGCCAATCGCATCGGGGCGCCCGCGCGCGCGTCGGCATTGGGATTGACCCGTCCGCAGATCTCGGCGCCCTCCATGATGAAATAAATCATCGTCTCCATGCCCATCGGTTCGATCACATCCAGCACCGCATCGAAGGGCTCCACGCCCGGCTCCGGATGCGGCTTGGATTCGGTGATATGTTCAGGCCGGATACCCAGCAGCAATTTGTCGGTTCGCGAGATGTTCTTGTAGCGCTCGGCGCGGGCCGGCGGCAGCGGGAAAGCGATGCTGTCGGTCAGGCGGATATGCATCTTGCCGCCGACGTCCTCCAGCCGGCAGGCCATGAAATTCATCGACGGCGAACCGATGAAACCGGCGACAAAGCGCGTCGCCGGATTGTGATAGAGTTCGTTCGGCGTCCCGACCTGTTCAATACGACCGTGATTCATCACCACGACGCGATCGGCAAGCGTCATCGCCTCGATCTGATCGTGGGTGACGTAAACCGTCGTGGTGCGGACCTTCTGGTGGACCTTCTTGATCTCGATCCGCATCTGCACCCGCAGCTTGGCGTCGAGGTTGGACAGCGGTTCATCGAACAGAAACACTTTCGGGTTCCGCACGATGGCGCGGCCCATCGCGACCCGCTGGCGCTGGCCGCCGGACAGCTGCTTGGGCTTGCGGTCGACCAGTTCGACGATATCGAGCATACGGGCGGCCTCGTCGATCCGGGTCTTGATCTCGGCCTTCGGGTAACGCTTCAGCCGCAGTCCGAACGACATGTTCTCCGCGACCGTCATGTGCGGATAGAGCGCGTAGTTCTGGAACACCATCGCGATGTCGCGGTCCTTCGGCGGCACGTCGTTGACCACGTCGCCGCCGATCATGATATCGCCGTCGGTGATGTCCTCCAGCCCCGCGATCATCCGCAGCGTGGTCGACTTGCCGCAGCCTGACGGCCCCACCAGCACGACGAATTCATGGTCGGCGATGTCGAGATCGATGCCGCGCACCGCTTCGACATCGTCGTAACGCTTGACAACCTTCCGCAACGTAACGTCAGCCATTGAGTTCAACCCTTTGTCGAACCGGCGGTCAGGCCGGCGATGTAATAGTCCATCAGGAATGCATAAATGATCAGCGGCGGTGCGGCGCCGAGCAGGGCGCCGGTCATGATCTGTCCCCAGGCGAACACGTCACCCTTGATCAGCGTGGTGATGATGCCGACCGGCAGCACCAGTTGATCCGTCGATGTCGTGAACACCAGTGGATAGAGGAATTGAGCCCAGGAAACCGTGAAGGCGAAGATGGTCGCGGCGATCAGGCCGGGCAGGGCGACCGGAATGAAGATCCGCGTCAGCGTCTGGAACCATGAAGCGCCGTCGATGATGGCGGCCTCGTCGAGCTCCTTGGGAATCGACGCGAAGTAGCCGATCATGATCCAGGTGCAGAACGGCACGGTCAGCGTCGGGTAGACGATCAGCAGCACATACCATTTGTTGATCAGCTGGATCCCGGTCAGTTCGCCGAACACCACGAACATCTTGAACAAGGGGAGAAACAGCAGCGTCTCGGGTATCAGGTAGGTGAGAAAAACGCCGGTCGCGAGCGTCGCCGAGCCCCAGAATCGCATCCGCGCCAGCGCAAACGCGGCAGGCACCGATATCAGCATGGTGATCGTCACCACGAAGATCGAGACCAGCGCCGAGTTCCGGAAGAAGGTCAGGAACTGGTTCGACGTCAGCAACTCGACGTAGTTCGCCATCGTCGGATGGAAAACCCACCACGGGTTGGTCGCCGCGGAGATTTCGGCGCTGGTCTTCAGCGACGTAATCAGCATGTAGAGCGGCGGCACCAGCGAAAAGATGGCGAACAGCGTCAGGAAAAAATACGACCATTTCAGCGCCCAGGCGCGGTCACGGCTCATGCTGCGCAGTTTGACGGCGCGGGTCGGCGCCGCCTTGTCGATCGCGACAGTGCTGGTCATCAGGATTCGTTCCCACGTTTGTTGATGTCGCGCAGGATAAAGACCGCCGCGATTGCGAGGATCGGTATCATGAACAGCGAAACGCTGGCGCCCAGTGGAATGTCGCCGCCCTCGATACCGATGCGGAATGCCCAAGTGGCGAAAATATGAGTCCGGTCAAGCGGACCGCCGGCCGTCAGGATACGCACGATATCGAAGTTGGCGAAGGTGACGATCAGGGAGAACAGCGTCGTGATCGCGATGATGTTGCGCATCATCGGCAGCGTCACGTACCAGATCCGCTGCCACCAGTTGGCACCGTCGATGGCCGCGGCTTCATAGAGCTGATCGGGCACCGACTTCAGCGAAGCCAGATACATGATCATGAAGAACGGAGCGCCGACCCAGATGTTCACCAGGATCACCGAGAAACGGGCCCAGCCGGTCTCGCCGGTCCAGGGAATTCGGTCGACGCCAACGCCTGCCAGCAGGTAGTTGAAGGCGCTGTACGACGGATCGAACAGCCACAACCATGCCAGCGTGCTCATGGCCGGCGGAATGACCCACGGCACCAGCAGCATTCCGCGCCACTTGCGCTGGCCCTTCGCCGGAATGTTGTGGACGAAGTGGGCTACGATGAATCCGATCAGCGCCTTGAAGACCACGGCCGTGATGGCGAAAATGCAGGATTGCTCGACCACCAGCCAGAACGTTTCACGCGTGAACAGGAACTGGAAGTTTCCAAACCCGACGAAGCGTTGCATCGACTTGTTCAACGTCGCCAGATGCAGCGAATAGAACGCGGGGTAGATGACCAAAAGCGAGATCAGCAGGATCAGCGGCAGCGTCATCAGAAAGGCCGCAGTGGATTTTCGCTTCAGCACGGCGCGTAAACCAGCGCGTTTGCGCACCTTTCGCGCAGGGGCGGCGCTGTTCCGTTCGACCGCGACATCAACCATGATGCATCTTCCTCGCGAGATTGATTTCAAGTAAGTGAGAATTTCCGCGTCGGGTAGCCGGCGCGCGCCGGTTCCCGATCGTGTCGGCAGGTGGACGGGCGCCGCCGCGGCCCGCAATCCATGGGGTCACGGCGGCGACTCCACTCAGCTCCGCATGAAGCCTTCGAGTTCGCTTTGCGCCCAGGCCAGCGTGGTTTCCATCGCTTCACCCCGATAGAAACGCACGCACATCTTGGTCAGGGTCGCCTGCGTGTAGATCTGCTGGGCAATCTTCGGCGGCGCGCCCGCTGCCGAGATCGAAAGCTTCTGATGGTTGTGTGGATTCGGATAGTGATAGAGCGTCCCCTTCGGCGGGCCTTCCTCCGCCCAGGTCTTCAGCGTGGTGAGTTTCTCGAACGCCGGCAAGTCGTAGCCGCCGCTCGCCGCCACCAGCTTCTCGACCGCAGCCGGCTGCGACAAATGCGTCAACAGGCTCTTGGCCGCGGGCTTGTTCTTGCCGAAATTCCAGACGCTCCAGAAATACGGAAGGAATGGTGCAAAGCGCCCCTTCGGACCGACCGGGAAGCCGTGGGTCCAGCACTGCTCCGCGACCTGCGGCGCATCGCGCTTGGCGACCGCCCATGCGCTCGGCGGGTTCATGATCAGCGCGCCCTTGCCCGAGACCAGCCACCTGTTGTTGGAGCCATCGTCCCACGCCGGCGCGTCCGACGGCAGGAATGCCATCAGTTTTTTGTAATATTCGAGAACCTGACGCACGTTGTCATTCTTCACGACAACGTTGCCCTTGGCATCGACCACCTCGGCGCCAAAGGCCAGGAAGAACGCGCCGACGGTGTCGACGGAGTCGCTGGTCTCACCGAGACCGATGCCAAAGGGAACGCCGCCCTTGTGGCAGGCTTCGGCCGCCTTCAGGAAGTTATCCGTGGTCCACGCGTCGGCTTTCGGAGCAGCGCCGGCAGGGTACATCGCCTGGACGTCGATATTGGCGTGCTGCTTCATCAGATCGATGCGCGAGCAGGGCCCCTTGATCTGGCTGCCGATGCAGGCCGGCACGGCCAGCCACTTGTCGCCAGCCTTGCCGAGATATTTGACGGTGCCATTGACTTCGCCGTTCTCCTTGATGAGCGCTTCGACGACATCATTCATGGGTTCCAGCAAATCCGCCTGCGCATGTGGCCACCATGTCGGCATCGCCAGAATGTCGTGGCCGGACTTGGCCTGGGCTTCGGCGGCGATGGTCAGGAGGTTCTTGTTACCCTGGCTCGGGATGTAGTCGATCGTTACCTCGACCTTCTCCCTCGCCGCCCACTCATTGACGAGTTCGGTCGAGGCCTTGTTGGCTCCGGGCACCCAATGGTCCCAGAAACCGATATTGAGTTTGCCGGCCGCATTGGCCGATCGAACGTAAGGCGCTGTTATGAGAGCCGCCGAAGACATGGCGGTAGCAGCTACGAATTGTCGTCGAGAAAGTTTATTGCGTGACATTATGTTCTCTCCCTGGTGAACCAATCGCGATGCGATGAAAGCCCCGTTTTTGTTTTTTTCATTCGCCGTCGGGCAGGCCGAGGTGGCGTTGCAAGACGTCGCGGAGACTTCGTTATTGACGATCAGAGCAGAATTGCTGGCGTCTGTCGAGAAATCCGATGACGCTGCCTATCGAACTAACGTTGCGCTCAAATCGGCGGCACTGGATTGTCGATGATCCCATAATGGTTGCGGAGCTTGGACGTGCGGCCGGCCTGCGTGCTCTGGTGCTGCATATTGCGCCGCACACATGTCCGATGCGCTGCCATCAAAGGTACGCAAACGCACCGTAGGCTCCGCGCGATCGACTTAATACTTGTCCCGCCGCGTCAGCGGTTCTCGTGATGACCGGCGCTTTGCGGGATAGACGCGGTTGATGCGAAAACGATAATATCCGACCTAACGCGAGCGCGGCCAGATGCCGCGCCAGCCTGTCGAAATCACCGTGGAGACCGACGAATGATCAATCCGACACCCGCAGCGCGTGCGCGGCCGAGATTGCACCTTATGCTTGGTGCCGTTGTTGCGATGCTTCTCAGCGTTCCCTCGGCGGTAGATGCCCAGGTGGTTGAGGGCGTTCAAAAAGGCGCCCGCGAAGGTAACAAGGCCGCCGGACCAGTCGGCGGCGTGTTGGGCGGCGCGATCGGCGGCGTGGTCGGGGTCTTTACCGGCGTCCTCGGCGCCGGGCAACAGAGGGCATCGCCGCCGTCAGCGAATGAGAAACAGGGTGGCACTGCAAAATCCGAAAAGGGTTCCAAGGGCAAGAAGGGCGCCAGGCAGAATGCCGTGCTGACCCAGGACGGTGCGCCGCAATTGACCGCCGAACAAATCGTCGCCAACAGCGATGCGAATATCGAACGGATCAAGACCGAATTGAAGCTGACGCCCGAGCAGGAGAAGCATTGGGCGGGCTTCAACAGCGCGATGCATTACCTCGGTAACAACGGTGCCGACCGCCTCAACTTGCGGGTGGCACGCGCCAAGCGCGACCCGCCGGACGATATTATCGAGCAGATGCGCAATGAAGCCCAGTTCCTCAACGACCGCGCGGTCGACCAGCGCAATGTCGCCGATGCGGCTGAGCCGCTGTTCGCGAGCCTCGACGCCAGGCAGAAGGCGCGGTTCATCGAGGAGATGGTAGGGCTGAGCCGGGAACGCGGGCTGGATTAGCCCTCGACTTGATCCGGCCAGCGGCACAACGACCGATCCGGTTCAGCGAAACCGGATCGCGTTCGTCCGCTTCGATTTTGGTGCCTGCGCGAGAATAGCCGGGCACACGTGCCTCTGGGGTAGGGGTCGAAGGCGCGGCACCCGGCTATCCTGCCGCAGCGGCGCGGCACTTCAACTCGTCACGCAATATTGGGGAAACACCGACCGATTCACGCCCGAGAGATGGCCGACTCGGGGCGTTGTCGGGAACACTGGCAAAAACGCGATCGGCCGGCATTTAACCGGCCGATGTGTCGAGCGAGCAACGAGGTTGCTCCAGGACGGCTCCAAGACGGCTCCAAGCAGATCTACGTCTTCGGGAAATTCAGTTCCACGCCGACGCCGTCGGGATCGTACATGAAGAATTGCGTATCGCCGGTGCGCGGCACGACGCTCTCGCGGAATTTGACATTTTTCGACTGCAGGCGTTTGCGCACGCCATCCGGATCGGTCGCGGCAAAAGCGATGTGATCGAGCCGGCCGGTGTCCTCGTACTTCTTCTCGGTGCCGCGCACCACGATGCCTTCGCGCGGCTTGCGGGTGCCCATCAGGTGCACGGTGGCGACGCCGCCGGAATAGAGCCAGTGGCCGGGGAAGTCGAGCGGTGGCCGGTCGCCGTTCTCCAGCCCGAGCACGTCGCAATAGAATTCCCGGGTGCGCTCCAGATCGGAGGGTTCGATAGTATAGTGCTGCAGGACGCCGAGTGGCATAGGGTATTCTCCTTGAGGCTTGGAAGATGAAGTGCCGATCATCCGATGTCTACGGCTTCGACGAAAGCCTGCCGACGCGCAAGGCAGATACGCATGATGCGCTGCAGCGTACTTGCCGGCCTACCGGGACGCGGCTGTTGCCGGGGCTCGCAGGCGCAAACCACCGCAGCGCGATAATTATATAGTTTGGCGACCAAGCTTGCGCGCAGATCCCAGCCAAGGCCGAGCGATGGAAGAAAAACGAAAACACCCGCGCACCGACGTCAACGAACCGGCTTACGTGTCGTCCGGCGGCTCGGTCATGAGTTGCACGGTCCTCAACATTTCGGCCGAGGGCGCGGCCATCGGAATCGAAAACCCGGCCTTTGTACCCCCACGCTTTCGTCTGGTAATGGCCAACGGCGCCACGGTCCGGGAGTGCCAGGTAGCCTGGATCCAGCGTAACCGGATCGGCCTGACCTTCGTCGAGACCACGCTGGCATAGCGCCGTCCGAACCGGGCAGGGGCGGCGTGGGTTTTGCCCGGCCGCAGCCGGTCATTCGATCCTCAGCTTCGCATCGCGCACCACCTTGCCCCACTTTTCGATCTCCAGCTTGATGCGCGCCCCGAACTCCTCGGAGGTATTGCCGACGCCCTTGAAGCCGAGC
Organism: Hyphomicrobiales bacterium; assembly: GCA_038212905.1. GTDB lineage: Bacteria > Pseudomonadota > Alphaproteobacteria > Rhizobiales > Xanthobacteraceae > Bradyrhizobium. The sequence goes on from JBBQUA010000073.1 coordinate 21,720, forward strand.
ACGGCGAGGCGCTCGTTGACGTCAGGCCGCGCAACGCTTTTGGCGATCTCGCGGGACAGCAGCTCGACGATCTCCTTTGGCGTAGCCGCCGGCGCCACGAGGCCGGTCAGCGTATCGGCATCCTGATCCTTTACGCCCTGCTCAGTGAAGGTCGGCACGTCGGGTATTTCGCCTGCGCGCTCCGCCGCCGCGATGCCGATCGCGCGCACCTGGCCGGCCTGGATCGCCGCCAGCGAAGACGGCAACGCGGTAAAGGCGATCGGGGTGTGGCCGCCGATGGTGGCCTGCACCGCAGGCGCGGCACCGGCGAAGGGAATGTGAACCAGATCGAGCTTGTAGGTCAGGCGAAACAGCTCGCCGCCGAGATGCGGCGTCGAACCCACGCCGGGACCGGCATAGCTGTATTTGCCGGGATTATCCCGGATCAGCTGCACCAGCTCCGGCAGCGTTTTGGCCGGAACCGACGGATTGACCACCACGACATTCGGCGAAACCGCCACCAGGCTGACCGCTGTGAAATCCTTGATCGCATCGTACGGCACCCTGGCGTAGAGGCTGGGGTTCACCATGAAGCCGGTGCTGATCGCCATGATGGTGTAGCCGTCGGGCACGGCGCGCGCGACTTGACCGGCCGCGATGTTGCCGCCCGCGCCGGCGAGGTTCTCGACAAAGAACTGCTGGCCGAGACTTTCGGAAAGTTTTTGCGCAACGATGCGCGCGATGACGTCGGTCGGGCCGCCCGGCGTAAATCCGACGACCACGCGCACCGGGTGGTTCGGATATCCTTGCGCCCATGACGGCGCCGCGCCGGTCAGCAGCAACAGGGCTGCGAGAATCCCAACCAAAACCGGC
>JBBQUA010000074.1:0-22569 GCA_038212905.1 Hyphomicrobiales bacterium
CACGGCGCCAATGTGCTCCTGTTCTGGATCATCTTCTTCGAAATCGCCGTGCTCTATTTCGCCTCGGCTGTCTTGCTCAACTCGCGGCTGGCGGCGCCGAAACTGGCCTGGGTCGGCTTCGTGATGATGATCGTCGGCGCGATCGCGACCAATGTTGCGGTGCTGCAGGGCGATTCCAGCGTGATGTTCACCTCGTATCCGCCGATGAAGGCGCAACCGCATTTCTATCTCGGCCTGATCCTGTTCGCGGTCGGCGCGCTGATCGGCTGCGCGATCTTTTTCGCAACGCTGGTGATCGCCAAGGAAGAAAAGACCTATGAGGGTTCGATTCCGCTGGTCACCTTTGGCGCGCTGACCGCCGCCATCATTGCGGTGTTCACGATCGCCTCGGGCGCGATCATCCTGGTCCCGACCTGGTTGTGGTCGCTCGGCCTGATCAACGACATCGACCCCCTGATGTACAAGGTGGTGTGGTGGGCGATGGGCCATTCCTCGCAGCAGATCAACGTCTCGGCGCATGTCTCGCTCTGGTACCTGACCGCGGCACTTCTGGTCGGCGCCAAGCCGTTGAGCGAGAAGGTGAGCCGTACCGCCTTCTTCATGTACATCCTGTTCCTGCAGCTCGCCTCGGCTCACCATCTGCTGGCAGATCCCGCGCTGGATACGAGCTGGAAGATCGTCAATACCAGCTACATGATGTATCTGGCCGTGCTTGGTTCGATGGTTCATGGCCTGACTGTGCCCGGCGCGATCGAAGCGGCGCAGCGCAGGAACGGCTATAATCGCGGCGTGTTCGAATGGCTGCGCAAGGCGCCGTGGGGTCATCCGGCGTTCGCCGGGATGTTCCTGTCGCTGGTGTTCTTCGGCTTCATTGGAGGCATCTCCGGTGTCGTGCTCGGCACCGAACAGCTCAACGTGCTGATGCACAACACGATCTACGTGCCGGGCCATTTCCACGGCACCGTGGTTGCCGGAACGACGCTGGCCTTCATGGGAGCGACGTACCTCGTGTTGCCTCTGGTGTTCGAGCGCGAAATTGTTTGGCCCAAGCTCGCCAAGATGCAGCCCTATTTGTTCGGAATCGGCGCCGCCGGAATCTCGCTGTTCATGATGGGAGCCGGCACGCTCGGGGTCGCGCGCCGGCATTGGGACATCACCTTCAGCGATGCCAATCTGGGGTTCGCCCACTCCGCCGGCGCGTTCCTGATGATGGGCCTCAACGGCATCTTCGCGATCATCGCGGCGATCGGCGGCATCATCTTCGTCCTGGTTGTCGTGGGCACGGTATTCTTCGGCGAAAAGATCGCGCGCGGTCACAAATTGACCTTCCCACTGCATGCCGGCGGTGCTGCCGCTGCGTCGCATTACGGTAGCGAGAAGACTCCGAAACTGCCGGGCACGGTGATCCTGGTCGTGATCTTCTTCGTCTGCTTCGTCCTCTACTACTTCATCAACTGGAAATATCTGTCGGAACTCTGGCTGTTCCGCTGATTGCCGTCGACCCAACACTCGGAGGACACCCCATGCGCGCCGCAGTCGGACTGACGATCTCGCTCCTGAAACTCAGGATCGGCGTCGCGATCGCGGCGAGTGCGCTGGCCGGCATCGCCGTGGCGAGCGGACCGGGGCCGGCATGGTGGCAGATCGCGGGCCTCGCTTTGGCGGTGCTGGGCGCCTCGGGGGCTGCAGGCGCCTTCAATCACTACTATGAGCGTGACGTCGACCGGCTCATGCGGCGTACCCGCGCGCGTCCGTTCGCGAGCGGGACGTTCAAGCCGAGCCCGTGGTGGCCGGTTGGATTTCTCGGGTTGCTGGCGGCGTCGCTCGGGCTGGCGTCTGTTACTGCGGGCAACGTTGCTGCGGCCTATGTTTTCCTCGGTGCCTTCACCTACGGCATTGTCTATACCGTCTGGCTGAAGCGCCGCAGTACCTGGAACATCGTGGTCGGCGGCCTGGCCGGAAGCTTCGCGGTGCTTGCCGGTGCGGCGGCCGTCGATCCTTCACCGCAGGTGATTCCGACCGTGCTGGCGATCGCGCTGTTTCTGTGGACGCCGCCGCATTTCTGGAGCCTTGCTGCGGCCAAGGGGCAGGACTACGCCAGGGCTGGCATTCCGATGCTACCCGTGGTGGTCCCGACCTCCGCGTGGACCCTGGCGGTCCTCGTCCACGCGGTTGCGCTGGCCGCCGTCTCGCTGGTGCCGCTCTGGTTCGGCGAAGGGCTGCTCTACGGGCTCGGCGCCGCAACCGGTGGCGGCTATTTCGTCTGGAAGAGCGTGGTGTTGTATCGCGTTCCCTCCAAGGAGAATGCGATGGCGAATTTTTTCGCCTCGCTGATGCAGTTGGCGCTTCTGATCGCTGGCGCGCTGCTCTCCAGTGCCGTCAGGCATTGGTTATGACCGGGGGTCGCGCGGCGGCATGCGCGGCTAACGTGCTCGCTCTTGTGGCCGTCGCGCCAGCTTCCGCAGCGCCGGCGTCGCCGCAGCTCTTCGATCCCGCCGCCGCGTTTGCGAAGGGAACGCAAGCGCTGGGACGGACCATCGGCAACTACACCCTCGTCGACATGAACGGATCGTCATTGGCGATGCGCGACTACCGCGGCAAGCCGCTGGTGGTCAGCCTGGTCTTTACCGCCTGCAGTTCGGTTTGCCCGCCGACCACTCAGCATGTGATCGACGCCGTGAACGAAGCGGGGCGAATGATCGGTCTGGACCGCTTCAACGTGCTGACGATCGGCTTCGATGCGCGCAATGATACGCCGGCGCGGTTGACCCAGTTCGCGTCGACCCAAGGCATCAAATCGCCGAACTGGCGGGTGGCCAGCGCCGATGCTGCGACCATCGAGGCGCTGCTCGGCGACATCGGCTTCAGCTACCGCGCCGTGGCCGGTGGCTTCGATCACCCGACGCAGACCACGATCGTCGACGGTGAGGGCAGGGTATACCGCCACGTCTATGGCGAGAATTTTCCGCTACAGATGTTCATGGAGCCGCTGAAGGACGTCGTCTATGGCACCACGACGTCGTTCTCATTCAGCGGGATAGTTGACCGCATTAAGTTCATCTGCACCGCCTACGATCCCGGCGCCGGCCGATACCGTATCGATTACGGGCTGGTATTCGGCAGCGTGCTCGCGGCGTTCTCCCTCCTCGTCATGGGCGGCCTGATCCTGCGCGAATGGATTCGCTCGGCGCACGTATGAACGGCCGAAGCAGCATGAAACGGAGAGCAATGTGATCGGCGCCATCCGCAGCGTGCTCCGGGCAGCATTCTCGCTGATCGAGCGGCCGTTCGAACGCCTGTTCACGCCGCAGCTCAATCCGCTGGCCCAGCTCGGCGCACTGGGTTTCTTCTTTTTCTGGATCGTTGCAGTGAGCGGAATTTACCTCTTCATCTTCTTCGATACCGGCATCGAACGGGCCTATCAATCGGTCGAACATATGACCCATGCCTACCGGTATCATGCCGGGGTGATGCGCAGCTTTCATCGCTATGCCTCGGACCTGATGGTCGTCATGGTGGTGGTACATCTGCTGCGTGAATTTTCGTTGGATCACTATCGCGGCGTCCGATGGTTCTCCTGGATCACCGGCCTGCCGGTCATCTGGCTGCTCTACGCCTCGGGAATCACCGGGTACTGGCTGGTATGGGACAAACTTGCCCAGTACGTCGCGATCGTCTCGTCGGAGCTGCTCGACTGGCTGCCGATCTTCGGGGAGCCGATTGCACGAAATTTCGTTTCCACCGGCACGCTGACCAGCCGCTTCTTCTCGCTGATGGTGTTCATGCACGTGGCGGTGCCTCTGTTCCTGCTGTTCATCATGTGGATCCACATCATCCGCATCTCCAGGCCGAAGATGAACCCGCCGCGGACGCTGGCGCTGTTGTCGATGACGGCATTGCTCGCGGTATCGATCTGGAAGCCCGCGTTGTCGCAGGGCCCGGCCGATCTGTCGAAGGTGCCGGCCGAGGTCGGCCTCGACTGGCTCTATCTGCCGCTCTATCCCCTGACCGATATCTGGGGCAATGGCGCGGTCTGGGCATTCCTGGGCGCGTTCTCGCTGATGATCGGGCTGATGCCCTGGCTGCCGCCGCTGCGGCGGGCGAAGGCGGCGCAGATCGATCTTGAGCATTGCAACGGCTGCGCGCGATGTGCCGAGGATTGCCCTTACGAAGCTATTCGCATGGTGCGTCGCACCGATGACCTGCCGTTTCCGACCCAGGCGGAGGTCAATCCCTCGCTCTGCGTGTCCTGTGGTATTTGCGTTGGTGCTTGTCCTTCCTCGACGCCGTTCCGCCGTTCCGAGGATCTCAAGACCGGGATCGATCTGCCCGATTACTCGCTGAAGCAACTGCGCGAGCGGGTCATCGCCGCCGCCGATACCTTAACCAAGCCGGGACGCGTGCTGGTGCTCGCCTGCGAGCACGGCGCCGCCGCTGGACGCCTCGATGGAACGGTTGTCATGCCTTGCGTCGCGATGATGCCGCCGTCGTTGATCGACTTTGTGCTCAGCCGCGACCTCGCTGATGGCGTGGTGGTCGCGGGCTGTGCGGAAAGCGCCTGCTACAACCGCCTCGGTATCCAATGGACGGAGCAGCGCTTTGCCGGGCAGCGCGATCCCTATCTGCGCGCCCGCGTTCCGCGCGACCGGATTGCCACGATCTGGGCTTCGGCGCTGGAGGTGACGAAGGCTCATTCCACCATAGCGGCATTCGCGGCCCATATCGCCACCCTGCCGCCGCTGCGTTTGCGTTCACCGCTGCCGGTCAGCCCGATGTCCCGGGCCGCCAGAACGCCCGAGGCCGCCGAGCTGAAGGGGGATTCATGAAGCGGGGGCTGCGGTTGGCAGGACAGTTCCTCGTCATCGTCGCGCTGTTCGCCGGCGTGGCATGGCTGTCTGACCGGCCGGTCTACCGGAAAATTCCCGAGGGCTTTGCGATGATGATGCTGACCTTCGTGCACGGTGCAGACCGTAAGGGCGAATGCCGCAGGCTGAGCCCGGAGGAAATCGCCAAGCTGGCGCCGAACATGCGCCGGGTGCAGGATTGCCCGCGGGGGCGCCGATCCCTCTATGTCGAACTCGATATCGATGGCCGCAGGGTCTATTTTGCGGACCTGAAGCCGACCGGAATTGCGGGCGACGGCCCGTCGCGGGTATATCAGCACTTCGTGATGCCGGCCGGAAAATACGATGTCGCGGTGCGCATGCGGGATACCGCGCGCGCCGATGGCTTCGATCACGAACGCCGCGGTACAGTGGACTTCGCGCCGAGCCAAATGTTCGTCATCGACTATCGGCCGGAGAGCGGCGAGTTCATCTTTCGCTGAGGACAACATCATGGGCCTGCTGCATTGGGAAAGCCGCTACAGCGTCGGAATCGACGCCGTCGATCATGAGCACCGGGAACTTGTCGAACTCGTCAATCGCCTTTACGAAAGGGCAACCACGCAGGGATCGAAGGACGCCGTGCTCGATTTCTTCGGCGATCTATTCAAGGCGGTCTCGGCGCATTTTGCGCTTGAGGAACGTTTCATGCGCGAGCGCGGCTACGACCAGTTGACCCAGCACAAGAACGACCACGAGCGCCTGCTGGACGAGATCCGCGACATCATGGAGGATTTCGAAGCCAGCGACCGCTTCGACGAAGGCAAGCTCGCGCAGCGGCTAGATGCATGGTTCTCGCGCCACTTCGAGACCCATGACGCGAGGTTGCACAACGCGCTCGGGACGCATCCGGAGTGAGACCAGATTTTTGCCAGTTCCGGTCAATCCAGGCCGGCTGGACGACATCCAGCAGAAGGAGACGGTGGTTATGAAGAGAATGATTACGGCAGTGGCGATATCGATGGTATCGGCGAGCGGCGCGATGGCACAGGACCTGGCGGCCGGCGCAACCTCATACAAGAAGTGCGCCACCTGTCACGATGTGGGGCCGACCGCGAAGAACAAGGTGGGTCCAGTGCTGAACGGCCTTGATGGCCGCAAATCCGGAACCGTGGCTGGCTACAATTATTCCGACGCCAACAAGAATTCCGGCATCACCTGGAACGAGGCCGTGTTCCTGGAGTACATCAAGGATCCCAAGGCCAAGATTCCGGGCACCAAGATGGTGTTTGCCGGCATCAAGAATGAGGCCGAGGCGAAGAATCTGTGGGCCCACCTCAAGCAGTACGACGCTGAAGGCAAGACCAAGTAACCCAGGCGTTTTCAACGCTGGCGGTCTTCGCAGCCGGCCGCGGTGGATGGATTTCAGCTAACGGTCCAATCGACCGGCGGCGAAATCCACCGCCGCTCGCGGTTGTCGCGGCCGATCGCCCAGATCACCGTCCCCGCAAAGTGCGGCAGCAAGGCTTCTATTTCATCGGCCGAAGCGGCATAGAGGGCTGTCGACAGCGCGTCGGCGACGGTTGCGGAGCGATGGTGCACCGTCATTTTCTTCCAGTTTGCTGCGCTGCGGCCGCTGCGCGGGTCGAACAGATGATGCGCCGTGCCGGAAGCGCCGAGCAAACAGCCCGCGCCTTCCGAGGTCGCCAGCGCGCCGCCGGTCAGTGCGATTGGTGCGGCATTGGCGCGGGCGACTAGCCATGGCGCGCCGTTCCGCCGTGGCCCGATGGCGCGTTGTTCTCCGAGATCGACGAAAATATGCCTCAGGCCTCGCGAGTACAGCAGGTCCGCGACACGATCGGTGACATAACCTTGGCCGAGGCCGTTGAGCGTGAGGCGCTGATCGGCTCCGATCCGGAGGGTGTCCGGCTCGATCCGAATTCGGCGCCAGTCGACCGCCGTACTCGCTCTGGCGATGACTCCCACGGGGGGCAGACCGGCATCGGGTGCAGCGGCAAACCAATCCACATGCGCTTCCCAGAGCGCCTGCACGCTCGGGTCGAACAGGCCGCCGCTGCGCTCGGCGATATCGAGCGCCAGTGCCAGCGCGCGGCGCATGTCGCCGCTCGGCGAATGAAGCACCTTTTCACGGTTCAGGCGTCGCAGTTCCGAACTGTCGCGGAACAGGCTCAGCGCATCCTCGAGACGATCGATCTCCGCGGTCGCGACGGAAATCGCGCTGCGAGCGGTCTGCGGGTCGATCCCGTTGAACAGGATGGTGGCGTCTGCCCCCATTGCTACGCCGTGCCATTCAAAATCGGCCTCCCGCGGCAGGGCAGCACCACCGGTCACGGCGCTGGCTGCAGCGGCTGCGAAAATCGTGATGGCGCGGCGTCGCGTCGGAGGGTCAGGTCGCATCGCCGGCTCCTTTCGGTCGCGCGCCTGCGCCCGGCACCGGCGCCGCCGCGAGCGGCTGGCGCCGCGCCGCGCGCCTCTTCAGATGCAGGCAGACATCGTGGTCGAAGTAATTTGCCTGGCATTTCAGGCAGTAAATGCATTCGTTGGGATTGATCTGTCCGAGCGGGTGAATCGCTTGGACCGTGCAGGTCCGCGCGCAGACGTGGCATTCGGCGCCGCATTCCCGGTAACGCTTGAGCCACTCGAACATCCGCATGCGCGCAGGTATCGCCAGCGCGGCGCCGAGCGGGCAAAGGTAGCGGCAGTAGAATCGCTCGATGAAGAGCCCGGCGAACAGCAGGATGGCCGCGTAGAGCACGAACGGCCACTCGCGCAGGAATTTCATCGTGATGGCGGTCTTGAATGGCTCCACTTCGGCGAACTGGAAGGCGGTGATGATCGAGCGCAGCGAGATCGCCAGAATGCCGACGAAGGCGACATATTTGATCATCCAGAGCCGCTCGTGCAGTCCGAAGGGAATTTCGATCTGCTTGATTCCGAGTTTTCGCGCGAGTTGGTTGGTCAGCTCCTGCAGCGTTCCGAACGGACAGAGCCAGCCGCAGAATACACCGCGCCCCCAAAACAGCATGCTTACCGCCACAAAGCTCCAGAGCAGGAAAACCATGGGGTCGAGCAGGAATAGTTCCCAGCGGAATCCCGACAGCAGGGCATGGATGAAGGTCAGGACATGGACCACCGACAGCTGCGCATTGGCGATCAGGCCAAGGAAGACGAAGGTCAGCAGCAAATAAAAGGTGCGCAGTCGGTAATAGAAGCGGCCGTGCGCGGTCACCGAATCCTGGAAGATCAGGATGCCGGCGAGGGCGGCAAGCATGACGCCGAGCACCGCGATTTCGTAGCTGCGGGCCCACCAGATATCCTGCCACAGCGGCGCCTGACCGGGCGCGGACGCCGCGGACTGTTCGGCCTTGCCGGGTAGTGTCGTTGCCGGCGCAATCGCCGGCGCGATCAGATAGCGGTCGGGTATGCGGTAATCCAGCGACATGACCGCGGGGCCAAGCGCGGCTGCCGGAGTGCCGAGATCGAGATCGAGCCGGAACGGCTTGGTCGAATCGAAGCCGCTTGCCCGCGCGATACGAAACACCGCGATCTCGCGCAGCTCGGGCGCGCCCGCCGCCCGCAGCGCTTCGACTTGGGTGTGATCGGCCGGTGTCAGGCGGAAGGTGCGGCCGCCCTGAACGAGTTCGATGCGGTTGAACGAATCGGACCGACGCCACTCGGTGCCCTTGAACGAATAGAGTCCGCTCGCGCCGATCAGGACGAGATCGTCGTCGGGACCGATCCTGGCCAGTTCGCTCTCGTAGATTCGCTGCCCCAGCAGGCTTTCGCCGATCGGCGGCGGCGTCGCCAGCGCCATCCAAAGTTCGATGAACGGCTTGTCCGGTTCATCATCCCGGGAGCCGAGCAATTTGGCCGCGTCACCACGAGAGACCAGCAGCCGCTGCACCGCGCCCTCGGCGAGCAGGGAGTGCCAGGAGGAGCGGCGCAGGGTTTCGCGGTCGAGCCGCGTCACATTCTCCGCCGCAGCGCTGCGGCTGCGCCAGATCACCCGGGCCGACCGGACGATGGCATCGCGGATAACGGTGCTGGTGATCGTCGCGCCCGCCACGGCGTGCGGGCCGCGCGCAAGGTCATTGGCTTGCTTGAGCCCGGCGCTGGCGCGGATATCGAAGCCCTGGAAGCCCGCGACATAGGCCGCGAGCGCGTCGCGCGGAATGCCGATCACGAGAATCGGCTCTTCGTGCGCCACGATCCGGGCGCCGGCGATGATGCCTTCGGGCGTGACCGCAGCGACGATATCGAGCGGGCGGCCGGCGTAACCGACCGAACCGGAAACCTTGTAGGTCGAGAACGCATAGCCGAGGACGCGGCCGTCGGCGGCCCGCACGATGGCGGCGGCGGGCGTTCCTTGCACCGGCTCGATCGCTGCGGAACTGTCCGGTGAAAAAAATTGTCGGGCAATTTCGAGGTCGGCGCCTTGCGCGCCGCCGCTTGCCGTCAGCACAAGCGAAGCGAAAATGCGCAACATCCAGCGCACTTTAGAGAGCTTGCTCACGATGACGTTGCTTCGCATGGGGTCGGATGAGGCCGGTTTTGACCAAGTGCGCATTGAGCTATGTCAAACCACGTCAAAGCGCTCCTTAACCGCGGTCAAGGCGCCGCACCCGCAGCATGGGCATAAGCGGAACATCGAGATTCACGCTGGAGGGGATGCGATGCGACGTCACGCTTACGTGCATGCAATGCTCACGGGCGGCATCGTCGCCGCGGGCATTTTCTATTTTGGCTCGACCGTGTCAGGGCAGGCGCAAGCTCAGCCCGCCAAGCCGGCCCCTGCCGATATCGAGAAACACAAGACCACGCCGGGAGGTCAATACCAGCCGAGCCTCGATACGCTCGGCGGCAAGGCCACCGAACAGCCCGGCGCCAAGCCCGGCGATCCCGTGCTCAGCAAGGCGGAGTTCGACAAGGCGAATCAAATCTATTTCGAGCGCTGCGCGGGCTGCCACGGCGTGCTGCGCAAAGGCGCGACCGGAAAGTCGCTGACCCCCGATCTGACCAAGAAGCTCGGCTTCGACTATCTGCGCGACTTCATCACCTACGGGTCTCCCGGCGGAATGCCGAACTGGGGTACCTCCGGCGACCTTCAGCAGGCCGACATCGAGCTGATGGCGCGCTATCTGCTCAACGACCCGGCGCAGCCTCCGGAATTCGGTCTCAAGGAGATCAAGGATAGCTGGAAAGTCCTGATCCCGGTCGCGCAGCGGCCGACCAGGAAAATGAACAAGCTCGACATCGATAACCTGTTCTCGGTGACGCTGCGCGACGCAGGCGAAGTCGCCCTGATCGACGGCACAACCAAGAAGATCGAGTTGATTCTGAAGTCGGGATATGCGGTGCATATCTCGCGGATGTCGGCCTCCGGACGCTATTTGTTCACGATAGGACGCGATGCCAAGATCAATCTCGTCGATCTCTGGATGGATCCACCGCAAACCGTGGCCGAACTCAAGGTCGGCTCCGAGGCGCGCTCGGTCGAGACCTCCAAGTTCAAGGGCTACGAGGACAAGTATGCGATCGCCGGTGCCTACTGGCCGCCGCAATACGTGATCATGGACGGCGCGACGCTCGAACCGCTCAAGGTCGTCTCCACGCGTGGCATGACCTACGACACCCAGGAATATCACCCGGAGCCGCGCGTCGCCTCGATCGCGGCCTCGCACTACAACCCGGAATTCATCGTCAACGTCAAGGAGACCGGACAGATACTGCTGGTCAACTTCAAGGACATCAAGAACCTGAAGGTGACGGCGATCGAGGCCGAGCGCTTCCTGCATGACGGCGGTTTCGACAAGACCGGGCGCTACTTCCTGGTGGCGGCGAACGCCCGCCATAAGATCGCTATCGTCGATACCAAGGAAGACAAACTGGTCGGCGTGATCGAATCGGGCGGGCAGACGCCGCATCCCGGACGCGGCGCCAATCTGCTGCATCCGAAATACGGCCCGGTCTGGGCGACCAGCCATCTCGGCAACGAGACCATTTCCTTCATCGGGACCGATCCGGAAAAGAACAAGCAGCACGCCTGGAAGGTCGTTCAGAAAGTTGATGGCCAGGGGGGCGGCTCGCTCTTCATCAAGACCCACCCGAAGTCGGAAAACCTCTACGTCGACACGCCGCTGAACCCCGACGCCGAAATTTCCTCCTCGGTCGCCGTGTTCAAGATCAAGGATCTGGCCAAGGAGAAGCCCGAATACAAGGTGCTTCCGATCGGCCAATGGTCGGGGATTTCGGAAGGCGCGCGTCGTGTCGTGCAGGGCGAGTACAACAAGGACGGCAACGAAGTCTGGTTCTCGGTCTGGAACAGCAAGGCCCAGGAATCGGCGATCGTCGTGGTCGACGACAAGACGCTGACGCTGAAAACGGTCATCCGCGACAAGCGGCTGGTGACACCGACCGGCAAGTTCAACGTCTTCAACACGCGTAACGACGTCTATTGAGGACCTGAAGACAACGAGGCGGCGCGGCAAGCGGGCTTGTCGCGCCGCCTTGAGGAACAGCAGAATGCACAGGCCAAACCGGGCGGAGCGCGCTATGAGCGTTGGAAAAGTCTACCTGGTCGGAGCAGGCCCGGGCGATCCGGAACTGCTGACCTTGAAGGCGGCGCGGCTGATCCGGGAGGCCGACGTCGTCGTCTACGATCGCCTCGTGCCGGACAGCATCCTCGCCACGATCGGGGATGGCGCAGCCCGGATCAACGTCGGCAAGCAGGCAAGCTTTCATCCGGTGCCACAAGAAGAAATCAACGAGATGCTGGTGCGGCTTGGCCGCGCCGGCCGGACCGTGGTGCGGCTGAAGGGCGGCGACCCCTTCATTTTCGGCCGCGGTTCCGAGGAAGCGGCCGAACTCGAGCGCGCCGGCATTCCCTATGAGGTCATTCCCGGCATCACGGCGGCGCAAGGGTGTGCCGCGTCGGCGCGAATTCCGCTGACCCATCGAGGGCTTGCGACCGGGGTGCGCTACGTCACCGGGCATCGCAAGGCGAACGAGCCGCTGGATCTGGATTGGGCGACCTTGGCAGACCCCGAGACCACGCTCGTCGTTTATATGGGGCTGGCCAATGTCGAGGAGATTGCCGGCAACCTCATCGCCAATGGATTGTCGCCGGACACCCCGGTCCTTGCGGTGTGTCAAGGCACCACCCCGCAGGAGCGGCGAGTATGCACATGGCTTGCTGCGCTTCCCGCGGCGGCCAAGGAGGCAGGCTTTGCGGGTCCGGTCCTGTTCATCATCGGTCGGGTCGCAGCGATTGCCATGCAGCGCAATGAGCACGAAGATGCAGCGGACTGCGGCGCGATCTCGGTTGTGGCCTAACGCGGCGTTGGCGCTGTTCGCGACGATGGCGCCCGCCGTGGCCGGAGAGGCGGCGCCCGATCCGGTCAAATTGGCGAATCTGGTGCGGCAGGATTGCGGCTCGTGCCACGGTCTGACGCTGAAGGGCGGGCTCGGAAAACCCCTGACCGTCGAGCAGCTCGGTCCTTGGGATCGCGACCAGCTGATCCACATCATTCTCAATGGCATCCCGGGCACGCCGATGCCGCCGTGGCGTCCGCTGTTGTCCGAACCCGATGCGCGGTGGATCGCAGACCGGCTCAAGGAAGGAAACCTGCCATGATGTTCGGTGCGCGATGGCTTGCTGCGCTGCTGTTGCTTGCGATCCCGGCAATCGGGCTCGCCGAGGGACTGCGCGGTACCGGAAACCTCGGCCTTGTCATCGAGCGCGCGACAGGCTCGATCCTGGTCGTCGATACCAGCGCCCGGCAGACCATCGGGCGCGTCGAGGGCGTCGGCGATCTGTCGCATGCCTCGGTCGTGTTCTCGCCGGATCAGCGCTTCGGTTACGTGTTCGGGCGCGACGGCGGGCTGACCAGGATCGACCTGTTGACGGCGTCGATTGCAGGGCGCGTCGTCCAGGCGGGCAACTCGATCGGTGGCGCCATTTCAGATGACGGTGAGCTGATCGCGGTCTCCAATTACGAGCCGGGCGGTGTCCGCGTGTTCGACGCCAAAACGCTGGCGCTGGTCGCGGACATTCCTGCCACTGGCGCCGATGGCAAGGCCTCGAAGATCGTGGGCCTGGTCGATCTGCCGGGCCGCCGCTTTGCCTTTGCGCTCTACAACGCCGGCGAGATCTGGATCGCCGATCTCTCCAAGGTCGAGACCCCGGCGATCACCCGGCTGACCGGGGTCGGCAAACTGCCCTATGACGGCAATGTCACGCCGGATGGCCGGCATTATCTGGCCGGCCTGTTCGGCGAAGACGGCGTCGTGCATGTCGACATGTGGCAGTCGCCGCTGAAGGCCAAGCGCATCCTTGATCGCTATGGGCACGGCGAGGAGCCGCTGCCGGTCTACAAGATGCCGCACCTCGAAGGCTGGGCGGCGATCGGCGACAGGCTGTTGCTCCCGGCGGTCGGCCGCCATGAACTGATCGCAGTGGATACGCGAAGCTTCGCCGAGGCGGGCCGCGTTGCTACCCATGGCCAGCCGGTGTTCGCGGTGGCGCGCCCGGACGGCCGACATGTCTGGGTCAATTTCGCCCATCCGCTCAACGACACCATCGACATCGTCGATACCCTCACGCTGAAGGTAATCCACCGTTTCGCGCCGGGACCGGCCGTGCTGCACATGGAATTTACCCCGCGGGGCAACGAGGTCTGGGTGTCGGTGCGCGACGCCGACCGCGTCGACATCTACGACGCCGCGACCTTTGCGAAAAAGGGGCAGATCTCCGCGCAAAAGCCGTCGGGCATTTTCTTCACCGCACGTGCAACGAGGATTGGACAATGAGCCCGGATCCCGCCGAACTGACACTGGTCGACCGCTGGCAGCACAATTTTCCACTGGTCGACAAACCCTTCGAGGTTATCGGCCGCGCCGCCGCGCTCAACGGACGTGAGACAATCGGGGTTTTTCGCCGCCTGCACGAGATCGGGGTGATCTCGCGCATCGGCGCGGTGGTGCGGCCGAACACCGTCGGCGCCAGCACGCTGGCAGCGTTGCAGGTTCCGCCCGAACGACTGGAAGAGGTGGCAGCGATCGTCAGCCGCGAGCCGCTGGTCACCCACAATTACGAGCGCACCCACTCGCTCAATCTGTGGTTCGTGATCGCGGGCGCCGATGCCGACGCGATAGAAGCGACGATCGAGAGCATCCGGCAGCAAACCGGGCTTGCGGCGATCGATCTGCCGATGCTCAGGGCTTACCATCTCGGTCTCGGCTTTCCGCTCGGCAGCGGGTGGGCCGAAAAGCGGGCGGCGGCCGGCTCGCGCGGCGATTATTGCCCCGATCCGCGCGATCGCAGCATCCTGGCGGCAATCGAGGACGGCCTGCCGCTGGTCGAGCAGCCCTATCGGGCGGTCGCCGAGCAACTCGATCTCGACCAGGCCGACATCATCGAAAGGCTCGATCATCTCACCGCCGCCGGCATCGTGACGCGGTTCGGCTGCGTCGTGCGCCATGACAAGCTCGGCTACAACTCGAACGCGATGGCGGTGTGGGACGTGCCTGATGACATGGTCGATGCCGTCGCCGCCAGTTTCACGCGCAATCCGCATGTCACCCTGTGCTACCGCAGACCGCGGCATCTGCCGCTGTGGCCCTACAACATCTTTTGCATGGTCCACGCCAAGGCGCGGCAACAGGCTTACGCTGTCATCGACGAGATCAACCTGCTGGCCGAGACCGGCTTGAACAAGCAGGCGGTGCTGTTCTCGAGGCGCTGCTTCAAGCAGCGTGGCGCGGTGTTCTCCAACGCCAGCAAGGGGTTGAACTGATGCCGGTCATCGATCCCACGGAGAAGGCGATTATCAACGGCCTGCAGGGTGGGTTCCCGCTGACGCCGCGGCCGTTTCATGACGCTGGCGCGGAACTCGGATTGAGCGAGGGCGAACTGATCAATGGTGTCCGCGATCTCGTTGGGGCGGGGCAGTTGAGCCGCTTCGGCCCGCTGTGGAACGCGGAAATGCTCGGCGGCGATGTTTGCCTCGCGGCCATTGCGGTGCCGCCGGAGCGATTCGACGAAGTCGCGGAACGGGTCAATGCCCATCCCGAGATTGCTCATAACTACGAGCGCACCCACGCGCTGAACATGTGGTTCATCGTATCCGCAGAAGACCCCTGCCGAATCGCAGAGGTGATAGCGGAAATCGAAGCGGAGTCTGGCCTTGCGGTTCATGCGATGCCGAAGTTGCAAGAGTTTTTCGTCGGTTTCCGCGTGGAGGTGTAGAGATGCTTGACGTCGTTGACCGCAAGATCGTTGCAGCTACCCAGGCGGGCCTTCCCTTGGTGTGCGAGCCCTATCGGGCGGTCGCCGAGAAACTCGGCCTCGATCAGGCTGAAGTCATCACCCGCCTCAGGAGGTTGCTCGACGAGGGCGCGATCCGGCGTATCGGCGCGATTCCGAATCACTATGCGCTTGGCTTGACCGCCAATGGCATGTCGGTGTGGGACGTCGCGGACGAGGCGGTCGCCGAGATCGGCGCCAGGATCGGCGCGCTCGACGAAGTGACGCATTGCTACGAGCGGCCGCGCCATCTGCCGCTATGGCCCTATAATCTGTTCGCCATGGTGCATGGCCATACGCGGAAGGAAGTCAGGACCAAGGTCGAACGCATCGCTCGATTGATCGGTCCCGCCGCGCGCGCCCACGACGTGCTTTTTTCCACCCGGATTTTGAAGAAGACCGGATTACGCATCGCTGCGTAAGCCCCAGGGAGCGCCGGACCATGTTTCGCCTCAGCCATTATCTGCACGAACTGCGTGAGCCGACACCGCTCGGTCCGGCGCGCCAGCCGCCGGGACCGGTGGTGATCTGGAACCTGATCCGGCGCTGCAACCTGACCTGCAAGCATTGCTACTCAATTTCGGGTGACGTCGATTTTCCTGGTGAACTGTCGACCCCGGAAGTCTTCCGGGTCATGGACGACCTCAAGGCGTTTCGCGTGCCGGTGCTGATCCTATCCGGCGGAGAACCTTTGATGCGGCGCGACATTTTCGAGATCTCCGAACGCGCCAAGGCCATGAAGTTCTATGTCGGCCTCTCCAGCAACGGCACCCTGGTCGACGCCCCGCTCGCCGACTGCATCCGCGATATTGGCTACGACTATGTCGGTATTTCGCTCGACGGCATCGGCGACACCCATGACCGCTTCCGCCGCAAGGTGGGCGCCTATGAGGAGGCTTTGGGCGGCCTACGGCTGTTGCGCGACCGCGGCATCAAGGTCGGCGTCCGTTTCACGATGACGGAAGACAATGCCGCGCAACTGCCTGACATGCTCGATCTGGTGGAGCGCGAGGGGTTTCATAAATTCTATCTGTCGCATCTCGTCTATGCCGGCCGCGGCAACAACAACCGCGGCGATGATGCGATGTGGCAGACCACCCGCGACACCATGGACATGGTGATCGACCGGGCTTGGCGTTGGGCGAAGAGCGGCAGTGAGATGGAAATCGTCACAGGCAACAACGACGCCGACGCGGTGTACCTGCTGCACTGGGCCGAGCGCACCATGCCGCAGGCGGTGGCGGGCTTGCGGGCGCGGCTGGTGCAGTGGGGCGGCAACTCGTCCGGCGTCAACGTCGCCAATATCGACAATCTCGGCAATGTGCATCCGGACACGATGTGGTGGCACTACACGCTCGGCAACGTCAAGGCGCGGCCGTTCTCGGCAATCTGGACCGACCTGTCCGATCCGATCATGGCGGGACTGAAACAGAAACCACGCGTGATCGGCGGACGCTGCGGCCAGTGCGCCTATTTTGACGTATGCAACGGCAACACGAGGGTGCGGGCGATGCGCATCACCGGTGACCCCTGGGCCGAAGATCCCGGCTGCTATCTCAGCGATGCCGAGATCGGTCTCGCCCAGCCGGTGCAACGCGTCACGGTCAGCGCCTACCGCGGAGCACGCCATGAAGCGCCGCTTTCTCTCTGAGGTTACCGGCGCGCTGTTGGCCGTCATCGGATGGACCGCGCCGGTTCTGGCTGATCCGGACGCAGTCAAGCTGTTCACCGACCACTGCGCAACGTGCCATGGCGCGGACCGGCTGGGCGGGCAGGGGCCCGCGTTGCTGCCGGAAAACCTGGGACGCCTGATGGGCCCGCGCGCAGCCGCTGTTATCGCCGACGGCCGTGCCGCGACGCAGATGCCTGGCTTCGGTGATAAGCTGGCCAAGGACGAGATTGCAGCCCTGGCCACCTACATAGCGACGCCGCTGCCGCAGATGCCCGCGTGGGGCAGTGCAGAGATCGCGGCGAGCCGCATCATCCATGCCGCCGCGCCGGCGCTCGACCGGCCGCGCTTCGAGGCCGATCCCCTGAACCTGTTCGTCGTGGTCGAGACCGGCGACCATCACGCCACCATCCTCGACGGCGATCGCTTCGAGCCGCTGGCGCGGTTTCCAACACGATTCGCGCTACACGGTGGTCCGAAGTTCACTCCCGATGGCCGCTACGTCTTCTTCATGTCGCGCGACGGCTGGGTTAGCAAGTACGATCTGTGGTCGCTGACCATGTTAGCCGAGGTGCGCGCCGGTATCAATTCGCGCAACATCGCGATTTCCCGCGACGGCAAGCATATCGCAGTCGCGAACTATCTGCCGCACACCCTCGTGATGCTTTCGACCGACGATCTGTCGGTCGAAAAGATTTTCGAGGCCAGGGACAAGAATGGAAATTCCTCGCGGGTGTCGGCGGTGTACCAGGCTCGGCCGCGTGACAGCTTCATCGCGGCGCTGAAGGACGTCCCGGAAATCTGGGAGATCGCGACCGATCCGAACGCTCCGCCGGTCTATTCCGGCCTGGTGCATTCGCACGAAAAGGGCATGGTCGAGGCGTTGCCCTCGTCGCAGGGGCTGTTCGCGCTGCGCCGGATCGAAACCCCCGAGCCGCTCGATGATTTCTTTTTCGATCCGCCATACCGCAACCTGATCGGCTCTGCCCGGGAGGGCAAGGCGATCGTGGTCAATCTCACCGTCGGCCGCGACATCAAGCAGTTGGCCTTGCCCGGCCTGCCGCATCTCGGCTCGGGAATTTCCTGGATCTGGAACGGGCGGCCGGTGATGGCGACCCCGCATCTGAAGGAAGGCAGGATCAGCGTGCTGGACATGCAGGACTGGTCGTTGATCAAGGCGATCGAGACGCCGGGGCCGGGCTTCTTCATGCGCAGCCATGAAAACTCGCCTTATGCCTGGACCGATGCCATGATGGGACCAAAGAAGGATACGATGTCGATCATCGACAAGCGGAGCCTCGAGATCGTCCGCACAGTGACTCCCGTGCCGAACAAGACCGCCGCGCATGTCGAATTCGACAGGACCGGGCGCCACGCGCTGGTTTCGATCTGGGAGAACGAGGGCGCGCTGGTGATCTACGACGCCGCCACGTTTGCCGAGATCAAGCGTATTCCGATGTCGCGGCCTTCGGGCAAGTACAATGTATGGAACAAGATCAACTTCTCGGATGGAACCAGTCATTGAGCATAAAGGATGAAACCGCCCCCGTCGGGTTGCTGATCGCGGCTCATGGCGAACGAAGGCCGGATGCGACCAACGACGGCGTCAAGCGGATCGCTCAGGCGGTATCTGCCCGCAGGCTGGTCGCGGAGGTCGGCGTCGGTTTCATCAACGGCACCCCTGGCATCGGCGAAGCGTTCGCTGCGCTGACCGCACCGAGGGTCATGGTTTATCCGCTGTTCGCGTCAAGCGGCTACTTTACCCGCGACCGGCTTGTGCAACTGCTTGACGAAGCCAACGCCGAAGGCCGCGACATCGAGGTGCTGCCGCCGCTCGGCCTCGATCCCGGCCTCCCCGATCTCGTGCTGGATCGCGCAACGACGGTCGCGCGCGCGAGTGGTTTTGTGCCTGAGGCGTCGACCGTCATTCTGCTGGCCCACGGATCACGACGCAATACGGCCTCGCGTGAGGCCACCGAACAGGTAGCGCGCGCGATCGAAGGTCGCTCGGGTTTCCGAGGCGTCGGCATCGCCCTGCTGGAGGAGCGCCCCTTTATGGATGAGGCGATGGCACTTGTTCAAGGCCCCGCCGTCGTGGTCGGAATGTTCTCCGGCGAGGGCATGCACGGTGCCCGCGATGCGCCAAGGCTGATCGCGGAGCTCAATCGGAATGACGTTGTCTACGCCGGTGTGATCGGCAATGTTGCTGGGATCGCAGACATTGTCGCGGGGTCGGTTGCAGCAGCCGTCTGAGGAGGCTTTTAATTGTTTGGGCCGCCGCCTGGGGCAATCTCTCGTTTGCTCTGGTTCCGAACGACACCGTCGTCGGAGCTATCAGGATTCTTCGGAGTGATTGGCCAGTTTGCGAAGCCGAACTGCAGGGCCGCGAGATCGAGGCTTAGCCGATAAAGTTCCCAATCGCTCCATTCGCGGGGCGACAAATGCTCGATTTCCAGCGGCAAATCGAGATTGTCCAGTGGGTTTTCCTGTCCGGATTGGCGCGTCGGTCGCAGCAATTTGATGATTGGCGTCATCAGGCTATCTTGACCCCACAAGCTGAGGATGTGTTCCGCGTTAGCGCTCCGACCCGGATCGTTATCGCTCAATTTCTCTCGCAGACGATCCACTCCGCGCCGCGTCCGCGCGCTGGAATCTAAAATCGTTCTGACCCGTTCGTGGAGCGGCACCGTCGGCGGAGATTTTATTCTAGCTGTGGGCGCAGGTTCGGAAAAATGCTCCGGTTCCACGGTCCCGGGTGGTGATCCCATTCCTCCTGCGTTTCCGGGCTCCGTCGGCTCAGGCATTTGCTCAGGCTCGAACTCGCCAGCAAGCAGCGGCGCCGAATTGTCACCATTAAGGATGGCAATCATCTCGGCATTCGGATCGCGTCGAAGGGTCAATTGGTGCGGGAGCGCAGCGGGCAGGGACCTCTGGGTTGAAGTGATGAACGACGGAATGTCGGCGGCAACGCGGGGATCGATCACAAGCATCGCGCGCGGGCAACGGACTGCAAGCATCAACGCAGCCCACACGTGATGTAGATCGCTCACTTTGATGCAAAGACAGTATTGCCGGTCAATATTTCGTGCTTCCCGAATGAGGATTGCATGAGCTGAACGGAAATGTGTGAAGCTGGCGAGTTCGATCGTCTCGATGCCATCGGAAAGCGCGAGGCACCCGATCCGGACATCATCATGAGGCGCTCCGCGACCTCGGAAAGGACCATGACCCCAGCGACGACATCAACGCGATGGCGTTGGAAACCGCCGGTGACGTCGGGTCAAATTACCGTATGGCTGGCGATCGCATCGCCAACCGGCGCTCGCCCCGTCTCCGCAACCCCGACCAGCTCCGACGGGGCAAGCGCTATCGCCGTGCCGGGTGGGGAGCAAGGAAGTGAGGAAGTGGCTTGACAACAAACCGCAATTAAAGGGCCGATTAACACCTGGCGCTATCTAACGCGTTTCCACACGCTCGGCCGAAGGTGACAACCATCAAGCGTGCGCTGTCCGACCTAAGCCAAATGGTGTTTTGTGACCGGCCGAACGCGAAGAGCAATTCGCAAACTCCTATGATCATTGTTCCTCGAGCAGAGTCCGTCGAAGATCAGACTCTGGCCAAGCTGCTGCTTGCAGCCCATGAGCGAGGTACCCCTCTGGTTTTGCTTCACGACCAAAGCAAACGGAACGGCATCGTCAGCCATCGCCTGGCGGCTTATGCCGCGGACCGTCTGGCTTCGGTAGCGGCAGTCGACGACGAAAGCTACGCCGACGCGGTTGAGCGATACTTGCGCGCAGGGCTAGTTGGTCCAGCCATCCAGTTGATTGCACAACATCAGGAGGTCGATTTCAAGGCGATTGACCCTCCATCCGACGAAGACGCCGGCTTCGATTTTATCGTTTGCAATGATCCGCGCCGCGTCGACGGCCTGAACGAGGGGATTCGATCTCTCCGCTTGCGGCAGGGCAAGCTCAAGGCTCCAACCCAATTAGGTCATCCTCTCAAGCCTGTCTGGCTGTCGCAAGGCGAGAAGATCGTGTTCACGCGCGACGATTGTTCAGTGCGGCCGCCCAGGATTCGAGCCGGGGAGGTTGCGCAGATCCTGGAAGTCGACAGTCGCCGCAACGCAATTCGCGTCAGCGCATCGAGGCGTTGAAGCAGAAGGCCGGCCGGCGCATCTCTCAAGAGCGGGCGATGGTCGCCAAGCTGGAAAGCGAACTCGCTGTTAAAGATGAGCGACTTCAGGCAGCCTTGGCGTTGTTGGAAGAATACTCCGTCGGGCAACGCGTGACATTCTAGGCCGTGGGCCGATAGTGCTGGTAGGCATCGGGCTTTCACTTCGATCACGCTCGCAACAAACCCAGCCGATGTTTGGAATGCCTGGTTTGCGCCATAGGCGGCCAGTCAGAAATCTATTCGATCGGACCACACCAAAGTCAGAATAGATTGACTTGCTCGCGGTGAGCGATGCGGTGAGCGATGCGGTGGGCGGGACGGCGGAGGACTCCTCATGTCTGCACGTCTTCAGGCCCAAGGGGAGTCCGAGCACTTCAAGGCCGCCGTCGTCGCGGATCAGGCCGGGTATGACGTTGATCTTGGGGCTGCCGACGAATTCGGCGACGCGGATATCCCGCGGGTTTTCGTAGACTTCGGCTGGGGTGCCGATCTGGACGATGTTGCCTTCGATCATCACGGCGATGCGGCTCGACATCGTCATCGCCTCGGCTTGGTCGTGGGTCACGTAGACGAAGGTGGCCTTTAACTGACGGTGCAACTGGGCCAGTTCGGCGCGCATGTGGACACGAAGCTTGGCGTCGAGATTCGAAAGCGGCTCGTCGAACAGAAAGCCGACCGGCTGACGCACAATGGCGCGGCCGACCGCAACGCGTTGCCGCTGGCCGCCGGACAACTGCCCCGGCTTGCGCTTGAGCAGGCTTCCAAGTTCGAGCTGCGCGGCGATGCGCTCGACTTCCTGCCGGATGCCGCGCTCGGTGCCGGCCCGGCCGGGAACCATACGGCCGAGCAGTGGTACGCGCTGCAGGGCGGATAGGCGCCGCATCCGCAGCGGTACGGCGATATTGTCGAATACCGACAGGTGCGGATAGAGCGCGTAGGACTGAAACACCATGGCGAGGTTGCGGGCACTGGGACGAATCTCATCGACTTGAGCGCCCTCTATGCGCACTTCGCCGGAGGATTGGGGCTCCAAGCCTGCGATGATTCGCAGCAATGTCGACTTGCCGCAGCCCGAGGGACCGATCAGCGCGATGAATTCACCGTCCTCAATCGCAAGGTCAATTCCCTTAAGAATCTCAGTCGAATCGAATGTTTTTCGGATCGCCTTCAGTTCGATCTTCGCCACCCGGTAATCCTCCAATCGCGGAATACTGGTAGGGCAGGTATTTGACAGTCTTGTAACGGATTGGATTGTTTGCAGCGGTATCTTGATCGAGATGGGTGCGGCAAGTGGCCCTTCGTTGCCTGCTCGTGTCAGTCCCTCTGTTTGCAGCACTGCTCGGTTCATCCACCTGTCGCAAAACCGTCTGCGGCCAGTCAATTTGAACGGGCAACCTTCGTCGCGATTCGACGAGGTGTTGGAAATGCCTATTGGGAAACGCGCGAAGCAAGGTTTGACCAGACGTCAATTGCTGGTTCGGTCGGCATCCACGGTGGCGCTCGCAGGATTGGGAGGCTTCGCCAAGCCCTATCTGAGCCGCGCAGCGGACCGACCACACATTACGAGCGGGATTGCG
>JBBQUA010000075.1:0-22418 GCA_038212905.1 Hyphomicrobiales bacterium
CTTGCCCATCCACTGGCCGACCATGCGCAGCACGCCCGGCAATTCCTTCGGGCCGATGGCAATCAACGCGACCACCGCGATGACGACCAGTTCACTCCACCCGATGTCGAACATGAAAACTTCCGCTCGCGCGAGGCGATACTACCCAAATGCCTGCCAACAAGAATCTGGGCGCCTGCGTCTTTCCTCAACGGTCCTGCCGCACCCCGGCCGCCAGGTCAACGCATGGCCGGCCTGGCGCAGTAGGCTCAGACAGCCTTGCTGCCGACATCCGAGCGGGCGGCCGTCGGCGGCGCCGCATTGTGATCGATCGTCTTGACCGGCTCCGGCGGCTTTTCAGCCGTCTTCTCATCGTCTTGCAGGCCCTTCTTGAACGACTTGATGCCCTGCGCGACGTCGCCCATCAGGTCCGAAATCTTGCCGCGGCCGAACAACAGCAGGACCACACCGATCACGACGATCCAGTGCCAAATGCTAAGCGAACCCATCCTGCATCCCTCCAAACACGCGGCCGGCGACCCGGCCCAATCTTTCCGGAAACTAGGCTCAGGAGGTGGCAAAAACAAGGACTTAAGCCGCGTCAAATCAGCGTCGACGCACTACCGTTAATCGGCGTCGTCGGCTCGGTTCCCGCGCCATCGCAAGCCCCTCGCGGATCAGCTTCCCTCGCCGGTCTCCGGCTCCACGGCGGGCGCCAGTGCAAGGTCCAGATCGCCGATCTCCAGCGGATCCTCGTCTTCGCGCAGAGTCGGGTCATCCGACGGTGTCGGAACACTGAAGCCACCGGGCAGCCGAGAATCCAGCAGGCCGGTCCCTTTCAGTTCCTCGAGGCCCGGCAGATCGCCCAGCGCCTCCAGGCTGAACTGCGACAGGAAGGCTTCCGAGGTTCCGAAGGTCAGCGGACGGCCCGGCGTCTTGCGGCGGCCGCGCGGACGAATCCAGCCGGTCTCCAGCAACACATCCAGCGTTCCCTTGGAGGTAATGACCCCGCGGATATCCTCGATCTCCGCGCGCGTCACCGGCTGGTGATAGGCGATGATCGCCAGCATCTCGATCGCCGCACGCGACAGCCGCCGCGTCTCGGTGCTCTCCCGCGTCATCAGCCAGGACAGGTCGCCCGCGGTGCGGAAGGTCCATTTATTGGCGACGCGAACCAGGTTGACGCCGCGCGAGGCGTAATCCGCCTGCAGTTGCGCCAGCGCGACCTTGATGTCGACGCCATCGGGCATCCGCTTGGCCAGCGCGGCCTGATCGAGCGGCTCGGTGGAGGCGAACAGCAGCGCTTCCAGCAACCGCAATTCCTCCGGCCGCGCCTGCGGATCCACGGAAGGCTCCTCGGCATCGACTATGCGTTTTTCCGCCAGGCTTGCCATGGCTAGATCTCCTTCTTCTTCCACTTACTCAACCGGCAGATCCGGCGCGTTTATCGCGTCGGATACTTGCGGCGGACGCTTACGAAAATACAGCGGCGCGAACGCCTCTTTCTGATGCAGCTCGACCTCGCCCTCGCGGACCAGTTCCAGCGCGGCCGCAAAGGAGGATGCGAACACGGTGGCTTTTTGCGAGGGGTCGACGACGTAGTTGAGCAAATATTCGTCGAGCCGGCTCCAGTCCTCGGCCATCCCGACGAGCCGCTCCAGCGACGCCCGCGCCTCGCTCAGCGACCACACCGTGCGCCGTGCCAGATGCACCGTGGCCAGCACCCGCTGCTGGCGCTGCGCGGCATAGGCAGTGAGCAGGTCGAACAGGGTCGCGGTAAATTTGGGGTGCTTGATTTCGGCGATCGATTCCGGATCGCCGCGCGGAAAAATGTCGCGCTGCAATTGCGGCCGGTTCATCAGCCGGTTCGAGGCCTCGCGAATGGCTTCGAGACGACGCAGCCGGTGGGCCAGCGCGGTCGCCATTTCCTCGGCGCTCGGACCATCCGGGGTCGCCGGCTCCGGCAGCAGCAGCCGCGATTTCAGATAGGCCAGCCAGGCCGCCATAACCAGGTAGTCGGCGCCAAGTTCAAGACGAATTTTGCGGGCGGCTTCGATGAACACCAGATACTGGTCGGCCAGCGCCAGAATGGAAATCTTGTGCAGGTCGACCTTCTGCTGCCGCGCCAGCGCCAGCAGCAAATCCAGCGGGCCCTCATAGCCTTCGACATCGACGACCAGCGACGGCTCATCGTCGGCGGCGAGTTCGGCCGGCCGGCCGGTTTCAAACGATAATATCTCTGCGCTCATGCGCTCTTTATCCCTGCCCGATTGATCAACGCGTCCAGCTCAGCCCGCGCCGCCTGCCGATCGAACGGCTGCGGAGCTTTGCGCGACGCCAGCGCCCGCTTCGCGCGCTCCAGCGCCTTGCCCGACAATTCAGGCGTCTCGCGGGCGACCGCCCGCATTTCCTCGAGATCGCCGTTGCAATGCAAAACCATGTCGCAGCCGGCGGTGACGATGGCTTGGGTCCGCTCGGCGATCGTTCCCGCCAACGCGTTCATGGACACATCATCACTCATCAACAAACCTTGGAACCCGATCACGCCGCGAATCACCTGTTCGATGATTGTCGCAGATGTCGTCGCCGGATGGGCGGGATCCAGCGCGCTAAACACAACATGTGCGGTCATGGCCATCGGCAGGTCCGCCAGCGGTCGAAATGCGGCAAAATCGGTCCGTTCCAGCTCCGCCCGGGGCGTATCGACCTCCGGAAGCCTGAAATGGGTGTCCGCGGTGGCCCGTCCATGCCCGGGGATGTGCTTGAGAACCGGTAAAACGCCGCCTTGCTCCAGCCCCTCGGTCACCGCGCGGGCGATGGCCGCCACCTTGCCGGGCTCGGTGCCATAGGCGCGGTTACCGATCACGGCGTCGGCGCCGGGGACCGGCAGGTCCGCCAGCGGCAGGCAATCGACAGTAATGCCGAGATCCAGCAAGTCGGCCGCGATCAGCCGGGCACTCAGGCGCGCCGCCGACAGGCCAGCTACGCGGTCGATATCGTAGAGCGCACCGAACACGGCTCCCGGCGGATAGACCGGCCAGTGCGGCGGGCCAAGGCGCTGGACCCGGCCGCCCTCCTGGTCGATCAGGACCGGCGCATCGGCCTCGCCAACGGCTTTCCGCAACTCCTCAACAAGCTGAGTAACTTGCGTTGGCGTCCCAATATTCCGCTTGAATAGGATAAATCCCCACGGCCGTTCCGAACGGATGAATTCGCGCTCGGCAGCGCTGAGTTCCAATCCGGAGACGCCTGTGATGAATGCGCGGCTGTTCATGGGGCCGATTAGCCCGCTGGCAGCCCGGGGGTCAAGGAAACGGCCGTTAATTCCTTTGGACGACGCACTGTCCGCCGGCGGTTTTCAGGTTGCCGCAGAACTGCGTGGCCTCGTCGGCGGACCCGAACGGACCGATCATGGCGCGGTAATAGACACCCTTGTCGCCGAGGTCGGCGCGTTTGATCACCGGCGAGCGCGAACCGAGCACGGCCGGATACTTGCCCTGCAGAGCCCGGAACGAGGCCTGCGCGTCCGACTCGTTCTTCTGCGAGGCGATCTGAACCAGATATCCCCCGCTGGCATGCGATGCGGCCGGGACGGAATTGGTGGCGGCGACCCGGGTCCGGGGCTCGGCTGCCGGAGCCGCCTGACCGGGTTGCGGCGTCAACGACAGCGGCGCGTTGGCGCTCGCATTGGCCGATGAGGGCGGGCTGCGCGTGGCCGGCCCGGCCGCAGCAGGCGTCGCAGCCGCCTTTGGCGCGGGCGCGGGTTTGGCCGGCGGCGGCGTGTTGACCGGCGCCGCGGCGCCGTCGGCCTGATCGCCGCGGACGGCAAGGGTCTTGATCCGGCGCGGCTCAGTGCCGTTGGACAGCGTGCCATTACCCACGCCTGCGGGCATCGGCCCGGCAGTCGCGACGCTCGCGGCGGACGGCGGATTGTTATTCGGATTCAGCGGTGGAAACACCACGCGCGGGCCGGTCCTGGCACTGACGTCAACCGGGGCCTCCTCGCGCGGAACGATCTTTTCCTTGCCATCGCCTGTCGCCATGCGGTCCGGCACCTTGGCCGAGCCGTCCGCAGGCGCCGGCACGATCTTGGTCGGGCTGTTGTCAGCCTTGATGATCGGCGGCTCGCCGCTGCGGGGCGATCCGGCAAAGGTGCGATAGGCAAAGGCCGCGCCCGTTCCCACCACAGCCAGCACAAGCACCACGGCAACGGTCATCATACCGCCGCGCTTCTTGGCCGGTTCTTCGGCCTCATCGCCGTAGCCGTCCTGATAGGCGTACGGATCATCCGCATAGGCCGGGTCGTGCCGGGCTTGCTGCGCGCCGGGATCGAGCTCGCCATACAGCGCGTCGTCATAGCGCGATGGATCGGGCTCCTGACCGGCGTCGGCGTAGGACGGGGACTGGTGATAGTCCGGCTCCGGCGCGGCCAGCGGCGCTGCGTAGCGATGCAGCGGGTGCACGGCGCTCGGGTAATCCTGTTCGTAATCGTCTTCCGGCGGGGCGGCCGGCGCCGCCTGCGGGGTGGCTCGGCGCATCCATGACGGGGGGCTTGCGGCGGGCTCGTCGTCGGCAGCCGGCGCTGGCGGTTGGTACGGCTCGCGCTCGCTGCGCGGCTGCACCGGCTGATTGGCCCTGCCCATCGCGAACGGGTCGGTTTGGCCGATCAGGCGCGCGAGCTCCGCCAACGGATCGTTCTCGGTCCTTGCCGGCGCATGAGGTTCTCCGCCACGATCATAGCCATCGTCGGCGGGAAAAGGCCTGTCCTGATATCGATCAGCCATCGTGATGGTGCGTCCCCTTCGGGAAAGCCGCCAACCCGCTTTTGCAAACGAACCGGCGCCTGCCAGATGCCTCACGGTTCCCCGCGTGAAGCGTACCCCCTATCGCATCTCGGTCGGGGCATGGACGCCGAGAACGGCGAGCCCGGATGCCAGAACCGAGACGACGCCCTGGACCAATGCCAATCGCGCCTTTGTAATCTCTGCATCATTATTGATAATGAAGCGTAAATAGGGCAAATCGCGCCCCCGGGTCCACAGCGCATGAAATTCACTGGCGAGATCATATAGATAAAACGCGATTCGGTGCGGCTCGTGCGCCACCGCCGCCGCCTCGATCATCCGGGGATAGAGCGCCAGCAGCCTGAGCAGGCTGAGTTCCGCAGGGTCGGTCAACCGCTCCACCGCGGCATCGCCCAGGAACGCCGCCCGCGCTTCGGTGTCTTCCGGCAGGTCGGGAACCAGTTCCCGGGCGTTCTTGAAGATCGAATGGCCGCGGGCATGGCCGTACTGCACATAGAACACCGCATTGTCCTTGGACTGCTCGATCACCTTGGCGAGGTCGAAATCCAGCACCGCGTCGTTCTTGCGGAACAGCATCATGAACCTGACAGCATCGGAGCCGACCTCCTCGACCACCTCGCGCAGGGTGACGAACTCGCCGGAGCGCTTTGACATCTTCACCGGCTCGCCGTTGCGCAGCAGCCGGACCAGTTGCACGACCTTCACGTCCAGCGCAGCCTTGCCCGCGGTGACGGCCTTGACCGCCGCCTGCATCCGCTTGATGTAGCCGCCGTGATCGGCGCCGAATACATCGATCAGATTGGCGAAACCGCGATCGAACTTGTTCTTGTGGTTGGCGATATCGGAAGCGAAATAGGTATAGCTGCCGTCCGACTTCATCAGCGGACGATCGACATCGTCGCCATAGGCGGTGGCGCGAAACAGCGTCTGCTCGCGGTCCTCGTAGTCTTCCACCGGCGCGCCGCCCTTGGGCGGCGGCAGCCGGCCTTCATAGACGTCGCCCTTGGAGCGCAGGAAATCGATGGTCTCGGTGACCTTGTTGTTGCCGGTTTCGATCAGCGACCGCTCGGAGAAAAACACGTCGTGCTGAATATGGAGCGCGGCGAGATCGGTCTTGATCATGTCCATCATCATGGCGATGGCCCTGGCCCGCACCAGCGGCAGCCAGGCGCCTTCCGACATCGTCTTGAGCTTGTCGCCATACTCCGCGGCGAGCGCCTGCCCCACCGGCACAAGATAGTCGCCGGGATAAAGCCCCTCCGGAATCTCGATGCTCTCGCCAAGCGCTTCGCGGTAGCGCAGGATCGCCGAGCGTGCGAGCACATCGACCTGGGCGCCGGCATCGTTGATGTAATATTCGCGCGTCACATCGTAGCCCGCGAAATCCAGCAGGCTGCACAGCGCATCGCCGAACACCGCACCCCTGCAGTGGCCGACATGCATCGGTCCGGTAGGATTGGCCGAGACGTATTCGACATTGACCTTCTCGTCCCTGCCCATCGGGCTCTTGCCGTAGCCAGCGCCCTCGCGCAGCACGGTGCGCAACGCCTCCGACCACGCCGAGGGTTTCAGGGTCAGATTGATGAAGCCGGGACCAGCGACGTCGACCGATGCAATCAGATCATCCGCGCGCAATTTGGCAGCGATGGCTTCGGCGAGATCACGCGGCTTTGCCCTGGCCTCCTTGGCCAGCACCATCGCGGCATTGGTCGCCATGTCGCCATGCGTGGCGTCACGCGGCGGCTCGACCACGATCCGCGATAGATCAATACCGGCGGGCCAGCCGGATTCGGATGCGAGCGCGCCGCATACCGCGTGGACGCGCGCGAGCACGTTGGCGAAGAGATGCTGCGGTTGTCTGGAATCGACCATGGGCGTGACTGGGACCGGGGATGATGCCGCGTGCGGCTAGGCCGCCGCCTAACGCAAATCCGGGGTCGAGTCAAAAAGCCTTTGATGCTCGGTGATGGCGAAACGGTCGGTCATCCCGGCGATAAAGTTGCCGATCCGCCTGATACGCCCGGTTTCACTGTCGTGATCGTCGCCATCGCGCGACGACCACTCCGCCGGCAGGTCGCCCGGGCTCTGCTGGTAGCGTGCAAACAGGTCGAACAGGATCTGTTCGGCCTCGCCCATCACCCGCATCACCCGGGGATGGCGGTACATCCTGCCCTTCAGGAACGCCTTGATCCCGGCTTCCGCCTGCGCCACCTCGGGCGGAAACGCGATCAGGACATCGCCAAGGCTGCGCACGTCGTCGACCGATGTGGGCCTGATAGTATCGAGCCGGCGGCGCGCTTCGGTGACGACCGCGCCGATCAGATACGAAATCAGTTCGCGCACCAATTCCGCGCCGCGCCTGACGTCGTCGAGATCGGGATAATGCCTGGCGATCTCCGCAATCATTTCCGCGGTCAGCGGCATCACCTTGAGATCGTCGACCGTAAACAGGTCGGCCCTCAGGCCATCGTCGATGTCATGGGCATCGTAGGCGATGTCGTCGGCAATCGCCGCGACCTGGGCTTCCAGCGAGGCAAAGCTCCACAGTTCCAGGTCATAGGTCGCGATGTAGTCGGATATGGCAGAGGGAATGCCGTGCTCGCCATAACGCCCGACAGCGGCGCCGCTGCGCAGGGTCAGCGGACCGTTGTGCTTGACGATGCCTTCCAGCGCTTCCCAGGTCAGGTTGAGCCCGTCGAACTCGGGATAGCGATGTTCCAGCGAGGTGACGACGCGCAAGGTCTGGGCATTGTGGTCAAAGCCGCCATGGGCCTGCAGGCAGGCATCCAGTGCCCGCTCGCCGGCATGGCCGAACGGTGGATGGCCGAGATCATGTGCCAGCGCCAGGGTTTCCGTGAGATCCTCGTCGAGGCCGAGCTGCCGCGCCAGCGCCCGGGCGATCTGCGCCACTTCGAGGCTGTGGGTGAGCCTGGTTCGGTAATGATCGCCTTCATGGAACACGAAGACCTGGGTCTTGTGCTTGAGGCGGCGAAAGGCGGTGGAATGGATCACCCGGTCGCAATCCCGCCGGAACGGGCTGCGGGTTTTGCTCGGCGGCTCGGCAAACAGCCGCCCGCGGCTGCGTTCGGGGTCGCAGGCGTAGATCGAGCGAGGGGCTGCCATTCCGACCGACACGGTGTTTTAATCCTTATCCAATTGATTCCGCTGGCCTGCGCACTTAACTATGGGGCGTGCCGGATACCAAATAATTTGGCTATGGCAGCGGCGACCGGAGACTTCTCACATGACGACAGCCGTCACTATCAGCGAGCGGGCCGCCCGCCGCATCGGGGAGATCCTCAAGACCGAGGGCGACGGCGCCATGCTCCGGATCAGCGTCGAGGGCGGCGGTTGCTCGGGTTTTCAGTACAAATTCGACGTCGAGCGCGCCCAGGCCGAGGATGATCTCGTGATCGCGCGCGACAGCGCCGTGGTGCTGGTCGATCCGGCCTCGGTGCCGTTTCTGGCCGGCTCCGAGGTCGATTTCGTCGACGATCTGATCGGCGCCTCATTCCGGGTGGTCAACCCCAACGCCACCGCCTCCTGCGGCTGCGGGACCAGTTTTTCGATCTGAGAACGTCGAATTCGCCTTATCGGGGTAGTTTCGGAACGGCCGTGTCCCAGGCGACCCGGGTAAGCTAGGCGACTTGGGTAAAGTCCGCTTCGTACTCCCGGCGCATCCTGCGATGCGCCTCGTCCAGCCAGCCGATCGCATCCCGCAATTCATCGGCGCTGATGCTGGCAGCCCGGTGTTCAATCAGCCTGGCAAGATCAGACATCTCGCTGGCGCCGAGGGTCCTTGCCGATCCTTTGAGGGCGCAGGCCTCGATCTCGATCAACTCACGATCGCC
Organism: Hyphomicrobiales bacterium; assembly: GCA_038212905.1. GTDB lineage: Bacteria > Pseudomonadota > Alphaproteobacteria > Rhizobiales > Xanthobacteraceae > Bradyrhizobium. Next base: position 8,636 of record JBBQUA010000075.1, read on the forward strand.
GCCTTCCGCGAACTGCCGGAACAGCGCGAGCCGTGCCGCGGTTTCGTCCGCAAACATCGCAAACGTCTCGCGCACGCCGTCCTCGCCGATCGCTGCGGTCAGGTGCGCCAATGCCATCCGGTCGAGCACGGCAGGAACGGCAGTTGATTCCGGGTCCACCGGGATCGCGGGGGTCCGTCCGATGGCGCGCAACACCGCGGCCACCAACGCCGGCTTGCGCAGCGGCTTGGCGAGGAAATCGGACATGCCGGCATCTCGGCACAACTCGACATCTTCGGCGAATGCATTTGCCGTCAGCGCGATGATGGGCAGGCTCGTGAACCGGCCACCCTGGGCACGGATCGCCCTTGTTGCCGCGAGACCATCCATCTCCGGCATGCGCACGTCCATCAGCACCAGATCGTAGCCGGCCTCCGATGCCGCCTGCACCGCCTGCACGCCGTCGGTTACGACCCGCGTCTCGGCGTTGAACTCCCGCAACATCATCAGCACCACCATTCGGTTGGTGGCGTCATCCTCGGCAATCAATATCCGCAGCGGGCGACCCAATGTGGCGATGCGGGCTTTCAGGTCTTCGGCCCCGGCACGCTCGCTGCGCTGATCCCGCACCGACTTGTCGCTCGCCGCCAGCGTCAGGCTGAATTTGAAGGTCGCCCCCCCGCTTGCCGGGGAGGTAACGCCGATCGCCCCGCCCATCTGCTCGACGATGCGCCGGCTGATGGCGAGGCCAAGGCCGGTCCCGCCGAAACGGCGATTGATCGAGACGTCGGCCTGGGCGAAGTCGGTGAACAGCCGGCCGACGTGATCCGGCGGAATGCCGATACCGGTGTCAGACACCCGCCATTCCACCGTCGCGCGGCCGCCCTCTCGCGATGTGCAGGCAACCGCGATGGTCACCCCTCCACGTTCGGTGAACTTGACGGCGTTCGAGGCCAGATTGAGCAGGACCTGGCGGATCCTCGCGACGTCTCCGTTCAAAGTGGACGGAACGTTCGTATCCATTTCGACCTTGACCGCAAGTCCCTTGTTCTTCGCATCCGTGCCGATGACCGAGGTAACGGAATCCACGAGTTTTGCCGGTGAAAAATCGATCGTCTCGAACTCCAGCCGGCCGGCTTCGAGCTTCGACAGGTCGAGAATGTCGTTGAGAATCCGTTGCAGGTTTTCGCCGGAGTCCCGGATGGTGGCCACCGCGTGATGCTGCTCCGGGTCGAGCTTCGTCTCCAGCAGCATGCTCGCCAATCCGAGCACGCCATTCATCGGAGTTCGGATTTCGTGACTCATCGTCGCGAGGAAGCCGGACTTCGCCTGGTTGGCCGCCTCGGCCTGCTCCGCGCGCCAGCGTTCGGTAACGTCGTGGCCTACCCCGCGATAGCCGATGAAGTTGCCGTCGAGGTCGAGCGTGGGCTTTGCGGTCAACGTCCAGAGACGGGCCTGGCCGCCGGCGACGACGTGAACGATGATTTCGCGGAGCGCCTCGCGTTTTTCCATCAGCGCTGCAATGCCGGCTACCGCTGGCCCGTCCGCGGGACAAAGCCTCTGTAGCGCGTCCGATAAGGTGGCGCCCTGCAGCAACGGGCGAGGAATTTGCGCCACTTCGACAAATCGCTCGGGCACGTGAATCAGCCGGTTGTCGGCGTCGGTCTGCCAAAGCCAATCGCTGGCGTCTTCCTGAAATTCCTTCAGCAGCAGCGAGATCGTCTCGGTCTGGCGCTCGAGCTGCAGCTGAGCCCTCACATTGTCGAGGAACAGCCTGCCGCTCATGATCACGTTGCGGGAGATGAAGACACCGTAAAGAACCAGGAATATCGCCACGACGACATAGGCATCGACCTGGCAAAGAACCAGAGCTATCACGGAAGCGAAGATCATCGTCCACGTGTAGATCAGCCCCGCCAAGGGTACCGTAGCGAGCGCGAGGCCGCCTCCCGAAATCATTCCCGCCATCAGGCACGCGACGATCAATTGATACGTCGGCTCGGTCGCAGGCAGCAGCACCACGGGCATGGCGCCCCAGGCCAGCGCCAGCACAAATGACTGCACCGTTAATCGCCTGGTTGCCCTCCGCGACGCTTCGGTCGGCACGCGGCGGCGCGACCGCAGCCACGACCGTATCGAAATGGCCACCGCGCTAGTGAGCATCAGTCCCCATACGCTGAGGAAAACGTTCAAGCCGGTATTCCAGAACACGAAGAGGATAATCGCGACATTGGCCAGATTGATCGTCATCGTGACCGGGACGAGGCGTGCTATCGCGTTCATCTGCTTGGCGCGAAGACGGCGCATCTCACGTTCGCTGAGGTCGCTCGCTTCAAGCCCGTTTCGTGCGAAAAAGCCGCGAAACCAGCCGGCCAATGGGTCGAGCGACCGGTCGCGCGCGGCCGGCTTAGCAGTCGTCAGATCTTGAGGCTGTTCCATGCTGCGCGAAACCTTGTTTGCCGCATCAGCAAACACTCAATGGCGCTTCAATGCCGTTAATCCGACCCACCGTAATATTACGGAACAGACCTGCGCCCGGCGTCGAGATGACCCGAAACGACAGGTCGACCTACGGGGTGGCGAACAGCGCCCTGGCATTGCCATGCGCGATCTGTGCGGCGGCCTTCGGCGGCAGTTGCGCCAGCCAGCCGCGGTAGCCGGCCATGATTTCACCGTAGCTCGCCCAGCGCTCCGGCACCCAGGTGTCCGAACCGAGCAGGAACCGGTCGGGATATCGCTCGAACAGGCTTCGCCATTCCGGCGTCAGTTTCCCCGCCCCATCGGTGATACCGCTGCGGTAGGACAATTCACCCCACAGCTTCGGATATTTGGCCAGCATCGCGGCGACGCGGTTCTCCGAGAGGCCGAAGCCGGTATGGGCCCAGATGATCTGCGCCTTCGGGTTATGCCGCATCAGGATTTCGACCGCGGCATCGTCGGCATGGGCATGCAGATAGAGGTTGTTGGCCACGGCGAAGTCGACGGTCTTCTTGACCCATTCATTGTCGGCGTCTCCGCCCGACAAATGAAACTCGCCGATGCCGCGATAGTAGCCGCGTTTGAATTCTTCCTGCACCAGATCGAAGATGACGGGGTCCTTGAACCAGGTCTGGATATCCGGGCGGACCCGGTAAGGCCTGATGAAGGGCACGACCTGCAGGCCGTCGGCCTTCGCCCCCACCAGCGCATGGGTGCCACTGTTCGGCCGGCTGGTCGCGAGAATACCGGTCACGCGATGTTTTTTGAACAGCGCCAGCACTTCATCCAGCTGGTAGAACGGCTTGGGTTCCCAGTTGTAATGCAGGTGCGCGTCGAAGATTTCGATCGGCTCGTCCGCGAGCGCGCGATCGTTGATCGCGGCCAGCAGGCACGCGGCGATCAGCGAGGCGATGCATCCGCGACGCGAATTCATCCCCGGCCCGGCCGCATTACTCCGCCGCCACGACATGCGGCCGCTCGGCATTGTCGCCCTCGTCGTCCTGCAGTTCGAGCCTGCGCTTCAGGAGGCGGTCGAAGCGGTCCAGATAGATGTAGATGACAGGCGTAATGAACAGCGTCAGCAGCTGCGAGACACAGAGACCGCCGACCACGGCAACGCCGAGCGGTTGACGCAGTTCGGCGCCGGCGCCGGCGCCGATCGCGATCGGCAGCGTGCCGAAAATCGCGGCGAACGTCGTCATCATGATCGGGCGGAACCGGAGCAAGGCGGCTTCGCGAATGGCGTGCTCGGCGCTCAAGCCGACGCGGCGGCGCTCCAGCGCGAAGTCCACCATCATGATGGCGTTCTTCTTGACGATGCCGACCAGCATCACGATGCCGATCATGGCAATGACCGACAATTCCATCTTGAACGCCATCAGCGTCAGGATGGCGCCGATGCCCGCCGATGGCAGGCCGGAAATGATCGTGATCGGGTGAATGAAGCTTTCGTAGAGGATGCCGAGGATCACGAAGGCCGCGAACACCGCCGCCAGGATCAGTACACCCTGCCCGCGCAAGGAATCCTGGAACACCTGCGCGGTACCGGAGAAACCGGTGGCGATGGTAGCAGGCAGATTGGAGCTTTGTCCGATCTTGTTGATCTCACTCACGGCATAGCCGAGCGAGACGCCCGGGGCGAGGTTGAACGAGATCGTCACCGCGGGCTGCTGGCCCTGGTGATTGATCTGCAGCGGACCGACCGTCGGCACCAGCTTGGCCACCGCTTCCAGCGGGATGGTCTGGTTATTTGCGGTCTTCATATACAGCTTGGACAGATTCGAGGGATCGACGCGAAACTGCGGCTGCACCTCCAGAATGATCTGATAGTCGTTCGACGGCGTGTAGATAGTGCCGATCTGCCGCCCGCCATAGGCGTTATAGAGCTGGTTGCGGACCTGATCGACGGTAATGCCGTAGACTGCGGCCTTTTCACGGTCGATCTCGACCGTCATCTGCGGATTCTTGATGTAGAGATCGGTAGTGACGTCGAGCAATCCGGGCAGCTTGGCGATCCTGTCGCGCATCTCCGGCGCGACACGATAAAGCGATTCAGTATCGCCGCTCTGCAGAGTATACTGATACTGGCTCTTGGACGGCCGGCCCCCGATGTTGAGGTTCTGGACGCTCTGGAAGAACGCCTGCATCCCCGGGACCTGAGTGGCTTTCTGGCGCAGACGCGCCATCACTACCGGCGCGGCCTCCCGCTCCTTCCTCGGTTTCAGCGCGATGAACAGCCGCGCATAATTCGTGGTCGTGTTCGGACCGCCCGCACCGACCGTGCTGTTGATGTATTCTACCGCGGGATCCTTGCTGAGAATATCGGCCAGTTCCTTCTGGCGTATTGACATGGCTTCGAACGACGTATCGGTTGCGGCTTCGGTCGTACCAAACAGAAAGCCGGTGTCTTCCTGGGGAAAGAATCCCTTGGGCACGACGATGTAGAGCGCGACGGTGCCGGCGAGCGTCGCAAGCGTCACCACCAGCATCAGCGGCTTGCGGGCAAGCACCCAGTCGAGCGACCATTCGTAGGCCCGCAACCAGGAATCGAACATTCGCTCGAACAGCCGGAGCAGGATATTCGGTTTCCTGGTTTCGTCATGCGCCTTCAAAACACGCGCGCACAGCATCGGCGTCAGCGTTAGCGAAACGAAACCGGAAACCACGATTGCGACCGCGATCGTGACCGCGAATTCACGGAACACGCGGCCGACGATGCCGCCCATCAACAGCACCGGAATGAACACCGCGATCAGCGAGAAGGTGATCGAAATGATGGTAAAGCCGACCTCGCGCGCACCTTTCAGCGCCGCCTCGAAGGGCGGCATGCCACGTTCGATGTGGCGGACGATGTTTTCCAGCATGACGATGGCGTCGTCGACGACGAAGCCGACCGACAGGGTCAGCGCCAACAGCGTCATGTTGTTGATGGAGAAGTCCAGCAGATACATGACGGCGAAGGTGCCGCAGAGCGAAATGGGCACCGCCAATGCCGGAATGAAGGTCGCCGACGCCGAACGCAGGAACAGGAAGATCACCAAAATCACGAGGCCGATGGCGATCAGCAGGGTCTCTTCGACGTCTGCGACCGATTGCCGGATCGACTGCGAACGGTCCATCGCGACCTGGATCGTCACCGACGGCGGAACCTGTGCGCGCAACGACGGCAGTTTCGCCAGCACGCCGTCCACGACGGACACGGTATTGGCGTCAGGCTGCTTGTAGATCGCCAGAACGATCGAGCGGGTTCCGTTGAACCAGCTCGCGATCTTGTCGTTCTCGACGCTGTCATAGACCCGCGCCACCTCGTCGAGCCGCACCGGCGAGCCGTTGCGCCAGGCGACGATGACGTGCCGGTAGTCGACCGCTTTGGCCATCTGGCCCGAGGCCTGCAGCGCCACGTCCTGCTTCGGTCCGTTCAGCGTGCCGACCGGCGTAGAGGAATTCGCGCGCGAGACCGCGGTCCTGATATCATCCAGCGTCAAGCCGCGCGCGGCGGCCGCCTCCGGGTCGGCTTGCACGCGAACGGCGAATTTCTGGCTGCCGAAAATCAAGACCTGAGCGACGCCCTGTATCTGCGACAACGCCTGCGCGATGGTGATGTCGCCATATTCGTTAACCGCGGACAGCGGCAGCGTTTCCGAAACCAGTGATATGAACAGCACCGCGAATTCCGACGGATTGACCTTCCGGAATGTCGGCGGAATGATCATCTCGACCGGCAGCCGACGCTGCGCGATGGTCAATGCGGTCTGCACGTCCAGCGCGGCGGCGTCGATGTTACGGTTGAGATCGAATTGAATGATGATCGCCGTGGTGCCCTGCGATGAAGTCGAGGACATCGACGAAATGCCGGCAATGGTCGAGAGCTGGCGCTCGATCGGACCGGCGACCGAAGCCGCCATGGTATCGGCGCTGGCGCCCGGCAAACTCGCGGTGACGGCGATGGTCGGAAAATCGACTTTGGGGAGCGCGGATACCGGAAGCAGCCGAAACGCGAAAACGCCGAACGCGATGATCGTTGCTGTCATCAGCGTCGTCATCACCGGCCGGCGGATGCAAAGCTCCGAAAGCGTCATCGATCAGGCCCCCGCCTTGGTTGCCTTGGGCGCGCGCGGTGCGATCGGCGTGCCCTCGGACAACAGCAATTGACCGTCGGTTACGACGTCCTCGCCGCCGGACAGTCCGGCGCCGATGACAGACTGGCCGTCGGACGTGCGGCTGATTTCCACCGGCTGAACGTGGGCCTTGCCGTTCTGCATCACGAAGACAAAATTGCCGCTCTGGCTACGCTGCACCGCGGCCGAGGGCACCGTGACGGCGTCCTCGATGCGAATGATCAGCCTGGTGTTGACCAGCGTGCCTGGCCACAGGGTTTCATTCTCGTTGTTCATCATGCCACGCACGGTGACCATGCAGGTGGTGGAATCGACGGTATTTTCAACCATCGCCACCTTGCCGGTTTCCGAACGCTGATGGCCGGGGATGGTCGCGGTCACCTTGGAGGCGCCCACCGACATGGCTTCACGGAGGTCCACCAGGACCCGCTGCGGAATGGCGAAGGTCACGTAGACCGGCGCCATCTGGTTGATGACCGCGAGCGGCATGGTATCGGCCGGCCGCACGAAATTTCCGACCTTCACATTGGCGACGCTGATCCGCCCGGAGAACGGCGCGCGGATAGTGGTGTAACTCTTCTGGACCTTCAGACTGTCCAGCGCCGACTGATCCGCCTGGATGGTCCCGGTCAGGATATCGGCCTGGGTCTTGGCATTATCGACGTTGACCTGCGTGGTCGCGCCCTTGCCGATCAGGTCGCTGTAGCGTCGGACGTCGCGCTGCGCCGCCTCGAGCTGCGCCCGGTCCCTGATGAGCACGCCCTCGGCCTGCTCGATCTGGGCGTCGATCTGGCGGGCGTCGAGCGTAAACAAGAGATCGCCCTGGCTGACCCTGGCGCCATCTTCGAAGTGCACCGAGACGATGGTGGTCTCGACCCGCGATTTCAGCGCCACGCTCGACATTGGCGTTACCGTACCGATCGAATCGACATCGACCGGCACCGGCTTGCGCACGGCCTTGGCGAGCTCAACCGAGACCACGCGCGCCCGCGGCGGTCCCTGCACACTGGCGCCGCTGCCCAGCCATGAAGCGCGGGTTGCGTAGGCCGTCAGTGCCGCAACAGCCAGCACACCCGCCAGAATCATCAGGTTACGCTTTTTCATCGTATTTCACGTCAGCCGGTCCACATGATCGGGACGGTCCAATTCCCTGTCGGTTGACGGCGGCTTCTACGCCTTGTTCCAAAACGATTATCACAGCCTCGCGGCGCATGGTATGCCAGCGAAGCTAAAATTGTGGTAAGCTAGCGGAATCTCCCCATGCGTATTGCTACGTGGAACGTCAACTCGGTCCGGCAACGGCTCGACCATCTCGTGGTCTGGCTGAAGGATTGTGCGCCTGATGTCGTCTGCCTTCAGGAGATCAAATGCGTCGATGAGGCCTTCCCGCGGGAGGCCATCGAGGCGCTCGGCTACAACGTCGTCACCCACGGCCAGAAGACCTTCAACGGCGTCGCGCTGCTGTCGAAGCTGCCGTTCGAGGAAACCAAATCGGGCCTGGCCGGCGACGACGAAGACGCCCACGCCCGGTTTCTGGAGGGCGTGGTCCCGCTGAAGCATGGCGTGCTGCGGATCGCCTGCCTGTATCTGCCCAACGGAAACCCGCCAGAAACCGAGAAATATCCTTACAAACTCAAATGGATGTCGCGACTTCTTGAGTATTCGAAGCAGCGGCTTAAGGCAGAAGAGCCGCTGGTGCTGGCCGGCGACTTCAACGTCATTCCAGCGCCGCAGGACGTCCATAATCCGGCGGCCTGGGTCAACGACGCCCTGTTCCGTCCCGCCACCCGGGAAAGCTTTCAATCGCTGCTCGGGCTCGGGCTCACCGACGCGCTGCGCGCGGTCACCGATGCCCCCGGCCAGTACACCTTCTGGGACTATCAGGCCGGCGCCTGGCAGAAGAACCACGGCATTCGCATCGATCACCTGCTGCTGTCGCCGCAGGCCAGCGACCGCCTCCGCGGGGTCGGAATCGACAGCTATGTGCGGGCCTGGGAAAAGCCGTCCGACCATGTGCCGATCTGGATTGATCTGGATCTGGAGACGGCATAGGGCCGGCTTCGTGAGGTGGGCAAAGGCGCATTTCGCGCCGTGCCCGCCATTTGCATCTGAATTGTAGCCAGCAAGGTGGGCACGCTGCGCTTTGCCTACTCTACGAAGTCAGCCATCAATCCTTGCGGCCCTGCACCCAGTGCTCGAGCATCTGCAGCGCCATCGCCCGGTCGTCCTCGGACGCCTTGGCGATCGCCTTGCTGTAGCTGTCCTTGATCCATGTCTCTTCGGCAGTTGCGCTGTCACGCGCCAGCGTCAGCCACATCAGTCCGCGGGCAGCCTGACGCGGCAGCCGCTCACCGTTGAACAGCATCTGGCCGAGCATGGCCTGGGCCTGATGCTGGCCCTTCTGGGCGGCGAGGCCGAGCCAGCGCGCGCCGTAGCGGAAGTCGTCCCGCGACGAGCCGGCGCTCTTCAGATAGAGCCGGGCCAGGTCGTACTGGGCATCGGCGTTGCCGAAATACGACGCGGCATAGGAGAACATCTCCCGCGCCCGGTCCGGATCGGACTTGACCTTCGAATTGGGAATGCCCTTGAGGTAGTAGCGGCCGAGCGCCACGAAGGCGTTGGCGACCACGCCGGCCTGCGGCGCCGACGGGCTGTCTTCCGCGTGCTGGTTGGCGATACGGCTGAAATAATCGAAGGCGCGCAGATCGTCCTGCGCGACGCCTTCGCCATCGGCATACATCCGGCCGAGCTTCCATTGCGCGATCGGGTGACCGCCTTCGGCGGCGTATTGCAGCGAGGTCAGCGAGTTGGTCGAGGCGGCTGTCGGCACCGACGCCGGCGGAAGCAGCTTCTTCAAGGGCGCCGCGGTGCCGGGCTGAGCCGCAACCACCGGAATAGCCGCTTCCGAATTAACCGGCGAACCGTCGAATCCGAATGCCGGAGCCGCAGGAGCGGCCCCTAAAAGCAGTGCAAAAATGATACGTCTAGATGTCCGCATAATACTGTTTCTCGTGCGCACCACCCGGATGGGTTACGGCACCATCCACCGCCGGCCCAACCTGTTGGGCATATCTCCAGAGAGCACCCGATGTATGATCGGTCGCTCGGGGCTTCCATTTGGTCTTACGTTCAGCCAGCTCCGCGTCGGTCAACTTTATGTCAAGAGTCCCGGCGTCGAAGCCGAGCAACGCCTGCGGCGGAAACGGCATGCCGGCAATTTCGATCATGTCTTTGGCGACATCACGGCCGCCCGGTTTCAAATCGGCGGCACAGGGTGTTTTTTTGAAGACTTCGGCCGCGTTGAACGTGATGCCGCGTTGAAGGGCGATCGCCGGCAGGTGCAGTGCAGCATTGGCTGATCGACCATCCGCCACCTGACGGCTTGGCAACCTGCCCGTTATGCTGGTCCTGGCGTCCATCGCGAACCTGTTTCCTCAAACTGCTCTCGATGGACCCGGGAAATCGGAGTTCCCTTCGCCTTCGCGAGCGCCGTGGCTGTTTGCCTACGGAGGAATGATTTCATCGAGGGGTGTGGCTAAATAGCGGCGCGCGCAAGAGCTTGCTGCGATGAAAGTTAAATCTTCGCCCAGTGTTGCGGTCATGCAACAATCGTGGCGCTTCGGCAACCATTGCTCCAGCTGATAACTTCCGGTGGGTATGGCCAGATGATACATTTACAGGGTGTTGTTTCCCGCGCGGCGCGATGAAGCGACGAAAGCGACGTTGCCCGCAGGGGCGGAAATTCGCCGTTCACTCCACCTTGACGTTGGCGGCCTTGATCATCGGCCACCATTTGGCGATTTCGGCCTTCTGCCAGTCGCCCAGCGCCTGCGGCGACAGTTGGTCCTTTGGCGGCATCTGCAGTCCGAGGTTGTCCAGTTGCTTGCGCACGCCGGGATCGTTCAGCGCATCGACCGCCGCGGCGTTGAGCCTGGCCACGATTTCCTTCGGCGTACCCTTCGGCACCCACAGGCCGGACCACAGCGTCATGTGAAATCCGGGCAGCCCCGCTTCGTCGGTGGTCGGTATGTCCGACGCCGACCCGGCGCGCTTGCTATCGGTGACGGCGTAGCCGCGGATGGTGCCGGCGCGGACCTGGTTGATGGAGTTGGAAAGCTGATCGATCATGAGATCGATCTGTCCGGCGACGAGATCGTTCATCGCCGGGCCAGTGCCGCGGTACGGCACATATTGCAGCTTGATGCCGGTGATGTTCTCGAAATAGAGCCCGGCGATATGACTGCCCGACCCGGCTCCCGCCGTGCCGGCGGCGGCGGGGGTCGGCCTCGCCTTCAGCCACGCGATCAGTTCCCCGAGCGTCTTGGCCGGAACCGCGTTCTTGCTGACCAGGATCATCGGATTGCTCGGCAGCAGCGCCACCGGCTCGAGATCGGTCACGAGGTCGTAACCGAGCTTGTAGACCGCGCCATTGGCAACGTGGGTGCCGAGATGACCGAAGCTGACAGTGTAGCCGTCGGGCGGCGAGCGCAGCGCCCGTCCGACCCCGATCGATCCACCTGCCCCGGTCACGTTCTCGACAAGCAGGGTTTCGCCGAGCGTCGTCTTCATGCGCTCGCCAAGGATTCGCGCCATGACGTCGGACGGCCCGCCGGCGGCGAACGGCACCACGATGGTGATCGGTCGCGACGGGAAATTATCCGCGCGCGCGATGCCGCCGAAGGCCAATACCGCTGTCAACGCAACCAGGATTGTTCTTCGCATCATATCCTCCCCTTTCGCCGCACCATTCTAGCGATGGATTACGGCCCTGAACGATCACAGCCTGGCGTAGTCGATCGGCGCGTGACGATCGAGCGTGCGCGTCACCGGGGGCAGCGGGTATTTCAGACCCGTCGCGCAGTTGAACAGCATCACGCGGTCATTCTTCGTCACACGGCCGTCGGCCAGGCTTTCCTTGTAGGCAGCATAGGTCGCCGCCCCTTCCGGACACAAGAGCAGGCCTTCCTCGCGCGCCACTTCGTTGAGTGCCGCCGAAATCTTCTCGTCATCGACCGCAATGGCGAATCCCTTGCTCTCGCGCACCGCGCGCAGGATCAGAAAATCTCCGATCGCCTGCGGCACCCGGATTCCCGAGGCGATGGTGTGGGCGTCCTCCCAGCGCGGCGCGTGCTCGGTACCGGCCTCAAAGGCCCGCACCATCGGCGCGCAGCCCGACGCCTGCACCGCGACCATGCGCGGCCGCTTGGAGCCGATGAAGCCGATCGCCTCGAGCTCGGCAAAGGCCTTCCACATCCCGATCAGGCCGGTGCCGCCGCCGGTCGGATAGAAGATCACGTCGGGCACGTCCCAGCCGAGCTGTTCCGATAGCTCCAGCCCCATCGTCTTCTTGCCCTCGATCCGGTAGGGCTCCTTCAGCGTCGAGGTATCGAACCAGCCGGCTTTGGCCTTGCCCTCGCCGACGATCTTGCCGCAATCGTCGATCAGGCCGTTGACGCGATAGACCGTGGCGCCCTGCAGCTCGATCTCGCTGACATTCACTTCCGGCGTATCGGCCGGACAGAAGATCGTGGTCTTGATGCCGCACGAGGTGGCGTAGGCGGCGAGCGCCGCGCCGGCATTGCCGTTGGTCGGCATCGCCATGTGCTTGATGCCAAGCGCCTTGCCCATCGACACTGCCATCACGAGGCCGCGCGCCTTGAACGAACCGGTCGGCAGCCGGCCTTCGTCCTTGACGATGATTTCGCCGCCGCCGATTTTCTTCGCCAGCTTCGGCAGCCGGATCAGCGGCGTCGTGACTTCGCCGAGGCTGACGATGTCGGTCACCTTGCGCACCGGCAGCATCTCGCGGTAGCGCCAGAGGTCGGCCGGCCGCTGCGCCAGCGCGTCTTTTGTCAAAGCCTTCTTCACGCCGGCGAGGTCATAGCGAACCAACAGCGGCTTGCCGGCCTTCGAGAGGTTATGGATCTGGTCGGCCGGATAGTGATCGCCCTCCATCGCGCATTCGAGATGGGTGACGAAATTCGGGCGTTCGATGGTCAGATTGTCATTGTCTTTCACGGGATTGATCTCTCGCTTGTTGGTTGTTGGGGCAGGCTTGTCCGGGACTGTGCCCTACATATTTAATACGCGGCCGTAGGCGTCGAGCACCGCTTCCTTCATCATCTCCGACAGGGTCGGATGCGGGAAGATGGTGTGCATCAGCTCTTCTTCCGTGGTTTCCAGGTTCATGGCCACCACAAAGCCCTGGATCAGTTCGGTGACTTCGGCGCCGATCATGTGCGCGCCGAGCAGCTGGCCGGTCTTCTTGTCGAAGATCACCTTGACCAGTCCCTGATCTTCACCGAGCGCGATGGCCTTGCCGTTGCCGACGAAGGGAAAACGCCCGACCCGGATTTCACGGCCGCCCTCTTTCGCTTTGGCCTCGGTGAGACCGACGGACGCGACCTGCGGATGGCAATAGGTGCAGCCGGGAACGAGGTTCTTGTCCATCGGATGCGGATGCAGGCCCTTGATCGCCTCGACGCAGATCACGCCCTCATGTTCGGCCTTGTGCGCCAGCATCGGCGGGCCCGCGACGTCGCCGATGGCGTAGATGCCTGGGACGTTGGTCTTGCCAAAGCCGTCGATCACGATGCAGCCGCGCTCGGTCTTGACGCCGAGCTTTTCCAGCCCGAGGTTTTCGATATTGCCGACCACGCCGACCGCGGAAATCACCCGGTCGAACTCGATCGCTTGCGGTTTCTTGCCGTCGTCGATGGTGGCGACCACGCTGTCGCTCTTCTTCTCGAGTTTTGTCACCTTGGTGTTGGTGAGAAGCTTGATGCCCTGCTTCTCGAACGCCTTGTGCGCGAACTTTGAAATATCGGAATCTTCCACCGGCAGGATCTGCGGCAGCACCTCGACGACCATCACTTCCGCACCCATGGTGCGGTAGAATGATGCGAATTCGATGCCGATCGCGCCGGAGCCGATCACCAGCAGCGATTTCGGCATCTTGTCCGGCACCATCGCCTCGAAATAGGTCCAGACCAGCTTCTTGTCGGGCTCCAGCCCCGGCAAGACCCGAGGCCGCGCGCCAGTGGCGACGATGATGTGCTTGGCCTGATAGGTCCCCTCGCCCAGCGCGCCCTTCGGCGCCTCGACGGAGGATTTTTTCACCGTGAGCTTGCCCGGCGCATCCAGCGTCGCCTCGCCCCAGATCACCGTGACCTTGTTCTTGTTGAAGAGATAGCCGACGCCGTCGTTCA
>JBBQUA010000076.1:0-22102 GCA_038212905.1 Hyphomicrobiales bacterium
CGGGACTTCTGGGGAGTACGAGTCGATGAAGTCACGTGAAACGCTGATCCGCCTGAAGAAATTTCAGGTCGACGAGAAGCGCCGAAGGGTCGCCCAGATCGAGGGCATGATCGCCGATTTCCAGCGCATGTCGGTCGACCTCGAGCGCGAAATCCATTCCGAGCAGGAGCGTGCCGGCATCAACGATCCCACGCACTTTGCCTATCCGACCTATGCCAAGGCTGCGATCCAGCGGCGGGAAAACCTGACCCGCTCCGCCGACGAGCTGCGGATCCAGCTCGAAGACGCCAAGGGACTTTTGGGTGAAGCGTTCGATGAGCTGAAGAAAGTCGAGCTGCTGGACGAGCGCGACCAGGCGCGCGAGCGGGCTGAAGAGAGTGCCCGTGAACAAGCCGATCTCGACAGTATCGGCCTGATGCGCGCCCGCATCGGGGCCGTTGCCTGACCCTTTGCCGACCGCCTTTTGCCAACCCGCCACCAGAACCCGGGCCGTAAGGTCCGGGTTTGTTTTTGGCTGTCCACAGGCCCGTGATCGCGACTTGGTGGCCACCTCCGGTGCAGGGTATGATACGACATATCAGGACCGCCGCTCCGGTGGCTAAGGGAGCGATAGGGCTTCGCGATTTTGGGGACGCTGAATGCTGACGCCAGCTGAGCTGGTCTGGCTGCTTGCCGCAGTAGCGAAGGGGGATGAGGCCGCTTTTGAGCGCCTCTATGCCGCCACGCGCGCGAAACTCTTTGGCGTGGTCCTGCGTATCTTGCGGCGACAGGATCTCGCGGAGGAGGTCATTCAGGAGGCTTACGTCAAGATCTGGAACAGTGCCGGGCAGTTCAATCCCGGCCTGTCGTCGCCGATCACCTGGATGGCCTCGATCGCCCGAAACCGGGCCATTGATGTCGTGCGCAAACGAACCGAGACCTCGATCGAAGAGGAGCCGTCGGCGATGGAAGTGGCCGCAGACAGCCCGGACCCGCTGGCGCGCCGCGAAATGACGGAAGAGTTGAAGCGGCTTCTGGAGTGCGTCGGGCGCCTCGAGCCGGATCGGCAAAAGCTGGTGCTGCTGGCCTATTACAATGGCTGGAGCCGTGAGCAACTTGCGGTGAAATTCGAGACACCGGTGAATACGGTGAAGACCTGGCTGCGCCGCAGCATGATGGATATCCGGGAGTGTCTCGGAGTGTAGAAGACTTGAGGTTTGGAAGATTTTGGCTTTGGAAGATTAGGGCTTTGGAAGATCCTGGACTCTGAATGATGGAATGATGGCCTACAGCGAAGACCATATCGCGCTCGCCGCGGAATACGCACTCGGCACCCTCGATGCCGACGAGCGCGCGCAGGTCGAGACCATGATGTCCGTGGACAAGGAGTTCACGGCGATGGTCGAGGCGTGGCAGCAGAAGCTTGGCGTCCTCAACCAGATGGTCGGATCGGTCGAGCCGAGGCCCGAGGTCTGGGACAGCATCAAGACCGCGATCGGACATTCCGACCCGCAGTCGCCGTTGCTGCTTCCCGACGCGCCGCCGCCGCCGGCCAACGATGTCAGCGCGCCGGCCGCAGCGGTCGACACCTCCAACGTCATCCAGCTATCCGCCCGCGCCAGGCGATGGCGCAATGTCGCGACATTGACGACGGCGATTGCCGCGGCCCTGGTGGCAATGATCGCCACCCAGCTCTATGCGCCGGATCGGCTTCCCGACGGCCTTCGCCCGAAAGTGCGGACCCAGGTGGTCGAGGTGAAGACCACCTTGGTCCCGCCACAGTCGGGCCAGTTCGTCGCCCTGCTGCAGAAGGACAGCGCGTCGCCCGCGTTCATTCTCACGGTGGACGGCGCCAGCAAGAATTTCACCGTGCGCCGGGTCGGTGCGACGCCCCAGCCAGGCAAGAGCTTTGAGCTGTGGCTGGTGTCCGACAAGCTGCCAGGGGCGCGTTCGCTCGGCGTGATCGGCGGCAATGATTTCACCACGCGGCCGGCGCTGGCCTCCTATGACACCGACACGGTGAACAAGGCGACCTATGCCGTCACGCTCGAGCCGGAAGGCGGTTCGCCGACCGGCGTCGCCACCGGGCCGGTGGTGTTTACCGGCCAGCTGATCGAGGCGGTGCCGCCGGCATCCGCGCGCTAAAATCCGTTCTGGCGCGCATTCGGCCCCACCGCGCCGTCGATCCTGAAGGCCAGGATCCACCACCGCTAAGCCGATTTAATCCCGCGCGGTTTGGGTCAGTCCGGATGGCGGTCCGTCGATTGCCGTCCAGCCTCCATCCACCATCATCGCGGTTCCGGTGATGTAGCTCGCCGCGTCCGATGCGAGGAAGGCGACGGCGGTCGCTACTTCGTTCGGCTGGCTCCAGCGATTGAAGACCGTGTGGGCCGCAAGTTTGTTGTAGATCTCCGGGCGTTCCTTGAGCGGCGTCACCAGCGCCGTCTCGACGATGCTCGGCACCACGGCGTTGACGCGCACGCCGTTCACGCCCAGCTCCGAAGCAAGTCCGCGCACCAACTGGATGATTCCGGCCTTGGTCGCGCCGTAGATGGCCAGGCCCGGTTCGAGTGTGGTTGCGCGCATCGAGGAGGTTGCGATCAGGCTGCCGCCGTTCTGGTCGCGCATGATGCGGCCGAAAGCACGCAGAAAAAGGAATACCCCGCGTAGATTGAGATCGACGATCCGATCGTATTCTTCGTCGGTGTAATCAAGAAACATCTTGCGTATGTGCAGGGCTGGCGTGGTTACGGCGATGTCGAGTCGATCGCCGGATTTCGTAATCGATTCGACAAGCCCCGCAATATCTTCGCTGCTGCCGGCATCGATCACATGGGCCCGCGATTTGACGTGGCGGCCGACCTCCGCCGCGGTGCGCTCGACGCCGTCCCTGTCCTTGTCGGCGCAGATAATATCGGCGCCAAGCGCTGCCAGTGCCTCGGCCGAGGCTTTGCCGATGCCGGAGGCGGCGCCCAGCACCAGCGCTGTCTTGCCGGTCAGGTCGAAACTGGCGCGGTAAGCGCGGAGCCGCGCCTCGATGTCGCTCATGATTTTGTGCGATTCTCTGGAAAGTCGAAGAAATCGGGATTGAGACCGCCGACATCGCGGATGCTGGCTTCGAGCCCATCGAGATGCGCCGTCATCGCCGCGGCGGCTTTCGCGCTGTCGTGCGCCGCGATCGCTGTCACGATCGCGGCATGCTCCTCGATCAAGACCTTCATCCGGCCCGGCGCCGGTAATGTCAGCATGCAAAAGCGGTCGACCTGGACTTTGACCTGCTGGACCAACTGCCACACATTCGGATGGCCGGCGATCTCGGCAATGGCGGCGTGGAAATTCTGGTCGGCCGCGTGAAACCGGATGCGATCGCCGCGCCGGGCGAATGCGCGCTGTTCATCGAGGCTGTCGCGCAACGCGGCGACCTGTTGGGCGTTGGCATTCTGCGCGGTCAGCCTGACGGTCAAATCCTCCAGCGCCTTGCGCACCATGACGGCTTCGGGCAAGGCCGCAACCGGAATGCGGGCGACGAATGTCCCGGACTGCGGGAAGATATCGACCAAATTCTCGCCGGCGAGCCGCAACAGGGCTTCGCGCACCGGCGTGCGGCTGACGCCGTGGTCGAGCGCCAATTGCTTTTCGTTGACCGGCTGTCCGGGCGAAAGCCGCATGGAAACGATATCGTGGCGCAGCGACGTGTAAATCAGATTGGCCGCGGTCCGGCTGCGCACCTGCACAATGCGTGCAGCGGCGCGTGGCGGCGGGGCGTCCTTTCGTTGGTCCGACGGCAATGAGCGTCTCACCTCTTTTTCGTCCTCACATTGGCGTGTTGCATTACTAATATATTAGTATATAAATCGCCGCAAGCGGCATAAAGCCGTGCCTACAAGCGCCATTCAGCGGTCACCGTCACTGTTGACGGAAGGCGGCGAAGTCTAAGGGAAACGGGAGGAAATACCATGCAACGCAGAACGTTTATAGCGTCCCTCATCGGCGTCGGTGCGATCGTCTTCGGAGCCGACTTTGCGGCGGCGGAGACCACGCTGAAATTCGGTCACTACAATGCCGAAAGCCATCCGATGCACAAGGCCTCGGTGCAATTCAAGACCAATGTCGAGAAGCGCACCAACGGCGCCATCAAGATTCAAATCTATCCCAACAATACGCTCGGTTCGCCGCCGGAAATTCTCGAGCAGGCGCGCAACGGCGTCGTCGACATCGCGGTGCCGACGTCAGGGCAACTCGATAAATACGACAAGGCTTTCGCCGCGCTGATGCTGCCCTTCGTGTTCTCCGATATCGATCACGCGCGGCGGGCGATGGATGGTCCGATGCTGCAATGGCTGACGCCGCTGGCCGAAAAGACCGGGCTCGAAATCATCGGTGTGTGGGAATACGGCTTCCGCAACCTCACCAACAGCAAGCATCCGATCAATTCGCCGGCCGACGTCAAAGGATTGAAAATCCGTACGCCGCCCGAAATTCAATTGTCCGCCGCGATGGCGGCGCTCGGCGCCAATGTGCAGAAGATCGGGTTTCCGGAACTTTATCTTGCGCTTTCGCAGGGCGTCGTTGACGGCGAAGAAAATCCGATCGCGACGATTGCCAGCGCCAAATTCTTCGAAGTCCAGAAGCACCTGGCCATGACGCAGCATACTTACCAGGCGATCTATCAGGTGGTGAACCTCGATACCTGGAAGAAGCTCACGCCCGATCAGCAGAAGATTCTGCGCGAGGAGGGCGCGGCCGCCGGCAAGTTGACGCGCGATCTGCTGCAGGGCGAGGAAAAAGGCCTCATCGAAATGTTGAAATCGAAGGGCATGCAGGTCACGACGCCTGATCTGAAGCCGTTCAAGGATGCAATGGGACCGGCCGATGCGGAGATTGGCAAATATGCGGGTGCCGACAACGTCGCGAAGTTCAAGAAATACGCCGAGGACGCGCAAAAGAAGTAACGCCTGAAAACGGCGATACAAGAAACGTAGGGTACGAGGAGAGCTGGGGTTATGCTGGTCCTGTTGATTTTCAGCGTCCTTGTACTCTTGATTCTGATTGGATTTCCGATCGCGGTGGCCATGGGCCTCACCGCGATCGGGTTCTTTCTGGGGCTGGGCGAGCCGCGCATGATCGGGGCGATGGCGCAGCGGATGTATTCCGCCACGTCATCGTTCCCGCTCCTCGCCATCCCTTTCTTCATTCTGGCCGGGAATCTGATGAATACCGGCGGCATGACCGACCGGATCTTCGGCTTTGCGCGAACACTGGTGGGCCATGTGCGCGGCGGCCTCGCTCATGTCAGCGTTCTGGCCTCGATGTTGTTCGCGGGCGTTTCGGGTGCGGCGCTGGCCGAAGCCATGGGGCTCGGCGTGATCGAGATCAAGGCGATGAAGGATGGCGGCTTCGACAAGAAGTTCGCCGGCGCCGTCGTGGCCTCGTCTTCCACGATCGGCCCGGTGATTCCGCCCTCCATCCCGATGGTGATTTACGGTGCGCTCGCCGAAGTCTCTGTCGGAAAGCTGTTTCTGGGCGGCGTGGTGCCGGGCGTCATGATGGGCGTCGGCATCATGATCGTGATCTATATCATGTCGGTGAAGCGCGGATACCGCGCCGAGCAGAAGGCAACCCTGGCGCAGGTCATTCGCTCCGGCATTGACGGGTTCCTGGGCTTGCTGGCGCCGGGCATCATCATGGGCGGTATTCTCGGCGGCGTCTTCACGCCGACGGAAGCGGCTGTGGCCGCTGTGATCTACGCGCTCGTGGTCGGTGCCTTTGTCTATCGCGAACTCGATATGAAGCGCATCACCACCATCCTCTGGGATACCATCGATCAGACCGTGCGGGTGATGTTCATCATTGCCGCCGCCGGGATGTTCGGCTGGCTGTTGATCTATATTCGCGCGCCGCAGGCGATCGTCGAGGCCCTGACGCAATTGACGTCGAGCACGGTGGTGATCCTGCTGATCCTCAACGCCGTCCTGCTCGTCCTCGGCTGCTTCATGGAAGGTATCGCCATCATGCTGCTGACGGTACCGATATTCATGCCGGTATTGGCGAAGTTCGGCATCGATCCGGTGCATTTCGGCGTGGTGATGACCCTCAATCTCATGATTGGCCTCCTGACACCCCCGGTCGGAATGGTGCTTTACGCGGTGTCGACAATCGCCGAAGTGCCGGTGGTGAAGCTGGCGTGGGAACTGGTCCCGTTCATGGTCGTACTTTGCGGGGTTCTGTTGTTGATCACCTATGTTCCCGGGCTCGTAACCTGGCTTCCGGTCCTGGTGCTGGGAGGCGGCAATTGACCCGGATCGAAAATAGCATCGGATACGTTTTGCGCGCGGTCACCGTCGTTCTGCTGGTCGGAATTCTCGTCCTGATGGTGGCGAACGTCTTCAACCGCTTCGTCAATGTGTTCGTGCTGGACTGGAATGACGAAATTATCGAACTGATGCTGGTGTGGATGATCTTCCTCGGCAGCGCGGAGGTCTGGCGGATCAATCAGCATTTCGCCGTCGATCTCGTGCCGTCGATGACGGAAGGCACGCGCTTTGAAAAGCCGTTGAAGGCCTTCATATCGCTGGGCTGCCTGGTCTTCATCGCGATCTTCACTTACCGGTCGTTCGATCTGTTCCAGCGGGCGTCCGATGTCTCTCCGTATTTTTCGCTGCCGCGCAGGCTGTGGTACGGCGCCATGCCATTTTCCGGCGCTCTGATGGCGATGTTCTCGATCCGGCAATTGTTGACGATACTGCGAACGCCGGCGGCGGAATTTGCGGCGCGGAGTGCCGCGAAAGAGACGGTGGAGACGCTCGCCGAAAAGGTTACGCCGTATATCTAGCGGCCAATCGCCTGCGCAATTCCGGATTTCGGACCCTGCCAGGGTCACAAGCGGACAAACCGTTCCCGGACACGGGAACGGAACTCGCCGGTGTTTTCCGAAAGGCGATGACTTCAGCATTCTTCGGCTTACGAAAACCTTCGGATTTGACCGGATTTATGCAAGGCTGAATTCTATCGCGCGGGAAACTGAAAGAATGCGAGTGAGTTCGACAGTCCCAGGTCGCCGAAAGCCGGCTCATCGATCAGGCAGCTTGCTATTGCGATGCCTCGTTACGATGGCTTTCATGACGTTCAGCTGGCTTGCTCAGGCTGAAACGATCACCGGTCGCGCGTCCGTCATCGACGGCGACACCGTGGAAGTTGCAGGTACCCGTATCCACCTGTTCGGGATCGATGCGCCTGAAAGTACCCAGCGCTGCCGTGGCAAGAAAGGTGAGCAATATTCCTGCGGAACCAAGGCGGCGATGGCCCTGAGCACCCTCCTGAATGAGAGGTCGATTGGTTGCACGGGTACCAGGAGTGGTTATCAACAGCGACTGGTGGCGACATGCAACGTTGGAGGTACGGACCTTGGTGGCTGGATGGTCGCGCAGGGCTGGGCGCTCGACCGGCCTCGATACTCCAAAGGCAGGTACGCGAAGGCACACCGAGCCGCTGTGAAAGCGGGGCGCGGATTGTGGATGGGTAGCTTCGTGTTGCCGCGCCTGTATCGAGGCTGCATCAGGGCAGGCGGTTGGCCAAAGGGTTGCTCGAAAGATGCGAGATCGGCCGGGCAGCCTTGATCAGAACCCGGCGCCAGAACCTGGCGCCACGGCAGGAATCCACCGCTCAACACGTCGTCGAACGCAATGCACGTGACCGCCATTGCCGGGGCGGCAGCGAACGCGGTTAGCGTAGGCGCGCGGGCAAGCGACGATTCGTGCGGGCCGGCTTGCGGTGCTTGTGCGGCAGGAGATGGACGGGCTTCCTCGCGCGAACAGGCCTCGCCGAGGTCGTGCGCCCGGACCTGAAATGCACGCGGCAGCCCGGCGTGAGCTGGGACCTGAATCTGAGCATGCAGGCTGTGACGCGGTCGACATCCGGAATGTAGGGGCCGCAAAGACGAAACGCGTCACCGGAGCAAGCTTGTTGCTGATCCGGCGTGTAGGCATGGGTTGCCGTCGGGATCATCAAGACCGAGATCGCCATGGCGAGCAGCAAGCACGATCATCGTGTGAGCTGGTATGGAAGAACCGTTACAGAAACGATCACCGCCTGCCCCATCGTCGGGAGCCGATTCGCAATTACTGTTTGGATCCAGTCCAGCTTCCGACGCATCCATCGGATCGCCGAAATGAACCGGAGCCGCTGCGGCCCGAGAAACGGCCGGACATCCGCCAGGTCAGGCTCCCGGCGGCTCCGATGCCAGACACCGAGCCACTCGGACTGACTTGAGCGGTGCCGTATTGCCCGACCATCCTGCTGCCGGTAATGACCACCGTATCGGAGGAGGTGCCGCAGGGCGAGCCGACACTGGTAAGAACCCATGCTCCATTGAAATTGCCGCCACCATTGCCGCCACCGCCGCTCTTTCGCGACGCACGGCGCGGCTCCTCGGCCTCGGGCTTGCTGCGTCGTGCCGGCTTTGACGGCTCAGCCGAACGAGGCGTCTCGCGCGAACCCGATAACGACTTTTCGTCATTGCCGATGCTGCCGCCGGCGCTCCCTGATTGCGCGCACGCAAGTCCTGGCAAGGCGACAACGGCAAGCATGGCTGACAGCGCGGCGGCCTTCTCGAGATACCGAATAATTTTCTGCATAATATGCTGGTTTCCAATGCGCAGGGTCCAGGCGTCCGGTCCATCGGCAAGTTCACCGCGATGGTGCAGCAAAGATTCGCCGGTTTGGCCGCACTCGTCAATCGCTGCGACCTTCGCCCTCCCCAATCGATTGGCGCTGGCCAAAGCGGACATATTCAAGGTGGACGGCTATGCCGCGTTCAAAGCCCGCGCGATATGTGTCTTCGACGGAAACGGTTTCACCATGACTGCCTCGCTGTGTGGATTCGGAGCGTTGCCCTGCGATGGGGCCTTCCGCAATGACGGAGCGGTCAGCAGCCGTGGATGCGACGGCATCCGACGCTTTCGGTCAACGTTGCCGGGATCAGATTAGCAGCATCCGGAACTAATTTCACCGGGTTCGAGGCAGATGTCCGGACTGCAGAGGTTCATTGACAATTGCGCTTTTGCATCGTTCGGCCTCATTATGCGTCCCTGATCAATTTCGGAACCGACGATCGCAGCGAACCAGGGAGAACAGATATGACCATTTCGACGGAACGGGCCGTCCTTGCCGGCGGCTGCTTCTGGGGTGTGCAGGATCTGCTGCGCCGGTATCCCGGCGTGATTTCGACCAAGGTGGGCTACACCGGCGGCGAGGTACCAAACGCGACCTATCGCAATCACGGCAATCACGCCGAGGCCATTGAGATCACCTTCGATCCGCAGACCATCAGCTATCGCAAGCTGCTGGAATTCTTCTTCCAGATCCACGATCCCTCGACGTTGAACCGACAGGGCAACGACCGCGGCGCCAGTTACCGGTCGGCCATCTTCTATACCAGCGACGCGCAGAAGCGGACCGCGGAAGACACCATAGCCGATGTCGACGCTTCCGGCCTTTGGCCGGGCAAGGTCGTCACCGAGGTGGCACCCGCCGGACCGTTCTGGGACGCTGAGCCGGAGCATCAGGATTATCTGGAGAAATATCCGAACGGCTACACCTGTCACTTCATTCGGCCGGAATGGACGCTGCCGCATCGGGCGGAGAAAGCTGCAACAACCGCGAGCGGAGTTTCGGCCGCGTGACAAAAGCCTCCGATCTGCTGGTGGCCGCCCTCGAGAACGAGGGCGTCGAATACATCTTCGCCATCCCCGGCGAGGAGAATCTCGACGTGCTGGAGTCGCTGCGGCGCTCGAAGATCAAGCTGGTGCTGACGCGGCACGAACAAGCCGCCGGCTTCATGGCGGCGACCTATGGGCGTCTCACCGGTCGCGCGGGCGTCTGCCTGACGACGCTGGGTCCCGGTGCGCTCAATTTGACGACGGCGGCGGCCTACGCGCATCTGGGCGCGATGCCGATGGTCATGATCACGGGACAGAAGGCGATCCGGAGCAGCCGCCAGGCGCGCTTCCAGATCGTCGACATCGTCGCGACCATGCGGCCACTTACCAAGATGGCCACACAGATCGTCTCCGCGCAGAGTATTCCGACCCTGGTCCGCGACGCTTTCCGGGTTGCTCAGCAGGAGCGGCCGGGCCCGGTGCATCTCGAACTGCCCGAGGATATCGCGGCCGACGAAGCCGCGGCCGAGATCGTTCCCCGGCATGTCGTCGAGCTTCCGGTCGCGCCCGCGGCGGCCATCGAGCGCGCCGCGGCCATGATCATGGGCGCCCGCAGGCCTTTGGTCATGCTGGGCGCGGCGGCGAGCCGCCCGCAACTCGCCGAGCCGCTGTCGGCGTTCGTGCGTCGATGCGGGATTCCATTCTTCAACACCCAGATGGGGAAGGGCGCGGTCAATGCCGGTTCCAGCCTGTATATGGGCACGGCCGCATTGTCGGAGCGGGATTGGGTCCACGAGGCCATCGACCAGGCCGATCTGATTATTTCGATTGGTCACGACACCGTCGAGAAGCCGCCTTTTTTCATGGGCCATGATGGACCGCGGGTTATCCATGTCGGCGCCACGCCGGCGACGGTGGAACAGGTATATTTCCCGCAGGCGGAGATCGTCGGCGACGTCGGCTTGAACCTCGCAAGCCTGGCCGATCGTCTCGAAGGCAAGCTCCCCAATGGTCAGGCCTTGCTCGGTTTGCGGGAGGGGATCCTGGCCCACCTCGCCGAGCGGTCGACGGAGGATCGGTTTCCCCTGACGCCGCAGCGCATCGTGCACGACGTCCGTCAGGCCATCCCGCCGGACGGCATCGTTGCCCTCGACAACGGCATGTACAAGATCTGGTTTGCCCGCAACTATCGCACCAGCGTTGCCAACACACTGCTGCTCGACAACGCGCTCGCGACCATGGGCGCCGGTCTTCCTTCGGCGATCGCGGCGTCGCTGATCCATCCGGACAGGCGCGTGCTCGCGGTCTGCGGCGATGGCGGGTTCATGATGAATTCGCAGGAGCTGGAGACGGCCGTGCGGCTCAAACTGAACCTCGTCGTGCTCGTGCTGGAGGATCGAGCCTACGGCATGATCCGGTGGAAGCAGGAAGTCGACGGATTTTCCGACTTCGGCCTCGAATTCGGCAATCCGGATTTCGTGGCTTATGCGAAGTCATATGGCGCGAAGGGGTCGCGCGTCGGCACCGCCTCGGAACTCGCGACCATGTTGGAAGCCGCCTTCAACGCAGGCGGCGTCCATCTCGTCGTGGCGCCCGTGGACTACAGCGAAAACATCAAGGTGCTCGTCAACGAGTTGCATTCCGTAGCCCAGCCCAGGTGAAGCGCACGCCCGGGTCCAGGATCCGCTCGGAGTGTCAGGCGCTCCGCTTGCGGCGCTGCCGGATGATGGTCTTCGTCTCCTTGGCGGCGGTGCCTCGCCGCTGCCTGCGATCGATCAGTTGCATGACCGGAGTCACGGTCACACCATGCAATACGATCGAGATGAGGATGACGAGCGCGATCGTGCTCCAGACAACATCGATCTTGTCGAACGCCTCCTTCTGCAGAGCGTAGGCGAGATAGTAGATCGATCCCAGGCCGCGGATTCCAAAGAAGCTGATGACCGCACGCTCCGTCGGCGGACACGTCGAGCCCGCCAGGCAAAACCAGCCCGCCAGCGGGCACACGACAAAAATGGCGAGCAGGGCGTAACCGGCGGAACTCCAGGTCAGCGCATTGAGAAGCCCGCCGCTGGCAATGGCGCCTCCGAACAGAACGAGCAGGATCATCATCAGCAGGCGTTCGAGTTGCTCTGCAAAGTCGTGAAGCGTTTGATGGTATTTGTGGTTTCGTTCCGCGGCGCGCAGGGCCAGCCCGCCGACAAAAACGGAAACGAAGCCGTATCCATGCACGGATTCCGCAATGCCGTAGATGGCGAGCGTTATTCCCAGCGCGACAAATCCATCGCCGGTTTGCGATAATTTGTCCCGGTTCGGCATCCGGAAGACCAGCCACCCCAGTGCAAAGCCAACGAGCGCCCCGACCGCAACGCCGGCGGCCAGGCGCCAGATCACCTCGACGCTCAGCCAGTCGAGGACCCAGGGCTCGCCCGTGCGTCCCGCTTCGGCCAACGCGATGGCGCACATGACGAAGGGAAACGCCAGGCCATCGTTCAAGCCGGCTTCGGACGTAAGCGCAAATCGCGTGTCGTCTTCCTCTCCGGATTTCGGCGGTCCGACCTGCACATCGCTCGCCAGTACCGGATCGGTGGGAGCGAGCGCGGCAGCCAACAGCAATGCCGTGGCTGCGCCCAGGCCCAGCATCGCATGGCCGAGCCAGGCGAGCGCCAGTATCGTGACGGGCATGGCGATGGCCAGCAGTCGCCAAGTCACCATCCACGAGCGCCATCCGATCTTGCGATCGATCTTGAGAGCGGCCCCCATCAGCGAGATGATGACGACGAGTTCGGTCAGTCGCTCGACAACGGGCAGATTGCCGTTGGGATGGGGAACGTAAACATCCAGGGGAAGAGCGAAAATGGCAGCGCCGATCGCCACGCAAAAAATGGGGAGCGACAGCGGCGCTTCCCTCAGAACCATCGGTAACCAGGCAGTCAGCAGAACGAGAGCACCGAAGCCGATTAGCAGAAAAATATAGGCGTCCGGCACTCGTTGCTCCGTGCTTGATGAATTGATGACGGGTTTGAAACCGGAGGTGAAATTTTCCGCGTAAATGCAGGCGCGTGCCGCCGCGGTTAGTCTGGAACGCTAAGCCCTGCCTGGAGTTTTTGTTCCCCGCCAGGAACCATCCATGGCCTGTCCGGTTGTTACGTCAGACCGGAGGGACGGATGTACTCCTTTCGGAAGGCTCCCTCCGGGAGCCTTTTGTTTATGCGGCAACGGAGAACGACAAATGGAAATCAAAGAGCATATGGAAGTCATCGGTGCTGACGGGGTGCATGTCGGCACCGTGGACAAGGTCGAGGACGGTCGCATCAAGCTGACGAAAAAGGACAGCGGCGAGGGCTCTCACAAGGGGCATCACCACTTCGTCGCCAGGAGCCTGGTGGCCGGCGTCGAAGGCGACAAGGTCAGGCTTTCCGCGAATGCGGATGTCGCCGTGACAATGGAACAGGAGAAGTAACGCGTCACTCCCGCCCGTGCTTCACGACGGGTTCCGACGCCTCGCAAAAAGAAAACGCCCGTGGGGAGCGGGCGTTTTCGGTAGTCGACTTGGGGGTCGTTGGGGTCGTCTGATTATCCACGAGGCGACTTTGGGGGCTGCTAAAGAGCCGCGTGAATTCCTTGAATTTCGTTAGCGTATTGTCGAGGTCTCCGCGCTGGTGATCGCCACCGGCTTGTCGGTTTTGAGGACGCGCGCCGTTTGGGTGTATTCCTGGTCCGAAGAAGTGGTGCGAGCCGTGATGCTGAAGCCTGCCACCGCGATACCAGCGATAAGCGCCACCACCACGATCTTCAGATGGGTCGTGCGATCAGCGCTGTAAATCGAATGGTTCATGGAAGCCTCCTGCCGCTTTCCCTGTCTTACGGAATTGGTGTGGTGCATCCGCGAACAGGTTCAACATCTCATGGCAGGAAACGTAGGGATTCGCCTTTAAGTTCCAAAGAGGCGATCACAAGGCAGTGAAAGGAGTTGAAATCCCGCGACTGAAATTTGCTGCGGGATATTCAGAATCGAAAATTATATTGAAAATACAATAGTTTATGGGTCCATCGGCTACCGAGGCGCGCGGCCGGGCCCTTCTCGTAGAATGCCGACAAATCGTTTGCCTGTGGCGGAAAAGACCCGCCGCCGGCTGCCGCCCGATTAGACGCTGCCGACCGTCTTCAGCCGGGCCCGGGGGTGGATTTCCGCCTGCGACAGCACGGTGGTTTGCGAGCGGAAGCGTTCCACCAGCGAACGCACGAACGGCCTGATCGCCGCCGACGTCACCAGCACCGGCGCCTCGCCTTCGCGCGCGGCCTGTTCGAAGCGGTCGCGCACCACGGTCATGAATTCCGACAGTTTCGAGGGCTGCATTGCCAGTTGGCGCTCCTCGCCGGCGCCGACCAGCGACTCGGCAAACGCCTGCTCCCATTTGGCCGACAGCGCGATCAGCGGCAGATAGCCGTTGTGGGAGGTATTTTGCGCGCAGATCTGCCGCGCCAGCCGGGCGCGAACGTGCTCGACCATGGTCGCCGGGTTGCGTGAGAAGGCCAGCGCGTCGGCGATGCCCTCCAGGATGGTCGAGAGATCGCGGATCGAGATCCGCTCCGCCAGCAACAGCTGCAGCACGCGCTGAATGCCGGATACCGTGACCAGCGCCGGCGTGATGTCCTTGACCAGTTCGCCCTGCTCCTTCGGCAGGTCCTTCAGGAGTTTCTGCACCTCGCCATAGGACAACAGGTCCGACATGTTGGTCTTGAGCAACTCGGTGAGGTGGGTCGACAGCACGGTCGCGGCGTCGACCACGGTATAGCCCTTCAGCGAGGCCTCTTCCTTCAGGGTGGCGTCGACCCAGGTCGCCGGCAGGCCGAAGGTCGGCTCGATGGTGTGGATGCCCGGAATCCCGACCTGGTTGCCGGCGGGGTCCATGACCATGAAACTGTTGGGCCAGATCTTGCCGGTGCCGGCGTCCACTTCCTTGATCTTGATGATGTAGGTGTTGGCCTCCAGCTGCACATTGTCGAGAATGCGTACCGCCGGCATCACAAAACCCATTTCGACCGCGAGCGAGCGGCGCAGCGCCTTGATCTGTTCGGTCAGGCGGTCGGTGCCGTCGGGGCCGTTGACCAGCGGCAGCAGTGCATAACCGAGTTCGATCTTGAGATCGTCGATCTTCAGTGAATTGGCGATCGGTTCTTCCGCGCCGGCGGCTGCGGCGGCCGCGGCGGCATCCGGCGCGGCCGCTGCAACGGCTTCGGCTTTCGTGCTGGCCTCATTGCGTTTGCGCGCCGTCATCGCCAGGTAGGCCGCGCCGCCACCGAGCGCGAGGAAGGGCAGCATTGGAACGCCTGGCAGCATCCCCAGCACCAGCATGACGCCGGCCGACATGCCGAGCGCCTGCGGATAGCCGGACAGCTGCTTCATCAGCGCCTTGTCGGCGGCGCCGCTGACGCCCGCCTTCGAGACCAGCAGGCCCGCCGCGGTCGACACGATCAGCGCCGGCACTTGCGTCACCAGACCGTCGCCGACCGTCAGCAGCGTGTAGGTGCGCGCGGCATCCGCAAAACCCATGCCCTGCTGGGCGACCCCGATGATGATGCCGCCGATGACGTTGATGAAGACCACCAGCAGGCCCGCGACCGCATCGCCCCGCACGAATTTCGAGGCGCCGTCCATGGCGCCGAAGAAGCCACTTTCGTCCTCCAGATCCTTGCGGCGTTTCTTGGCGGTGGCCTCGTCGATCAGGCCGGCGCCCAGATCGGCGTCGATCGCCATCTGCTTGCCCGGCATGGCGTCGAGGTGGAAGCGGGCCGCGACTTCGGCGATGCGGCCCGAACCCTTGGTGATGACCACGAAGTTCACGATCACCAGAATCGCGAACACGATGATCCCGATCACGAAATTGCCGCCCATCACGAAATTGCCGAAGGCTTCGATGACGTGGCCAGCAGCCGCGGTGCCCTCATGTCCCTTCGACAGGATCAGGCGGGTCGAAGCCATGTTCAGCGACAGCCGCAGCATGGTCGAGATCAACAGGATGGTCGGGAACGAGGAGAATTCCAGCGGCGCCTGGATGAACAGCGCGGTCATCAGGATCAGGATCGACAGGATGATCGAGATCGCCAGAAACAGGTCGAGCACGACCGACGGCAGCGGCATGATCAGCACGACGAGAATGATCAGGACGCCGAACGCCAGCGCGAGATCGCCGCGCTTCAGGATGTTGCCGATGGCGCCTAAGCCGGGAAATCCGCCGCCCGCTGTATCCGTTCCCTGACCCGCCGTGACATCGACCATCGTAGCTGCTTCCCCCCGCGAATGCCGGCCCCGGGCGCCAAACGTCTGCGCGGCGGCCGAAGGGCCACCGTTTCGAAAGTGAGGCACCGCACTGGCGTCCACGGGGGTTCTCCCGGTTTACGCGGCTGACGACACTCGACTCCACTAGGCAATTTTTGCCGTGTTTATGGTTAGGAAAGGGTTAACGAAGCGCTTTAAGCCGTCATTCCGGGGCGCCGCGCCAGCGGCGAACCCGGAATCTCGATCGGCTTTGCGAGATTCCGGGTTCGATGCTTCGCATCGCCCCGGAATGACGACCTTCGGTCCTGTTGCATCGCATCTGCATGCCCAATATCGCGCCATGTGGCTTGACCGGGAACCCCGGGCCGACGAAGTTGCCGCCGTGCACGCCCCATCGCAACCATCGAAAGATTCGCCGCCGTTTACCCCGGACTCGCGCCAGGCCTGGCTGCGGCTCGCGCTGGCGGTCCTGATCGGCTCCGTCGGCGCGGTCGGGATGTGGTCGGTCGTGGTGGTGATGCCGGTGGTGCAGCAGGAATTTGCGGCCAGCCGTGGCGCGGTTTCGTTCGCCGCCACCATGATCTTCCTCGGCTTCGGGGTCGGCGGCGTCATCATGGGCAAGATCACCGACCGGCTCGGGATCGTGCCGGCGATGGCCGTCAGCATCGCCCTCCTGACGTGCTCCTATATGCTGGCGGGTCTCGCGACCGCGCTGTGGCAGTTCATCGCCATCTCCTTCCTGATGGGTTTGGGCACCTCGGCCACCTTCGCGCCGCTGATGGCGGAGGCCTCGCACTGGTTCGAGCGCTATCGCGGGTTGGCGGTGACCATCGTCGCGTCAGGCAATTATGTCGCGGGCACGTTCTGGCCGCCGCTGATCAACTGGAGCACGCAGGCCTATGGCTGGCGCGCCACCCATGTCGGCATCGGCATTGCCGTCGGAGTGCTGATGACCATCCTGCTGCTGGTGTTGCGCCAGGTCATGGGCGGCAGCGCGGCGCAGGATCATAGCAAAGCGCTGCCGCCGCGGATCGATCTCAAATTGTCCGCCAATACGCTGACGGTGCTTTTGTGCATAGCCAGCATTTCCTGCTGCGTGGCGATGTCGATGCCGCAGGTCCACATCGTCGCCTATTGCGGCGATCTCGGTTACGGCGTGGCGCGCGGCGCCGAGATGCTGTCGCTGATGATGGCGTGCGGCATTATCAGCCGGATCGGCTCGGGCTATCTGGCCGACAAGATCGGCGGCATCCCGACGCTGCTGATCGGATCGGTGGCGCAGGGCTTTGCCCTGCTGTTCTACCTGTTTTTCGACGGCCTCACTTCGCTCTACCTGATTTCCGCGATGTTCGGCCTGTTCCAGGGCGGCATCGTGCCGAGCTACGCCATCATCGTCCGGGAATCGATGCCGGCGCGCGAGGCCGCGACCCGGGTCGGCATCGTGATCATGGCCTCGGTGTTCGGCATGTCCGGCGGCGGCGGGAGTTCCGGCGAGATCTTCGACGCCACCGGCTCCTACGCCGCGGCGTTCCTCAACGGCGTCGTCTGGAACGCGCTCAACATCGTCATCGTGACGGCGCTGCTGCTGCGGGCGAGGGCGCGTTCGCGGCTGGTGATGGCGTAAGGCGTCTGGCCTCACGCGGAATGATCAATGCGGATGCGACGTCGCATCTATCCCTTTTCGACCTCGCCGCCGGCGTCGAGCCAGCCCTTGAAGCCGCCGAGGTTGCGGACGTTTTCGTAACCCATTTCCTTCAGCGTCTTGCCGACCAGCGCCGAGCGTCCGCCGGATGCGCAGTAGGCCACCACGGTCTTGGCGCGGTCGAATGCCGCGTCATGCAGCGCGGAAGCCGGATCGGCGCGAAATTCCACCAGGCCGCGCGGGATCGCGAGCGCGCCGGGGACCTTTCCCGATGTCGCGACCTCGGCCGGTTCGCGGACGTCGAGAAACAGCACGTCGGCCCGGCCAACCAGTCCCTTGGCTTCCTCGGGACTGATGCGCGGTACGGCGGCTTCGGCCTCAGCGAGCATCGATTGTACTGTTTTCATTTTGGTTTCCTCCGGGATAGGGACGCAGCTTCGATGGATCGCGGCGAGTAAGGCGCAATCGGCCGACGCTGGCAATGGCAAAGGTTTTGGCGCGAATTCCGGCGGGATGTTTCAAGCTAACGGCGTGATTTCCGCGCCGGAGCCTTCACACCCCCTGACCCGCCTTCAGCAGCGTGCAGCCCGAGATCTTGACGCCGCCGTCGGGCTGCAGCTCCAGCGTATAGAGTGCCTCCCACGGCACGCCCTCGGCATCGACGATACGGACGCGCTGGGCGACCTTGCCGTCGGCGGCGCGCGCCTCGCCGAATTCGAAACTCTTGTGGCGGTAGACCGGCGCATAGCTGCCGCGCACCATCGCCATGAACATGTCGGCCTGCGGGAGCATTTCCTGAATCGCGGGCGCGGCATGGGAATAGGCAGCCTGGGCATCGTCGCGGCTGAAGGCCTCGACCTGGGAACGGATGACTTTTTGCGCAGCGGCGACATCGTCGGCGGCGGCGGGGGAGCCGAGGCCGATCAGCAATGCGACGAACAGGAGGAAGGCGCGCATGACGGTTCTCCGCGTGGAGGTTATCTTACGCCTCAGATACGCGGCAGCCCAGCGCAAAGGTTCAGCTATTATCCACATGGCCAGCGTTCCCAGGGCATTGAGCACCACCTTATGCGATGGATCAAACGCCGGCTGCGCGGAGAGCGATAGGTTTTGTGACAACCGGCGGGAGCCCGAGCGCGGCCCATGCCGGGTGCGGATCACGCCCAATTCCCAAAGCAGGTGAAATGCCCGACGTAACAGCATTGCCCGGTCCGATGCATGGCCTCAGCGAGGCGGAAGCCCAGGCCAGATTGCAGGCCGAGGGCTACAACGAACTGCCCCGGCCGGACCGGCGCACGCCGGTGCGGATCCTGCTTGAGGTTGTGCGCGAGCCCATGCTGGCCCTGCTGCTCGGCGGCGGCGCGATCTATCTGGTGCTGGGCGACCTCAGGGAAGCCGTTATCCTTCTCGTGTTCGCGACCATGTCCGTGCTGATCACGGTGATCCAGGAAGCCCGCACCGAGCGGGTGCTGGAAGCATTGCGCGACCTCACCAGTCCGCGCGCGCTGGTGATCCGCGACGGCGTGCGCAAGCGGATCACCGGCCGCGAAGTCGTCCGCGGCGATGTTCTGGTGCTCGCCGAAGGCGACCGGGTGCCCGCCGACGCGGTCATCATCGAATGCCGCGACCTGCAGACCGACGAATCGCTGCTGACGGGTGAATCGGTTCCCGTGCGCAAGACCGCGCGTGCGGGCGCGGGTCTTTCCCAAAGCCGGCGGCCGGGCGGCGATGACCTGCCCCTTGTGTTCTCCGGTTCGCTGGTGGTGCGCGGCACGGCGATAGCCGAGGTCGTTGCAACCGGTCTGCGCAGCGAGATCGGCAAGATCGGTCAGTCGCTGAGCACGCTGGAGACGGAGCCGCCGCGGCTGCAGGCGCAGACCCGCCGGTTGGTGCGGATCTTCGCCATCGCCGGCGCTGCGGTCAGCATTCTGGCGGTGGTGCTGTACGGCACCCTGCGCGGCGCATGGCTGGATGCGGTGCTGGCGGGCATCGCGCTCGGCATGTCGATGCTCCCCGAAGAATTTCCGGTCGTGCTTGCCGTGTTCATGGCGATGGGGGCGTGGCGGATCTCGCAGGCGAGGGTGCTGACAAGGCGCGCCGCGGCGATCGAAGCCCTCGGTTCCGCGACGGTGCTCTGCACCGACAAGACGGGGACGCTGACCGAGAACCGGATGACCATTGCGGAACTGCGGCTCCGGGATGACGAGACGTTCCGGCCGAGGGCGACACCGGGCACGACGATGCCGGAGCGCTTCCACGCGCTGGTCGAATATGGAATCCTGGCCAGCGCGCGCGATCCGTTCGATCCGATGGACAAGGCGTTTCATGCTCTCGGCGGCGAGCGGCTGGCCGGCACCGGGCGTCTGCATGGCACGGAATGGAAACTCGAGCACGCCTATGGGCTGCGCCCGGATCTGCTGGCGATGTCGCAGGTCTGGCAGCCATCCGATGGCCGTCAGGAGTTCGTCGTCGCGGCCAAGGGGGCGCCCGAGGCGATCGCCGATCTTTGCCACCTCGGCGCCCCCGATCTTGCCGCGCTGAAGCGCTCGGTGGACACCATGGCAGCCGAAGGCCTGCGCGTCCTGGGTGTGGCCCGTGCCTCCTTCGCAGGCGCCACATCGCCTGCCTCGCAGCACGATTTTGCCTTTGAATTCGAAGGGCTGGTCGGGCTGGCCGACCCGTTGCGGCAAAGTGTGCCCGCTGCCGTCGCCGAGTGCCGGTCCGCCGGCATCAGGGTGGTGATGATCACCGGCGACTACCCGGCGACCGCCACGGCGATCGCCCGGCAGGCGGGCCTCGACACCGCCGATCTCGTGACCGGAGAAGAACTGGAAACGCTGAACGCGGAACAACTGGCGCAGCGGGTGCGGACGGCGACGGTGTTCGCGCGGATCATGCCCGATCAGAAACTTCGCATCGTCGAAGCGCTCAAGGCCAACGGCGACATCGTCGCCATGACCGGAGACGGCGTCAACGACGCGCCGTCGCTGAAGGCGGCGCATATCGGCATCGCGATGGGCGGCCGCGGCACCGATGTGGCGCGCGAGGCGTCCTCCATCGTGCTGCTCGACGATGATTTCGGCTCGATCGTGCGGGCGGTGCGGCTCGGTCGCCGGATCTACGACAACCTGCTCAAGGCGATGGGGTTCATCTTCGCCGTGCACGTGCCGATCGCGGGCCTTGCGCTGCTGCCGCTGCTGTTCGGCCTGCCGATCATATTCGGGCCGATCCACATCGCGTTCCTGGAGATGATCATCGACCCCGTATGCTCGCTGGTGTTCGAAGCCGAAACGGAAGAGGACGACGTCATGAGCCGTCCACCGCGCCCACCCGATCAGCCGCTGTTCTCGGGCAGCCTGATCGGCTGGAGCCTGGTGCAGGGAGCGCTGGCCTTTGCGGTGGTCGCCGTCATCTACCTCACGGCGCTGAAGCGCGGCATGCCGGAGGCGGAGGTGCGGGCGCTGACGTTCTTCTCGCTGGTGCTGGTCATTGTCAGCCTGATCTTCGTCAACCGCTCGTTCAGTGCATCGCTGGTCGCGGCGCTGCGGCGGCCGAACGCCGCGCTCGGATGGGTGATGCTGGTCGTTCCGGTCATGCTGGGTCTGACGCTGCTCTTCCCTCCCGCCAGCGCGCTGTTCCGCTTCGGGCCGCTGCATCTCGACGATCTCGCATTGACGTTGGCGGCGGGGATCGTCGTGCTAGTGTCGCTGGAAGCCCTGAAGTCCGCCGGGCGCGGGCGCTTCCGGGTCGCGGTGCATTGACCATGACAATCGAAAGTGCGGACCATGCCATCGAGCTGCGCGTCGACGAGATCGCGCAGCTGTTTCATACCCTGGACCCGTCGCCGTTTCGGGAGCGCGATCTCGACCGCGAGGCGGAGGAATTCATCGTGGGTTGGGCGCGCGAATTGCGCGCCGACCAGCCCATTAGAATTATCGTCCATTTTCCGGAAAGCGAGCTTCAGAACAAGGCGGCAAAGGATCTGGCCGAAGCCATCCGCGGGTATTTTTCCCACCGCGCGACGGCATTGCAGCGCGATCTCACCGAGCTGTTCCGGGTTGGCCGTCGTTCCCTCGCCATCGGCATGATCGTGCTGATCGCGTGCTTTGCCATCGCCCGCTTCGCCAGCGGATTTGTCGAGGGGTCGCTCAGCCGCATGATCGAGGAGAGTTTCCTGATTTTAGGCTGGGTCGCGAACTGGCGTCCGCTCGAAATCTTCCTGTACGACTGGTGGCCCGTCGCCCGGCGCCGCGATCTGTATCGCCGTCTGGCCGGGGCAGTGGTCGAGCCGCGGTCATTTTCGGCGCGCCAGTGATGATGCAGACACCAGCGGCTAAATCCATCAAAAGCATCAGCTGAAGGTCGTCCGGGCGCCGCCCGGCATCGTGCTCGACTTGCCGTACGAGGAGACGTTGGATGTCTGTCCAGTCCACTGCAACGCGGGACGCCGCGCCGCGCCTGGTGCGATCGCTCACCCTGACGCATGCCGTGCTTTATGGGCTCGGCGTCACCATTGGAGCCGGCATCTACGTTCTCGTCGGA
>JBBQUA010000077.1:0-22069 GCA_038212905.1 Hyphomicrobiales bacterium
CCGATTCCCAAGCAATTTGAGGTCTGAACATGGCCAAAGCGGTCACCATCAAGGTCAAGCTCGTCTCCTCGGCGGATACCGGCTTCTACTACGTCGCCAAGAAGAATTCGCGCACCATGACCGACAAGCTGGTCAAGAAGAAGTACGACCCGGTCGCGCGCAAGCACGTCGAATTCCGCGAATCCAAGATCAAGTAACATCGCGGGACGCTACTGACTTCGAACGGGGCCTCGCGGCCCCGTTTTTATTTTGTGAAGCGATATTCGCAATCCGGTATCATTTTCCCTGCCGGACGGGACAACTCGACATGCCGAACAGGTAATACGCCGGGCAAAAGCCGAACACGGCCGTCGCCAGCGGCACGATCCCAATCCAGCCGACCCAGTTCCAGCCGGTCTGGGGGAAGCCCAGCGGAATGGCAAACGCCAGCAGCAGAATTCCAATGACGATACGCGCGACGCGATCGATCGATCCAACATTGCTCATGGTCTTTGTCCTTCGTGGTTGAGGAAGATTTGGTGAAAAGCCGGCGCGGTCATTCGGCAGGCGCCAGTGCGCTGCCCGGCCGCGGCACCTGCCCTACCGCGTCGCCGTCGACATCAGATCCAAGGTCAACGCGCCAGGGCCGCGCCCGCTCGATCAGCGCCAGGATGACGACGATGACGGCCGCCAAGGCGACCGCGCCCTGCCAATAGGCAATGCCGGCCAGGTCGGTGAACAATAGTTTGGGCCCGGTGCCGATCAGCGACTTGGCGAGCCATGGCTGCGCGTAGGAGAATGCGACCGCGCCGGCCAGGCCGCCGAACAGGGTAAAGATCGCGTCGCGATAGCCGACGCCGATCTGCGCCAGCGTGGTGCCGGGACATGCGCCCGCCAGCGCGATGCCGGCGCCGAGAATCAGTCCACCGACGATGTCGGCGGCATAAAGCGCGGCCTTGGGCTGCAGCTTCACGAAACCGAATCCATGGAGAAACGCCAGCGCCACGGCGCCGGTCGCGACCGCCGTCAAAAAGACCTTGAGCATGATCCAGTTGCGCAACTGCATCTGGCCGACGATCATTCCGGGCTCGAACACCCGCGACTTCTCCAGCGCGAAGCCGAACACGATTCCCATCAAGACGCCGCTTAGAATTCCGATTGCAACGGACGACATGATCATTCCTCCCGGGTTTAAATGCGACGCAGCAGCAACAAGGCGGTAGCAATACCGCCGGCAAACATCGCCGCGACCGCGACGGTGGACCCCACGGACAATTGCGCCATCCCCGACAGGCCGTGGCCGCTGGTGCAGCCGTCGGCGATCCGGGCCCCGAACAGCATCAGGAAACCGGCTGCAAACGCCACCGCGTAACGAAGGCCTGAGGATGAGGAGCCGAGCGCCTTG
The DNA here is from genome assembly GCA_038212905.1 of Hyphomicrobiales bacterium. GTDB lineage: Bacteria > Pseudomonadota > Alphaproteobacteria > Rhizobiales > Xanthobacteraceae > Bradyrhizobium. The sequence continues at coordinate 1,385 of JBBQUA010000077.1, forward strand.
GCCCAGATCGGCGAGATCGGCGCGCGGACCGCGCCCGACATCTTCATCGACGCGAAGGCGCCGAGCGCGATGCCGCCGACCAGCGCCACCTGCCAGAGGTTCTTGGCGTTCGCCGCGATATGCCTGGCCACGTAGTCGACCTTGAGCAGTGAAGGATCGATCAGGCCGGCAATCGCCGCACCTGCCGTGACATAGGAGGACGAGGCCCCCAATGCGGTCTCGATGAGCAGGAATGCCGGGATCTGCAACAGGCCGATCAGGATACCCGCGGCGTAAGGCGACCAGGCCTTGTCAAAAGGCGACATCAGCAACCTCCCTCCGTTAATATATTAGCATTTAGTAATATATTGGGGCAAAGCCGCTCCGTATTGATCTGAATCAACCGCGCGCCGGAGTGCTGCAAATAAACCTGACGCTGCGACGGCGAATTGACCTGGTCTCCGAAAGCATCGCGCCATGGGCGAAACCATCATCGAAGGGCCGCTCTATGCGCCCCGCAAAAAGGTCTATCCGCAGGCCGTCCATGGCCGGTTTCGCCGGATCAAATGGACGCTGCTGATCGCAGGCCTGGCGGTCTATTACCTGCTGCCGTTCGTGCGCTGGGACCGCGGACCGGGCCTGCCGAGCCAGGCCGTGCTGCTCGACCTGCCGCATCGCCGCTTCTATTTCTTCTTCATCGAGCTGTGGCCGCAGGAAGTCTATTACTTCACCGGCCTGCTGATTATCGCGGCGATGATGCTGTTCCTGATGAACGCTCTCGCCGGCCGCATCTGGTGCGGCTATCTCTGTCCGCAGACCATCTGGACCGACCTGTTCTATGCCGTCGAGCGCTGGGTCGAGGGCGACCGCCGCGACCGCATCCTGAAGGACAAGCGTGGATGGACCTTCCGCCACCTGCGCGAGGTCGCGACCAAGCACTTCCTCTGGCTGATGATCGCCTGGTGGACCGGCGGCGCCTGGGTACTGTATTTCGCCGACGCGCCGACGCTGGTGAAAGAACTCGCTACCCTGCAAGCGCCGTTTATCGCCTATCTCTGGATCGGAATCCTGACGGCGACCACCTACGTCTTTGCCGGCCATGCGCGCGAACAGGTCTGCATCTACATGTGCCCGTGGCCGCGCATCCAGGCGGCATTGACCGACGAGTGGGCGCTCAACGTCACCTACCGGCGCGACCGCGGCGAGCCCCGCACCTCGATCAAGAAGGCCGAGCAGTTGCAGCTCGCCGGCGCGCCCGCGGGCGATTGCATCGATTGTCACCAGTGCATCAATGTATGCCCGACCGGCGTCGACATCCGTGACGGCATCCAGCTCGGCTGCATTCAGTGCGGGCTGTGCATCGACGCCTGCGACACCATCATGTTGCAGGTCAACCGGCCGACCGGGCTGATCGCTTACGACACCGACATCAACGCCGAGCGCCGGATCGCTGGCAAGCCGCCTGTCTACCGTCTGATCCGCCCGCGCACCGTGCTCTACGCCCTCATCATTGCCGTGGTCGGCGGTATCATGCTGTACACGCTGGCGACCCGCAGCTCTCTCGGGATCAGCGCGTTGCACGAACGCAGCCCGCTATTCGTCACGCTCGCCGACGGCAGCATCCGCAACGATTATACCGTGCGCTTCCTCAACAAGGCCGGCGTTTCCCGCGCCTTCGCGCTGGAGTTAACAGGTCTTCCCGCCGCGGAGATCCGCACCTCGGGGATCGACCGCGGCGCGGACGGCAAACTGATCGTCGAGGTCGGAGCGGACCAGACAAGGGAAATCAGGGTGTCGGTGCAGGTGCCGGCGGCGAAGCTGCCGAAGCAAGCCACCGACATCGAGTTCAGGGCTGCCGATGTCGAAACCGGCTTGTCAGCGTCGGTGCGCGACCATTTCGTACCGGGCGGCCGGTAGCCGGTCTCGCGCCTCGTTCGAGACCGTCAGAGGGGGCCGGGAGAAGGCCGCCTATCGCGCCGCCACCATCGGCGGCGCGCTCGGCCGGATCAGCGCGAACGCCACCTGGATGATGCCGCCCGCCAGTCCCAGCGCCACGCCGATCCGCCACGCCATGGTGTAAGACCCCAGCGAATCGTACAGCAGGCCGCCGCCATAGGCGCCGAGGAAGCTGCCGAGCTGATGGCTCATGAAGGCGAGGCCCTGGATCATGGCCTGCCATTGCAGCCCGAACATCTCGGCCACAGCACCTGCAACCAGTGGCCCGACGCCCATCCACAGGAACCCCATCAGCGCGCCGAACAGCAGCGTCGATGCCGGCGACGGCGGCAGCATGAAGTACCAGGCCAGGATCAGCGAGCGCGCGATGTAGATGCCGCCGAGCAGCGCCAGCTTGTTCCAGCGGCCGCCGGCCCAGCCGAAGAACAGGCTGCCGAGCACATTGAAGCCGCCGATCATGCCGAGCGTCTGCGCTGATAGCATCGGGTCCATGCCGCAGATCGCCAGATAGGACGGCAGATGCGTGGTGAGAAACACCAGCTGCATGCCGCAGACGAAATAGGCCAGCGTCATCACCACGAATGACGCGTTGCTGAACGCGACTTTTACGGCGATGGCGGCCGAGGTGTCGGCGATATCGTCGGCGCCCTTCGGCGGCAGCGGCACCTTGTCCACCTTGCCCGCGTACCAGGCCGCCGGCAGCATGAAGAGCGACAGAATCACAAATCCCATCATGCCGGTGCGCCAGCCAAACCCCTCGTTCAGGAGCTGCCCGAGCGGCGCCGACAGCAAGGCGCCGAGCGATCCCGCCGCCGAGACCATGCCCATGACAGTGCTCCGCACTGCCGCCGGCACCGAGCGCGCCGCCACCGACATCGCGATGGCATTGGCGGTGCAGGCCAGCGACATGCCGATCAGCACGCCGCCGCCGATCATCACGCTGAGCATCCCGTGAGCGCTGGCCAGCAGCGCGAGGCCAACGATGTAGAAAGCCGAACCGGCGATCATGATCGAGCGAAAGCCGAACCGCACCGTCATCGCTCCCGCGAGCGGCTGCAGGAATCCCCAGGCCAGGTTTTGCACCGCCAGCGCCAGCGTGAAGTCGGACACCGAAATCTTGATGTCTTGCGTCAGCGGCTGCAGAAAGATGCCGAGGCTCTGGCGCAGGCCCATGCTCAGGGTGAGCATGATGGAAGCGCCGATCAGGATGGGGAGCGTCGGGCGGAGGATCTGCAGCAGGGGCATGGTTGTTTTTCTCCCATTGGGCCGCGGCCCAAAGCCGCAACCCGCCGTCGCGTCGGACTTGATTACACCGATCTGTGTAATTAGTGTGGGAGCCGCGCTGCTGTCAAGTCAGCCGGAGAAAGGTTTTCTGCAGCTTATGCCGCCAGGCGAAAAACCCACCATGAGGGAGCGGATTCTCGAAACCGCCGACCTCCTGTTCTATCAGCGCGGCATTCGCGCGGTTGGCGTCGACACCATCGCCGCCGAGATCGGCATCAGCAAGCGCACGCTGTACAATCACTTTCCCTCCAAGGACGAATTGATCGCGGCCTATCTGGCGGGCCGTTTCACCAAGGCGCCTGCGTCCGACAAGCCGCCGGTCGAACAGATCCTCGGCACCTTCGATCGCCTGGAGCGCGGTTTTGCCAGCAAGGGTTTTCGCGGCTGTCCGTTCGTCAACGCCGTCGCCGAACTCGGGCCTGAGGATCAGTCGGTCCGGAAGATTGCGGTTGCCTTCAAGGAAAGCCGCCGTCTCTGGTTTCGCGATCTGCTGAAGCAGCTCGGGGTCACTGACGCGGAGGGTCTTTCGACGCAGCTCACGCTGCTGGTCGACGGCTCGATCGCGCAGGACCTCGTGCGCAACGATCCCTCGATGGCGCGCGCCGCGAAGGAGGCAGCGAAGGTTTTGCTGGCGAATGCAGGGGTGAAGGTTGACGAGCAGAAGAGTTCGCGCGCCGCTCCGAAGTGACGTGACGCCGCCTCACCACACACAACTGTCGTCACCCGCGAAGGCGGGTGATCCAGTATTCCAGAGACGGTAGAGGCAGATCGAGAGGCCGCGGCGTACTGGGTCCCCCGCTTTCGCGGAGGACGACGACTGGTGGCGTGGCTGGCACTTTGCCACACATCCCCAACTCAGGCCGCCGCCGAAACCACCCGATTTCGCCCGTCATGCTTGGCCCGGTACAGCGCCGTATCCGCGCGCTTCAGCACGTCGGCAACCGGCTCGCCCTTGGTCTCCAGCGTCGACAGCCCGATCGAGATCGTGACGTCGATGCGTTTTGTCGCTTTGTTGACGGCAAAAGGTTCGCCGGCGATCGAACGGCGCAGCCGTTCGGCCACCATGCCGGCGACATGCAAATCGGTTTCCGGCATCACGATGACGAATTCCTCGCCGCCGTAGCGGCAGGCCAGATCGATGCCGCGGATCGACTTGCGGATCCGGACGGCGAATTCGCGCAGCACGTCGTCGCCGGCGTCGTGGCCGTAATTGTCGTTGATCGATTTGAAGAAATCGATGTCGAGCATCATCAGCGCCAGCGGCTTGCCGCGGCTGGAGGCCTGCTCGGCCAGCGCGCCGAGATGGCTTTCCATGTAGCGGCGGTTATGCAGCCCGGTCAGCGCGTCGGTAATCGCCGCCTCGATCGAGTTCTGCATGTTGTCGCGCAGATGGTCGGTGTAACGCCGCTTGCGAATCTGGGTGCGCGCGCGTGCCAGCAATTCGTTCTTGTCGACCGGGCGCAGCAAATAGTCGTTGACGCCGATCTCCAGCCCTCGCAGCAGTCGCGCATTGTTGTCGGCGTCGGCGATCGCCAGGATCGGCACCTGCCGGGTCCGCTCCAGCGAGCGCGCCTGGCTGCACAGCCGCAGGCCGTCGAAATTATCCAGGCCGAGCGAGACGATCAGCAGGTCGTAATTGCCCTCGGCGGCGTGAAACAGCGCTTCGGCCGGGTTGGCTTCGACGTCGACGGTGTGCTCGGTCGAGAGCACCGGCGCCAGCCGCTCATAGGAGGACGGCCGGTCGTCGACCAGCAGGATGCGGCCGCCCTTCCCGGTGTCGGCCACCGCATCGCGCTCCGGCGCTTGCACGCCGATCTCCAGCGAGGTGATGGCGCGCATGCGCAGCTCATCGGTCATCATCTTCAGCCGGGTCAGCGACCTGACACGGGCGATCAGCACCACGTCGGACACCGGCTTGGTGAGGAAATCGTCGGCGCCGGCCTCCAGCCCGCGCACGCGGTCGGCCGGGCTGTCGAGGGCGGTGACCATCACCACCGGAATGAAATGCGTCGCCGGATTGGATTTCAGCCGCCGGCAGACTTCAAAACCGTCCATATCCGGCATCATGACGTCGAGCAGGATGATGTCGCATTCGGCGCGCGCGCAGACCTCGAGCGCCTCGGTGCCGCTGGAGGCGGTCAGGACATCGAAATACTCGGCCGACAGCCGGGCTTCCAACAGCTTGACGTTGGCGGGGACGTCATCGACGACCAGAATACGCGCAGACATCGAAATTTACTCCTATCCGATAAAACGCCGGACGGTCTCGATAAATTTGCCGACCGAAATCGGCTTCGACAAATAAGCCTCGCAGCCGCCCTCGCGGATGCGTTCCTCGTCACCCTTCATCGCGAAGGCGGTGACCGCAACCACCGGGATCGCGCGCAGTTCCGGATCATCCTTGATCCAGCGCGTCACCTCGAGGCCGGACACCTGCGGCAGCTGGATATCCATCAAAATCAGATCGGGACGAAGCTTGCGCACGAGATCGAGCGCCTCGAAGCCGTTTGACGTCCCCGAGGTCTGATAGCCGTGCGCCTCCAACAGATCGCGAAAGAGCTTCATATTGAGCTCGTTGTCCTCCACGATCAGGACGGTTTTGGCCATCCCGTCCCTCCCAATCCCTCTAAGGAAACAGAACCGGCCTGCGGTGCATCAGGCACTGCCGCCGGGCGTTGATATCTGATTCAAACTAGCGCCAGATTCGCTCTAACCCGTTAAGCTCGCATGCCTTCTTTATGCGAAGTGGTTTCCACTTGCTTGAACACGTTCCACAGACTCGGGCATGATGCTTACAAAATAGAGACCATAAGTTAGCGAAAGGCAAACGCACCAGTTGAAAAAGCCTGTTCACAACCCCCGGGAAGTAGCTGAAATCGTTGCGGTTCAGGCGCTGTCCTTCATCGCCTCCGACCCCGAGCGGCTGGGCCTGTTCCTGGCCGAATCGGGAATCGGCCCGGAGACCCTGCGCACCGCCGCGGCCGACCCGCGATTCCTGGCCAGCGTGCTGGATTTCATCATGCGTGATGACGCAACCGTGAAAGCATTTGCGAGCGTCTCGCAACTCCATCCCACCAACATTGCCGCGGCGCACCAGGCGCTGAACGACCCCCAATGGGAGCGCGACGTGCCGTGACCACAGCCGCGCCGGCGCCTGGCGGGCCGACCTGTTTTTGCCGGGATTGCCTCGGCGATCTCGACTTCGCGGCGAGGCGATGCGGCGCCTGCGGCTCCCCTCGCCTGGTCCGGCACCGCACCCTGTCAGCGCTGACACTGGCCCACATCGATTGCGACGCGTTCTACGCCACCGTCGAAAAGCGCGATAATCCTGACATCGCGGACCGGCCTGTGATCATCGGCGGCGGCAAGCGCGGCGTGGTCTCGGCGGCCTGCTACATCGCCCGCACCTTCGGGGTGCGCTCGGCGATGCCGATGTTCAAGGCGCTGGAACTATGCCCGCATGCCGCCGTGATCCGCCCCGACATGACGAAATACGTCCGGGTCGGCCGCGAGGTGCGCCACGCCATGCAGGCGCTGACCCCGCTGGTCGAACCGCTGTCGATCGACGAGGCGTTTCTCGATCTGGCCGGTACCCAGCGTGTCCACGGCATGATCCCGGCCAAAGTGCTGGCGCGTTTCGCTCGCGAGGTCGAGCGCGACATCGGCATTACCGTCTCGGTCGGCCTGTCCTGCAATAAGTTTCTGGCCAAGATCGCCTCCGACATGGACAAGCCGCGCGGTTTCGCCGCGATGGATCAGAACGAGGCGCGGCTGATGCTGGCGGACAAGCCGGTCGGGTTCATCTACGGCGTCGGACCGGCGACCCAGGAAAGGCTGCTGCAGCGCGGCTTCCGCACCATCGCCGACCTGCAGCGCGCCGACGAGATCGAGATCATGAAACAGTTTGGCGGCGAAGGCCGCCGTCTGTGGCGGCTGGCGCGCGGCATCGACGACCGCAGCGTGGAGCCCGAACGCGGCGCCAAGACCATCTCCAACGAGACCACCTTCGAGACTGACATCCGCGATTTTGTCACGCTGGAAAAGACGCTGTGGCGGCTGTGCGAAAAGGTATCTTCGCGGTTGAAGAGCGGCGATCTGGCGGGCCTGACCATCACGCTGAAACTGAAGACCGCCGACTTTCGGCAGCGCACCCGCTCGCAATCGATCCACGCCCCGACCCAGCTGGCGGCGAAGATCTTTGCCGTCACCCGCGAAATGCTGGCGAAGGAAATCGACGGCACCGCGTTCCGCCTGATGGGCGCCGGCGTCAGCGCACTGCGCGCGGGATCGCTCGCCGACGACACCGACATGCTCGACCGCCGCTCCGCCCACGCCGAACGCGCCATCGACGGCCTGCGCAAGAAGTTCGGCGATGCTGCCGTCATCCGGGGCATTGCCTATGACGGCCCGGAGAAGGCGGAAGAGGAATAGAAATGTATGCACGGCCGCTTGTGCTATATCGAAACCACGCAATTCAATAGAGCAGGAAACAATGCAAATCAGTTTCAAGGACAAGCGCGTGGTGGTCGCCGGCGGCAGCAGGGGAATCGGCAGGTCGATTGCGCTGGCGTTTGCAGGTGCCGGAGCCTCGGTGTCGATCTGCGCACGAGGTCAGGGCGGACTCGATGCGACGGCCGGCGAAATCAGGGCGCTCGGTGCCAGGGTCCATGCCATCCCGTGCGATCTCGCGGACAAGGAAGCGATTGCAGCCTATATCGCCGCCGCGGCGGCCTCGCTCGACGGCATCGATATCCTCGTCAACAACGCGTCCGGCTTCGGCGGCGGCGACACCGAGGATGGCTGGTGCAAGGGGCTTGATATCGATGTGATGGCAACGGTCCGCGCCTCGAATGCGGCGATCCCGCATATCGAGCGCAGCGGCGGCGGGGCGATCATCAATATCTCGTCGATCTCGGGGCTTGGCGCCAGCGCGAGGTCAGCCTCCTACGCGGCGGTCAAGGCCGCCGTCATCAACTACACGCTGTCGCAGGGCCTGATGCTGGCGCCGAAGAAAATTCGCGTCAACGCGATTGCACCGGGTTCGATCGAATTTCCGGGCGGCCTGTGGGAGACCAACAAGACGACGAATCCACAGCTCTACAATGCGGTCTTCAAGTCGATTCCATGGGGCCGCATGGGCAGGCCGGAAGAAGTTGCGAACGCGGCGCTGTTTCTCTGCAGCGACCAGGCGTCGTGGATCACCGGACAAACCCTGACGGTCGACGGCGGCCAGTCGCTGGGCTGACCGGCCTGACATCGTTCCGGGATGAGACCGGCGAAGACGGAAGAGGAATAACGGTAACCTCGATCGGCGCAATCCGGGGAGCAGCAAGCGCCGCTATTTCCTGACATACTTCTGCACGCGCCAGTTCAGCGTGTCGGCGACGAAGATCTCGTCGCGCGGGCTGACTGCGATGTAGTGCGCCTCGCCGTATTTGCCGAGCGTCTTGCCCGGGCCACCGCCGGCGATCGTCCCGACTAGCTTGCCGTTGAGATCGAGCTTCATGATGTGGCCGGTGTGGCCGTGCGCCAGCCAGATGTGCTGGTCGGTGCCCATGAACAGCCCGCACGGCGCGCCGGGATGCGAGGACTCGCGGATGTAGCTGCCGTCGGCATCAAACACCTGGATGCGCGCGTTGTTGCGGTCGGCGATGTAGAGCAGCCCCTGCGCATCGAAAACCAGCGAGTGCGGCAGGTCGAATTCGCCGGGCCCCTTCCCCTTGCCTCCCCAGGACTTGATGAAGGTGCCGTCGGAATCGAACTTCAGCACGCGCGGCTCGGCCTTGCCGTGCCCCTGCAGCACGAAGATATCGCCGGATGGACCGACCACCGCCTCGTTCGGCTCGTGGAACAGCCGCAGGTGCCCGAACGGATGCCACTCGCCGGTATGGCCCTTGACCCCCAGCACCATTTCGAGCCGCCCGGACGGATTGAACTTGTAGACCAGGTTCGCGGCAACGTCGGTCGCCCAGATGTTGTCATGGGCGTCGATCCGCAAGCCGTGCGGCCGGTCGAACAGCCCGTCGCCGAAGCCGCGGATGAAATGGCCGTCGGGGTCGAACTCCATCAAAGGCATCGGCCCGCGATGGATGACGAAGATGTTGCCGCTCGAATTGAAGGCGACGCCTGCCGTACCGCCAAAGTTCGCGCCTGATGGCAGCTTGAAGGATTCGGGAACCGCGACGTAGGGAAGCGACGGAGATGTCATTTGCGGGTCCTGGATTTTCTTGTTCCTCGATCACTGCGCGGGGAAAGTCAAATGCCTCCGCTGAACCTGTATGCTCTTGAATCGTGCATTTTGCACACGAGACCAAAGGTGCAGCGCACACCCGCTTTCCCAACAACGTCATTGCGAGGAGCTCTTGCGACGAAGCAATCCGGCTTTCTTCGGTGATGCTTCAAGAAAGCTGGATTGCTTCGCTTCGCTCGCAATGACGGCTTCGCAGCCGTTACTTACACGGCTTGGAATCCTTGACGTCGAGCTTGCCCATCGCGCCGGAGATGACGAAATCATTGTAGTCCAGCACCAGCGCCCGCGAGACGCCGTTCTCGAACAATTCGAACGACATCGCGTAGACCGGAGTCTGCTCGCCGTCCTTGGCCTTGGCGTCGCGGTCGTAATAGCTCACCGTGACCGGCCAGCGCTTCAGCGATTTCATGGCGTCATTGGCGGTAGACGGGTCCGGCGTCTCGATGCTGCGGTCGCCCGGGATTGGTTGGCCGATCACCGACAGCGTATTGTAGACTTTTTCGCCATTATCCGATCCGTCATAGACCTTCAGCTCCAGCACCGATTTGCCTTCGCGTGCGGCGGCGATGATGCGCTGGATCTGCTCGGTCGGAAATACCGTGGTGCCGTCGAGCGTGAACGTCTTGGCTTCAGGCTGTTTCAGCTTGACCGTGATGTGGTCGCCGCTGCGTTCCGCCATGCCGTCGACCGGGCTGGCGTCGGCGTCGTTCATCCGGGTCGCGATCTTGAAGCGATAGCTCTTGCCATCGCCGTCCTCCCACGAGGTCGAGCGCAGGTCACTCAGCGTCAGCTTGCCCTCGCCGCTGTCGAGCTCCGAGACCTGGCGAAATTCCGAGGTGTAGCCCTCGCAGGCGCTGCCGGAAAAATTGTAGAGAATGCGGCCGCGCGCGCTGTTGATTGAGCTCGAGCCGCGCGACTTCACCAGCTTGAGTTCATAGAGCGCCTGATGTGCGAGAAACGGGCCACTGGCCGCGGCCTCGGTCCCGCCGCCGGCAAGACCCACGACCACAGCGGCTGTCAGCAAGAGCGGGCTGACTTCATACGGCAGAATCCGGAACCAGCGGGCCATGTATTGTCTTCCTTGCGCCGTGAATCGTCACATTACTGACCGCCCTATTGCGCCGCAACTAGGGCCGTTTCACAAAAAAGCGGGAATTGCCGGGCGGACTGCGGGGTTTCCGGCCTGTTTGCGGCAAACCGGCGGCTGGCTTGCATGTGATGGCACGATGCGCGAAACAAAGCGGCCAGATCTCGTCGAGATCGGGCGCTGGTCAATTCAAACGGGGACGAACATGGCGGGTACGGTCGAGCAGAAACTTGCGGCGCAGGGCGTGGTGTTGCATGAGCCGCCGAACCCGGTGGCGAACTACGTCGGTTTCGTTCGCACCGGCAATCTGCTGTTCGTCTCGGGCCAGGTTTGCGTCAACCCGGAAGGCAAGCTGATCGCCAAGGGCAAGCTTGGCGCCGGCGTCACCGTCGAGCAGGGCAACGCCGCGGCCAAGGGGTGCGCCATCAACCTGCTGGCGCAGATCAAGGCCGCGCTCGGCGATCTCGACAAGGTGGTCCGCGTGGTCCGGCTCGGCGGTTTTGTCAATTCCGCGCCGGATTTTCTCGATGGCCCAAAAGTGCTGAATGGCGCCTCCGACCTGATGGTCGCGGCCTTCGGCGACAAGGGCCGCCACGCCCGCACCACCGTCGGCGTCTCCTCGCTGCCCTCGGACGCGGCGGTCGAGGTCGAAGGCGTGTTCGAGGTCTCGTAAAGGAGATATCCGGTGCGCGCCCCTGACTGGTTGACGGCGCGGCCGGTGGCCCATCGCGGGCTGCACGATGCCGCGCGCGGCATCATCGAAAACATGCCCGCTGCGATTAACGCGGCGATCGCGGGCAATTTCGCCATCGAGGTCGATCTGCAGCTTACCGCCGATGGTGAAGCCATGGTGCACCATGACGACGCGCTCGGCCGCCTCACCGAAGGCTCGGGTACCCTGCTCCGCAAGACCGCGGCCGAGCTCAAAGCGGTGCCCTTCAGGGACACCGCCGAACGGATGATGTCGCTCAGTGATCTCTGTGCGCTGGTTGCCGGCCGGGTGCCGCTGGTGATCGAGGTGAAGAGCCATTTTGACGGCGACCGCAAGCTGGTGGCGTGGATGGGCCAAGTGCTGGCAGGCTATTCGGGACCGGCGGCGGTGATGTCGTTCGACCCCGACCAGGTGCTGGCATTGCGCGAAACCATACCGGATCGTCCGCGCGGCATCATTGCCCAGGCCAACTACGATGACGCCTACTGGTACAAGCTGACGCCGGAGCAGCGCCGCGGCATGCTGCATCTGCGTCACGCGTTCCGCACACGGCCGCATTTCGTGGCGTTCTGGGTCAACCAACTGCCTGCACCGGCCCCCTGGATCGCTCGAAACGTGTTCGGCCTGCCGCTCCTGACCTGGACCGTGCGCACGGCGGAACAGCGTGAACGCGCCGCGCGCCACGCCGACCAGATGATTTTCGAGGGGTTTCGCCCGGGAACCTGATGCCCATCCCGTGCCCTTGAAGTCATCGGCGCAATGCACGATCCTTGAAGCGGTCACCATGGCGATGGCTGATCGCAACCCGTGACCGGTTCCTGAAAGTCGAATGGCGTCATCCGAAATCACCCTCGAATCGCTGCCCTCCGTCAGCCAGATTCCGGCTGCGGACTGGGATGCCTGCGCCAACCCGCCTTGCGGTCCCGATAGCCTCGATGGACTCGACACGCTGGCTTCACGTGAGCCCACAGTTGAGTCCCGTGCCCCCTTAAGACGCCCCTACAACCCATTCGTTTCACACGCCTTTTTCTCGGCGCTGGAAGCCTCCGGCTCGGCCTGCGCGCGCACCGGCTGGGGCCCGCGCCACCTCGTCGCAAAGCTCAACGGCACGATCGCCGGCATCGTGCCCTGCTATCTGAAATCGCACTCGCAGGGCGAATACGTGTTCGACCGCGGCTGGGCCGATGCCTATGAGCGTGCCGGCGGCCGCTACTATCCCAAACTGCAGGCCTCGGTGCCCTTTACCCCGGCCGCCGGCCAACGCCTGCTGATCCGCGACGGCGTCGATCGCGAGCGCATCGGAACCGCGCTGGCGAGCGGCCTGGTCGCGCTGTGCGACGCCACCAAGGCGTCGTCGGTCCACGTCACCTTTGCCCGCGAAGCCGAATGGAAGTTCCTGGCCGAATACGGCTTCCTGCAGCGCACCGACCAGCAGTTCCACTGGCACAACCAGGGCTACGCTTCCTTCGATGATTTCCTCGCCACCCTCAATTCGCGCCACCGCAAGGCGATCAAGCGCGAGCGGCGCGAGGCGCTGGCCGTCGAGGGCATCACGATCCACGCGCTGACCGGCCGCGACATCACCGAAGACGCCTGGGACGCCTTCTTCGACTTCTACATGGAGACCGGCTCGCGCAAATGGGGCCGCCCGTACCTGACACGGGAGTTCTATTCACTGATCGGCGAAACCATGGCGGACGACGTGCTGCTGGTGATGGTCAAGCGCGCGGGCCGCTGGATCGCCGGCGCCATCAATTTCATCGGCTCCGACACCCTGTTCGGCCGCCACTGGGGCGCGATCGAACATCATCCGTTCCTGCATTTCGAGGTCTGTTACTATCAGGCGATCGATTTTGCGATTGCGCGCGGCCTGAAAACCGTCGAGGCCGGCGCGCAGGGCGAGCACAAAATCGCGCGCGGATACCTGCCACAGACCACCTATTCCGCGCATTACATCGCCGACCCCGGCCTCGCCCGCGCCATCGACGAGTACCTGAAGCGCGAGCGCGCCTATGTCGCGGAAGCCGCGCGCGAACTCACCGACGCCGGTCCGTTTCGCAAAGTTGCCGAAGAGCCGTCTTGACGGCTCCAGCACCCCAAAGCGAGAGTACAACCGAATTCGAGGAGATTTTCATGCCCGCCTACGACACCAACAACATCTTCGCCAAAATACTGCGCGGCGAGTTTTCCTGCCACAAGGTGTATGAGGACGACCATGTGCTGGCCTTTCTCGACATCATGCCGCGCGCGCCCGGCCACACCCTGGTGATTCCGAAGGCCCCTGCCCGCAACATCCTCGACATCACGCCGGATGATTACGCCCATGTCGCACGCGGCGCGCACAAGATCGCAGCCGCGGCGATGACCGCCTTCAAGGCCGAAGGCATCACCGTCCAGCAATTCAACGAGGCCGCCGGCGGACAGGTGGTGTTTCACCTGCACATGCATGTGATGCCGCGCCACGACGGCATCGCCCTGCTGCCGCCGGCCAGCCGCAAGGAAGACGTCAAGGTGCTGGAGGCCAATGCGGCAAAGCTGATCGCGGCGTTGAAGGGCGAGTAGTACGCAGCTCTTTCATCGTCATTGCGAGCGCAGCGAAGCAATCCAGCTTGCGGCAAGTAAGGAAGCTGGATTGCTTCGTCGCAAGCGCTCCTCGCAATGACGGGAAGAGACATCACTCCCCCTCGAAATCACCCGGATGCGGTTGCGCCAGCGGGGTGAATTCGCAGCGGTCGGGCTTGATGTCGAGCAGCGGCGTCTCGTCGAGGCAGTCGAGGCCGCGCACCAGCACCACATTGCCCTCGATGCCGACCAGCTTGACGATCGAGGTGCCGATCGGGTTGGGCCGCACCGGCGAGCGCAGCGAGAAGGCGCCGCGGGTGTTGCCGTTGTCTTTCGGGCTCTGCAGCACCAGATCGCGGCGCGACTGGTGCAGCCAGTAGATCACTTCGAGATTGCTGTAGAAATCGACGCCCTTGATCGCCGGCAGCCACGGCTCGAAAATCTCCAACCGGCAGACCGGCCCGTCGTGGCGGCCCTGCCGCGGCGTCATCTCGCGCGAGGTCCAGGGCGTGCGGATACGGCCGATGAAGTAGAGCCCGGCGTTGGTGGCCTTGGGCAGATCGACGGCGAGTTCGCCTTCGCGAACTTCGGTGTTGGCAATCATGTCGTTAATCCAGTGAAATGTTCTGTGCTTTTATCACGGCTAACCACCTGGCACGCTCGGCATCGACGTATTCCGCGATGGCCGAGGCGCCGCGCGGGCGGAGCGCCGCATAACCGATCTTTTCCAGTGCTGACCGGAACGCAGAGTCGTTCATCACCCGATCGAGACTATCCGTCAGAATCCGCGCGACATCGTCCGGCAGACCGGCGGGCACGGCAACCCCGTTCCAGACAGTGACGAAATAGGCGGGGTATCCGCCCTCTGCGATGGTCGGAACATCCGGGAGATCGGAAATCCTTTGTGCCGAGCTGATGCCAAGTGGCCGCAGCATTCCGGATCGAACCGGCGGGAGCGCCAGGCTGACTGATTCGAACATCAGCTGGATGTTGCCGGCCATGACATCGGTCAGCGCCGGATGCGCGCCCTTGTAGGGGATATGGGTCATCTCGATGCCGGCCATCTGCTTGAACATCTCGCCGGCAAGATGGGTAAAGCTCCCGGTTCCCGATGAGCCGAAATTGAGCTTGCCGGGGTTCTGTTTGGCGTAGGCGACGAATTCCGCCATCGTCTTCGCCGGTACCGACGGATGAACGCAGAGCACGACGGGCACCTCGGTCACCAGCGCCACCATCCGGAGTTCCCTGGCCGGATCGTAGGACAGTCTTTTGTACAGCAACGGATTGAGGACGATGACCGAACCGGAGGTCCCGAGCAGCGTGTAACCATCAGGCTCGGCATGCGCCACCGCTTCGGCGCCAATGGCGCCTTGCGCACCGCCCTTGTTCTCGACGAACACCGATTGCTTGAGATCCTTGCCGAGATATTCGGCCAGCAACCGGCCGAAGATATCCGTGGGCCCCCCTGCGGCATAGGGAATGACGAGCTTGATCGGACGGGTCGGATACTCCGCGGCGCTAACATTCGGCGCCGCCGCAAATGCAGCAACGGTCAACAGGGAGCCGGCCAAAGCCGACCTTGCGCGCGAATTCATGCCGTTTCCCCGTGAACCATGTCGCTAATCCAGTGAGATGTTGAGCTGCTTGATCACGGCGGACCACCTGATACGGTCGGCATCGATGAATTCCGCAATGGATGCGGCGCTGCGCGGCCGAAGCGCCGGGAAGCCGATCTTCTCCAGCGAGGCCCGGAAGGCGTCGTCGTTCAGCGCCCGGTCGAGGCTGGCGCTAACCTTCTGCGCGATATCGTCCGGCAGCTTCGCCGGGGCTGCGATGCCAAACCAGACGCTGACGCGGTAATCGGGATAACCGCTCTCGGCAATGGTCGGCACATCAGGCAGGTCGGGGCTTCGCTTCTCCGAACTCACGCCCAGTGGCCGCAACAACCCGCCTTTCACCGGCGGCAACGCCGTGCTCAGCGTGTCGAACATCACCTGGATGTTGCCGGATATCAGATCGGTCAGCGCCGGGCCCGCTCCCCTGTAGGGCACGTGAACCATGTCGACGCCTGCGATCTGCTTGAACATCTCGCCGGCCAGATGGATGGTGCCGCCGATGCCGGCCGATCCGAAATTGATCTTGCCGGGATTCTGCTTGGCGTAGGCAACAAACTCCGCCACCGTCTTGGCCGGCACCGAGGGGTGAACTTCCATCACCACGGGCAGGTCGGTGAGCAGCGCCAGCATCCGGAAATCCTTCACCGGATCGTAGGGCAGCTTCTTGTAGAGCATCGGGTTGAGCACGATGATGGAAGCCGCCGTGACAAACAGCGTATAGCCGTCGGGTTCGGAACGGGCCACGATCTCGGCGCCGATCGCGCCCTGCGCGCCGGCCTTGTTCTCGACGACGACTGGCTGCTTCAGGTCGCGGCCGAGAAATTCGCCGACCAGCCGACCCAGCACGTCCGTGGGGCCGCCCGCGGCATAGGGCACGACCAGCTTGATAGGACGCGTCGGATAGTCAGCGGCACTGGCGGTCGGCATCGCGGCAAGGGTTGCAACAGTCAAGAGACAGCCAGCCAATGCCGACCTTGCGCCCGAATTCATTCCCGATTCCCCGTGATGCGTTTGAGTTGGCGGACAGTATCAGCCCAGCCACCATTTGCCAGCTAGCATGACGGCTTCGCCGCCGACCACGCCGGCAAAAATCGACCGCCGAGTCAGCATGAAAACCGCGAATCCCGCCGCTACCGCGCCGTAGCGCAGCCCGTCCGGCACGCTGGCCAGCGCGCCGGGCGGCTGCACCAGGATCTGCGCGATGACGCCGGCGAGAATCGCGGTTGCAACCGCCCTCACCCACACCAGCAGTTCGGAGCCCTCGTCGACGCCGCCGCCGAACCAGAGGCCGAGCATGCGCCAGACCTCATTGGGCAGGAAGCCCGCCACCACGAGCACCAGCAGCGCATGCCAGTCGCCGATAAAATCGCTCATGCGCGTTCCCGCCACCAGTGAACGCCATAGGCAATGGTGCCGGCGGTGATGCCGCTGATCAGGATATCGACGCCGGTGTGCAGCAGCGACACCAGCGGAAACAGCGCCAGCCCCAGCACCAGCGCCAGGACATCGGAAAGCTGCCGGCAGTTGCGTGCGGTCGATAGCAGAAACGCCAGCGGCGTCAGCAGCAGAATGGCGGCGCCAAGCAACGGCGGCAAATTGGCGGCCAGACCGTAGCCGAGCGTGGTCGCGGAAAGGCAGACCAAACAGAGCCCGATGCCGAGCCCATGCGTGAACGCGATACGCCGCTCACGCGGCACCTGCGGAAGCAGGCGAACGCATTCGACCCACAGGGTGACGGCGATGAAATGCGTCACCAGCAGCAGATGGCGCCGTTTTGTCTGTGGCGTCCGCATCATCGGCAGCACCGAAACCACCATCGGAAACAGCCTGATCGCGCTGACGGTCACGGCAATCGCGGCCTGCACCACCGTCGCCCCCGATCCCAGCGTCGAAATCAGGATGATCTGCGCTGGCCCGGCCCAGACCAGCGCCGTGCTCGCCAGCACCCATCCGAGGCTGAAATGGGTGTCGTGCGCCAGCGCTCCGATGCCGAGATAGGTCGCGAACAGCACCAGCGTCAGCACCGTCGAGGCGACCGAGCGCATGCCCCATGCGAACGCGCGCAGAGGATTTTGCCAACTGGTCGAGTCGAGCGGAGGAAGGGCCAAGGGCCACCGGACCATGTGAGTCGTGTCAGGGCATAACGAGTGCGAAAGGGACCAGCGTCAAGCGAACCGCAGGCAGATCAGATCATCGTTGCGAGCGGACCCGGTCAGCCAGATCACCCCCTGAAACTCATATTCCGCAGCACCAGGCACGCGCCGCCGGCGCGGCGGATGCGGGTGCAGAGCTCGTCGGCGGCGGGGCGCGTGTCGGTACCGATCCGCACCTGATAGAAGGTTCGCGTGCCCCGGCTGCGCCAGATCCTGCCTGACAGGCTCGGGTCCTGATCGCCGATCACGGCACTCAAGCGCTTGATGGCACCGGAATACATTGCCAGCGCCCGGTCGCGGTTGAAGCCGGCGGCGAGTTGCACGCCCCAGAGCTTGTCGGCGCCCAGCTTGACGTGCTGCTCCAGCTCGGTGACGAACGGATTGGGCGCGCGCCTGAGCAGCGCCATCAATTCGCGGCAGGACGAATTCGGCGCGCGGTCGGGCAGCCTGTCCTTCGTGCCGGGTCTCGCCCATTGATCGACCGTTGTACCCGTGATCGCTGAAACGTAATTGCGCGTTTCCTGCGGCATAAAACCGGAACCTTCAAGCCATTCCCGCACCCGCCGCGGTCCGGCATTGTAGGCCGCCGCCGCCAGCCCGAGATTTCCGAATTGCCCACGCAGTTCGCGCAAAAATTCCGCGGATTTCGGCAGCGCCTGCACAGGATCGAAGGGATCGAGCAGCCGGCGCTCGCTGGCGGTTCCGGGCATGAACTGCGCGATTCCCTGCGCGCGCTGACCCCCGCGCGTCACCGGCCCGACCGCATCGGATTGGAAGCGGCTTTCCTGCCAGATCACGCGGGCGAAAAACTCCAGCGGCAGGTCATTGGCCTTCGCTGCGGATTCGATCATCAGGCACATCGCCTCGCGGGTGTCGGTTTCTCGCGCGCTGTCCGCGGGCGGTTGGGCCCTGCCCTTGCTGTCGTCCCGGGCGGCGAGTTCTTCAACACTCGGTTTGGCGATTTCGCCGGCCGCCGAAGGCGTCGCGTCCTCGGCCGAAGCCTGCGCCGCAAGCTGCGAGAGCGTCACCACCACAGCGCAAAGCGCTACCCGCCAACCAATGACCGTTCGCATGGGAGCTCTGCTATCCACCAGCCGCGCTTGACACAGGGAACCGACCGTCCAGCTATCACCGTGCAGCTATCGGCAAGAATGATGGCGCGCATGTGGAGCGCAAAAGCAGCTCCGTTCGGTCCGAAAAGTCCTGAAATCGCGGCTGCTCCGGCCATCTTCAATTTACGTTAACGGCGCATTTTGCCGGTCACGGCCTTTCGTCCCGAAGGAAGCCGGGTATGGTCCCCCTCCTGAAGGGGAGACTATTTCCATGCTGGATCGGCGCCAAAACGCACGCGACAAGGTGATCTACGGCGGCGTTGCCGGGATCGGCGAGGACGGCGCGACCCGGGAATGTGTGGTGCGCAACATCTCGGAAACCGGCGCCAGCGTCGAATTCAAAAATATTTTCAAGCTGCCCAGGGAGCAGATGTCGCTGACCATTGCGCGCAAGGGTCGCTCGTTTCTCGCCAAGGTGATCTGGTGGCGCGACAATTTCGTTGGCGTGGCGTTCAGCTCGGAAACCGAGATGCCCGTCTCCGATCTCGAGGAGCGGCTGCGCAAGAGCGAAAAGAAAAAGCGCCAGCTGCAGCGCCGCATCAAGGAGCTGATCGGCGAAGGCTGAACAGCGCGGGCGCCAGGCACTTTATCCATTAAAAAAGCCGGCGGTCTCGCGACACGCCGGCTTTCTGATTCTTGATCTTAACGGCTCACACCTTGACCAGCGGACCGCGTGACGCCGGGCCCTTCGACCCGCCGCCGGGACCGCTTGGTTTCGGCTTGCGCTTGCGTGCGCCGGGTAATTTCTCCGGCTTCGGCGTCACCGGTCCCTCGACATATTCGAAGCCGATTTTCTCCTCGTCGGCTTCCGCATTCGCTTCGTCCTTGACCAGCACGACCCGAACATGGCCACCGCCCTTGAGCTTGCCGAACAGCACCTCGTCCGCCAGCGGCTTCTTGATGTGCTCCTGGATCACGCGCGCCATCGGCCGCGCACCCATCTGCTCGTCGTAACCATGCTTGATCAGCCACGCCTTGGCCGGCTCCGACAATTCGATGGTGACGTCACGGTCGGCGAGCTGCGCCTCGAGTTGCAGCACGAACTTCTCCACCACCATGCCGATCACGTCCGGATTGAGATGCGCGAACGAGACGATGGCGTCGAGCCGATTGCGGAATTCGGGCGCGAACTGGCGGTTGATCGCCTCATGATCGTCGCCTTCCCGCTTGCTGCGCGTGAAACCGAACGCCGCGCGTGCCATATCGGCTGCGCCGGCATTGGTGGTCATGATCAGGATCACGTTGCGGAAATTGACCTGCTTGCCGTTATGATCGGTGAGCCGGCCGTGATCCATGATCTGCAGCAGCACGTTGTAGAGATCCGGATGCGCCTTCTCGATTTCGTCGAGCAGCACCACGCAGTGCGGATGCTGATCGACGCCGTCGGTCAACAGGCCGCCCTGGTCGAAGCCGACATAGCCAGGAGGCGCGCCGATCAGGCGCGACACCGTGTGCCGCTCCATATATTCCGACATGTCGAAGCGGATCAGTTCGACGCCGAGCGAGGCCGCGAGCTGTTTGGCCACTTCGGTCTTGCCGACGCCGGTCGGGCCCGAGAACAAATAGGAGCCGATCGGCTTTTCCGGTTCGCGCAGGCCGGCGCGTGCCAGCTTGATCGAGGCGGCCAGCGCATCGATCGCCTTGTCCTGGCCGAACACCACGCGCTTCAAGGTCTGCTCCAGGTGCTTGAGCACCTCGGCATCGTCCTTCGACACGCTCTTGGGCGGAATCCGCGCCATGGTCGCGATCGTGGTCTCGATTTCCTTGATGCCGATGGTCTTCTTGCGTTTGTTTTCGGCGACCAACATCTGCGCCGCGCCCGACTCGTCGATCACGTCGATCGCCTTGTCCGGCAGCTTGCGGTCATGGATATAGCGTGACGACAGCTGCACCGCGGCCTCGATCGCCTCGTTGGTGTATTTCAGCCGGTGATAGTCCTCGAAATAGGGTTTCAGCCCCTTCAGGATCGCGATG
>JBBQUA010000078.1:0-21685 GCA_038212905.1 Hyphomicrobiales bacterium
TCGGCGTGCGGCCCTGGATCGCGGTTGTCACGGCGCTTTCGAGCACACTGGTCATGTACTGGTTTTTCGCCGTGCTGTTGCGGGTGCCGTTGCCGCGCGGCTGGCTGAACTCGATTCTCTGAGGCCAAGATGGACGCCTTCCTCGCCGCCAGCCGTCTCGTACTCGACCCACACGTACTCTGGGTCATCACCGCGTCCGCCGCATTCGGCATGTTCGTCGGGGCGATGCCAGGACTGACGGCGACAATGGCCACCGCGCTGCTGGTGCCGGTGACATTCTTCATGGACCCGGTACCGGCGCTGGGCGCCATCGTCACCGCGACGGCGATGGCGATTTTCGCCGGCGATATTCCGGCGGCGCTGCTGCGAATCCCGGGCACGCCCGCCTCGGCGGCCTATACCGACGAAAGCTACGCGATGTCGAAAAAGGGTCAGCTCGACCTCAATCTCGGCGTCAACCTGGTGTTTTCGGTAATGGGTGGCCTGGTCGGGGTCGCCATCCTGATCGTGTGCGCGCCGGCGCTCGCCGAGGTCGCGATCAATTTCTCCTCGTTTGAATATTTCTGGCTGGCGCTGCTTGGGCTAACCTGCGCGGTGTTCATGACCAGCGATGTCCCGCTCAAGGGCATTACCTCGCTGCTGTTCGGCCTCGCTGTCAACTGCATCGGCATCGATCCCGCCGCGGGCTTTCCGCGCTTTACCTTCGGCAGCGTCGAACTTCTGCAGGGCATCAGCTTCATTCCCGCGATGATCGGCATGTTCGCGCTTTCCGAGCTGTTGCGCGGCATGGTGCATGTCGATGCGCAAGGCGCCGTGATCGCCCAGCAGATCGGCAATATCTTCACCGGCGTGTTCGGTGTGTTCAAGCGCTACTGGTTCAACTTCCTGCGGGGATCGGCGATCGGCGTGCTGATCGGCGCGCTGCCCGGCGCTGGCGCCGATATCGCGGCGTGGATATCGTTCGCGGTTTCGAAACGGTTCTCGAAAGAGCCGGAAAAATTCGGCACCGGCCATATCGAGGGCATCGTCGACGCCACCTCGGCCAACAATTCGGCGCTGGGCGGCGCCTGGATTCCGGCGCTGGTGTTCGGCATCCCCGGCGATTCCATCACGGCGATCGTGATCGGCGTGCTCTACATGAAGGGAATGAACCCCGGGCCGACGGTGTTCCTGCAGAATCCGCAGTTCATCTATGCGGTTTTCATTATCTTCATCCTCGCCAATATCCTGATGCTGCCGCTGGGCTGGGCGGCCATCAAATGCGGCAAGCAACTATTGCGGGTGCCTCGCAACGTGCTGCTTCCCATCATCCTGATGTTCTGCGTGGTCGGTTCCTACGCCATGACCAATTCGGTCTATGGCATCACCATGATGTTCGTGATGGGGCTGATCGGATGGCTGATGGAGGAGCACGGCTTCCCGATCGCGCCGGCGATTCTCGGCCTGGTACTCGGCGAAATGCTGGAGCAGAACTTCATGACCTCGATGATCAAGGCCGACGGCGAGTTGATCGTGTTCTTCGCGCGGCCGATTGCGGCCACGCTCGGGGTCACGACCGTGCTGATCTGGGGCGCCATGCTGTGGCGTGGTATCAAGGGCAAGCCGGCAAGCCTCAGCGCGACGGTTGCTGCCCCCTGACCGCCCGGCGTCGGGTCCACGCCACATGAACGTTGCCCCCTCGCTTGCCGCGTCCGGCCGTTGTAAACCAAGGCATGACCCTGCCGAAAATTGCCTCCGTCGACCTCAAAACATTGGCCAAGGATCTCCGCGCCGGCAGCCGCGCGGCGCTGGCGCGCGCGATCACGCTGATCGAAAGCCGGCGCGGCGATCATCAGGCCATGGCCCGTGAGCTGGTGCAGGCGCTATTGCCGGATACCGGCAAGGCGATCCGGGTCGGCATCACCGGCTCGCCTGGGGTCGGCAAATCCACCACCATCGACGTGCTCGGCATGTTCCTGATCGAGCGCGGCCACAAGGTCGCTGTGCTGGCGGTGGATCCCTCCTCGGCACGCACCGGCGGCTCGATCCTCGGCGACAAGACCCGGATGGCACTGCTGTCGGCTTCCGACCACGCCTTCATCCGCCCCTCGCCGGCGGCCGGCACGCTCGGCGGCGTCGCTGCAAAAACCCGCGAGGCGATGCTGTTGTGTGAGGCGGCCGGCTTCGACATCGTGCTGGTGGAAACCGTCGGCATCGGCCAGTCCGAGACCGCGGTGTGCGACATGACCGATTTCTTCCTGGCACTGATGCTGCCCGGCGCCGGCGACGAGCTGCAGGGCATCAAGAAGGGCCTGGTCGAGCTGGCCGACATGATCGCGGTCAACAAGGCCGACGGCGACAACATCAAGCGCGCCAATCTGGCGGCGGCCGAATACCGCGGCGCGCTGCATATCCTCACCCCGCGCTCGCAGCACTGGCAGCCGCCGGTCGAGACCTATTCGGCGCTGACGGGGACCGGCATCGACGTGCTGTGGCAGAAAATCCTCGATCACCGCACCGCGATGAACGCATCAGGCGAATTCGCCGAGCGGCGGCGGCAGCAACAGGTAAAATGGATGTGGTCGATGCTGGAGCAGCGGATGATGGCGCAGCTGCGCGCCGATCCGGCGATCCGGACCAAGGTGAAGAAGATCGAGGCCGAGGTCGCCGACGGTCGTATCGCGCCCGCCGTGGCGGCCGAGCAGATCGCGGAGATGCTGAAGTGAACCCGTCGCCGCCGGGCGCCTTGCGGCGCTTCGGCCGGGTAACAATTTAGCAAGATGTCGGGTACAATCCTGCCAGATGATGTATTTCCTAGGCTATTTCATTCCGGCTTTCCTGGACGGAAAATGGTTGGCGAAGTTTCGCAAGAGACTGGACGCCACGCCGCAGCGCGATTTCTCCCAGATTTCGATACCGCAGAAGGCTGGACGACTTGCCATGTGCACGATCGGTGTCGGCGCGGTCCTCGTTCCCTTGATATGGCTCTTATTCACGTAGGCTATCGCAGCGTCCGAATCCCGGATTGAACCACATGAGCGACAAACTCCGCATTCTCATCACCGGCTTCGGCCCGTTCCCCGGCGCGCCGTACAATCCGACCCAGCCGCTAGTGGCGCGGCTGTTGCGGCTGCGCCGTCCCGCGCTCGGCGATGTCGAGCTGTCCAGCCATATCTTTCCGGTGACCTACAAGGCGGTCGACCGCGAATTGCCGGAAATGCTCAGAAAGCACCGGCCGCAAGCGCTGCTGATGTTCGGCCTCGCCGGCCGCACGCCTTACGTCCGGATCGAAACCCGCGCCCGCAACGCCGTCACCACACTGTGGCCCGACGCCGATCACACAAGGGTGCGCAAGGGATCGATCGCAGGCGGCGCGGACGCCATGACCTTCGGCCCGCACACCGCAAAACTGCTGCGCGCCGCCCTCGGCACCGGCGTCGATGCCCGCGCCTCGCGCGATGCCGGCAGCTACCTCTGCAATTATCTGAGCTGGCGAGCGATCGAGGCGACCTCCGACGACAGTGGTCCGCGCCTCGCCGCTTTCGTGCACGTGCCGCCGCTGGCGCGCAATGGCGCACGTCCGCGCAGGGGCGCGGTCCACCGCGCCACGCTGGAAGAACTGGTCGATGCCGGCGAGGCGATGCTGCTGGAACTGGTGCGGCTGGCGCGGCGGGCAATACGGGAAGGCAACGAAAGCTAATTGCAAGGCGCCGGCATTCCGAAGAAAGAATTACTGATTCTTCCTTACCTTCGGACGCCAGCGAATGTGCATGGTGAGGAGCGCTCCGAAGGAGCCGGTCGCCAACATCGCAATGCCAAAAACGATATAGTACCAACGCGGAATGGAATTCCGGCGCTCGATGATGAGCATCATGGCCTCCGTCAGGGAGCGTAGCAAAAACATCAGGCGTTCGATCAGACTCTACCCCTGTGGCGGGGAATCTCGCAACGGGCAGGTTAACCCTACCTGCAACAAAACCGCGGCATTTCCGGGTTTGTAACCATGCGTCGCCGCATTTTTGCGTTACTCCAGTCGCTGCGGACGCATGCGACGCACCACGCCGGAGACGCGATCATGGACGTCAATCGCCGCCATCTCATGGGAGTATCCGCCGCCGGCGTTGCCGGGGCGCTGGCGATGTCGCCGGATGCGGCGCGCGCGGCGCCGCCGACCTCGGCGCTCGGCCGCGACGTCACCCAGTATGGCGTGCGGCCCGGCAGTCCTGACGATCAGACCAAGGCGCTGCAGCGCGCGATCGACGAGGCCGCGCGGGCGCAGGCGCCACTGGCACTGCCGCCGGGAGTCTATCGCACCGGCATGCTTCGGCTGCAGAACGGCACGCAGCTGGTCGGCGTGCGCGGCGCCACCAAACTGGTGTTCAGCGGCGGCGCGGCGATGCTGCAGGGCGAAGGCGCCGGCAGCATCGGCCTCATCAACATCACGCTCGACGGCGGCGGCATTCCACTGCCGACACGGCGCGGCCTGGTGCACTGCACCGGCGGGCGTGACATCCGCATCACCGATTGCGAAATCATCGGCAGTGGCGGCAACGGCATCTGGTTCGAAAACTGCTCCGGCGAGGTCAGCGGCAACATCATTTCGAAGATCGCCGTGACCGGGTTCACCTCGTTCGACGCGCAGGGCCTGCTGGTTTCGCGCAATACCATTGTCGGCACCAACGACAACGGCATCGAAATCCTGCGCCACACGATCGGCGACGACGGCACAATGGTGCTCGACAACCGCATCGAGGACATCAAGGCCGGCCCCGGCGGCTCCGGGCAATATGGCAACGCCATCAACGCGTTTCGCGCCGGCAATGTAATCGTGCGCGGTAATCGTATCCGCAACTGCGACTATTCCGCGGTGCGCGGCAATTCGGCTTCCAACATCCATATCACGGGCAACAGCGTCTCCGGCGTGCGCGAAGTAGCGCTGTATTCCGAATTCGCATTCGAGGGTGCTGTCATCGCCAACAACACCGTCGATGGTGCGGCCCTGGGCGTCTCCGTTTGCAATTTCAACGAGGGCGGACGCATCGCGGTCGTGCAGGGCAACATCATCCGCAACCTGCTGCCGAAGCGCCCGATCGGCACCGCGCCGGACGACGATGCCGGCATCGGCATCTATGTCGAGGCCGACACGTCGGTGACCGGTAACGTTATCGAGAATGCGCCGTCGTTCGGGATCATCGCTGGCTGGGGCAAATATCTGCGCGACGTCGTGATATCAGGCAATGTGATCCGCAATTCTTTTGTCGGCGTCGGCGTGTCGGTGACGCCGGGCGCGGGCACAGCACTGGTCAACAACAACATGATCTCGCAGACGCCGCGCGGCGCCGTGGTCGGGCTCGATCACGCGCGGCCGATCACACCGGATCTGTCCGCCGAGGGCGCGCAGCGTTTTACCCAGGTGGTGGTGGGCACCAACGCGGTGCGCCGATAGCTTCACGCGGCCGGCCTCCGTCGCCGCCGCACCATCAAGACGAACACGACCGCGAGGGCCGACGCTACCGTGTACATCGTGAACGCATTGAGATAGCCGATCATCACCGACTGCCGCATGATCTCCTTCGCTACTCTCGCAAGGCCCGGGACAGTGTCGAAGTTCCACGCTCCCGTCACCTCCGGCGTGGTGATGGCCCGGTTGTAGGGCGTGATCATCTCGGTCATGCGGCTGTAATTGCCGCCTGTCGTGCGCACGATCTCGGCGATCGACAGCGAGATGAAGAAGCTGGAGCCGATGTTGCGCAGCAAATGGAAGATCGAGGACGCCTCGGCGTAATCCTTCGCATCCAGCGTATCGAACGCCACCACGGTAATCGGCACCCAGACGACGCCGACCGCAAAGCCCTGGATGGCGCTGTTGATTACCAGGATCTCCATCGTCACGTTGAGGTCGAAGGTCAGCATCCACAGCCCGGCCACGGTTTGCAGACCAAAGCCAAAGGCCATGCTGATGCGCGGATCGATCCGGCTCATGAGGCCCGCGGCCAGGAAGCCCATCAGCATGCCAATACCGCGGCATCCGATCACCTGCCCGACCAGCGCGTCCGAAAATCCGACATGCTGCTGCAGCAGCGGCGGCAGCAACACCATCGGCGTGAAATTCAACATGCCGTAGATCGTCACCAGTGCGAGACCGATCGCGTAGTTGCGGTCGGTCAGCAGCTTCAGGTTCAGGAACGGCACACGGGTGCTGAGGCTGTGCACCAGGAATACATAGAACGCGAGTGCCGCGACCAGGCTCTCGATGACGATCTCGGTCGAGTTGAACCAGTCCAGCCGCACGCCGCGCGCCAGCACGAGTTGAACGGACGCAAGTGCGACAGCCAGCGCGAGGAAGCCGGTCCAGTCGAAGCGAACTTTCTCCAGCCGCGCGGTAGACTTCAATGTCAGGTGCATGCCGATGGTGGCGGCGATGCCGATCGGCACCAGCATGTAGAACGACCATCGCCAGCTGTGGATTTCCGCAAGATAGCCGCCGACCACCGGACCGAACACCGGCGCGACCGCAACCGCCATCCCGAAGACCGACATCACCATCGTATGCTGGTGGCGCGGGAATGTGGCGAACAGGATCGACTGCGACAGCGGCACGACCGGCGCACCCGCACCACCCTGAAGGATGCGCCACAGCACCAGCATTTCGAGAGATTGCGCCATCCCGCACAGCAATGTCGCGGCCGTGAAGCAGGCAATCGAATACACCACCACGCGCTTGGTGCCGAAGCGGGACACCAGCCAGCCGGTCATCGGCGTCACCACCGCGGTAGCGAGAATATTGAACGTCATCGCCCAGGCGATCTCGTCCTGGGTCGCCGACATCGCGCCCTGCATCTGCGGCAGCACGGTCGATGTCGTGAGCAGCGCCGTGCCATAGAGCGACGACCCCAGCACCACTGTGGCCAGGGTCAGATATCGCTGCGCCGCGGTCAGGGCCGGGCCTTCGGAATCGAGGCTTGCTGAGCTTGTGGCCATGTCCGCCTGCGGCGCCGGGTGGACGGATAATAACCTGGCTTACTAATTAATAACCTAGCTTACTAATTCGCCGGCGGCTACAATTGCGGCATGCCGAATACCGACGAATACATTGGTGTCGTGATCTCTGACGTCGCCCGCCTGCTGCGCACCGAGTTCGATCGCCGCGTGCGCCGGCTCGGGATCACCCGGGCGCAATGGCTGGTGCTGACCCGTCTGCACCGGCATCCAGGCGCGTCGCTTTCGGAGTTGGCCGAGATGATGGAGGTGGAAAAGGCGACCGCGGGCCGCATGATCGACCGTCTGGTGGCCAATGGCTGGGTGGCCCGCCGGACCCAGCGCGACGACCGCCGCGTCAAGCGGGTTTATCTCACGCCGGAAGCCGAACGGGTGCACAAGCGCATCTGGCGTGTCGCCGAGGCAACCGTGGAAGACGCCCTCACCGGCCTCTCGGCGCCGGAAAGCAGGCAGTTGATGTCGTTGTTGCAGCGCATCAAGAAGACGCTGGTGTCTGCCGTGGATGCCGTTCCGCCCGGGAAAGTCGTGGGTGCCGGCCGGCGAGCTGCGTCGCGTGGTGCGCGCGGCCAAAATGGGAAAGCCGCGCCATGAGCAAGCGTCTGCGACCATGGGCGCTGATCGGCGTTCCGGCGCTCGTCCTGCTCGGAGCGCTGATCGCCTGGCTGCAGGGCGGCCGGTACGCCTCGACCGAAAACGCGTTCGTGAAAGCCGATATCACCCAGGTCGCCGGCGAAGTGCCCGGCCGGATTATCGACGTGCGTATCAGGGACCATGCGGCCGTCAAGGCCGGCGACGTGCTGTTTCGTCTTGATCCCGCGCCCTACCAGCTGGCCCTCGCCAAGGCCGAAGCCGAGACCGATTCAGCGCGTGCCGCCGTCGAGCAACTCAAGGTGAGCCTGCGCGAGATTCGGGCCGAGGCCACCGAGGCCGAGAACAAATTGTCGTATCTTCAGACCCAGGCCAAACGTCATCGCGATCTGTCCGAACGCGGCGTCACTTCGACCACCAGGGTCGAGCAGGCCAACAGTGAGGAACAGGAAGGACAAGACCGCCTCGCGGTGCTGCATCAGCGCATCGCCCGTGTCGAGGCGGCGCTCGGCGGCAAGCCGGACAGGCCGACCGACCAATTTGCCGCGGTCCGCGAAAAGCAGGCGATGCGCGATCGCGCGGCGCTGGATCTTGCCTATACCGAGATCAAGGCCCCGCGCGCCGGCGTGGTCGTCAATTTCAAGCTCCAGCTCGGCGAGCAGGTCAAGGCGCAGACGCCGCTGTTCGCTGTTGTCACCGACCGCCGGCCCTGGCTCGAAGCCAACTTCAAGGAAACCGACCTGACCTACGTGACCGTCGGACAAAAAGCGAAGGTCATCCTCGATATGCATCCCGACATCACCTGGGATGCCGAAGTAGAAAGCATCAGCCCGGCGACCGGCGCCGAGTTTGCGATCCTGCCGGCGCAAAATGCCTCGGGCAATTGGGTGAAGGTCGTGCAACGCCTGCCGGTGCGGCTGCGGCTGCTGGAACGGCCGGGCGAGCCGCCGCTGCGCGCCGGCATGACCGCCTATGTCAGCATCGACACCGGGCGCACCCGCGACCTGTCGAGCATATTCGGCAACGGCGCCGCGGTGGCGGCGCGCCCCCATCTGCAAGAGCCCGCCAAAGCGCAGTAGCTGGCTTGCGGTCCGGCGCCCTACAGCGCGTTACGCAGCAGCGGATAGCGCTGCGCGATCGCGTCCAGCGTCAACTCGTAACCCTCCTCCAGGATTGGCGTGTCCATCGCCGGCGCCGACGGCGCCTCGTCCGAAGCAACCTGCACCGGCTCCGCGGCAATCAAAACATCCGGTGGCGGCAGTTCGGCAACAATCTCTACCGGCGGCGACGGAATTTGATCGGGTTGATCGCGCAGCCTTTCGGCACGTGGCAATGCCGATTGGGTGTGCCCGAGCCAGGACATGTCGACGGCGGAATTGTCGGGCAACGCCTCGCGCGTCGACAGAACGCGCCAGGTTTCGACCGCGGCCTTGGCCTCCTGGATATTTTCGAGGAATGCGAGTTCGGTGTGAAAGCGGCGCCAACGGCCGGTCTCAAACAACTCGGTAAGGTATTCCAGCCGCTGCTCGGCCAAAT
Source organism: Hyphomicrobiales bacterium (assembly GCA_038212905.1). Lineage (GTDB taxonomy): Bacteria > Pseudomonadota > Alphaproteobacteria > Rhizobiales > Xanthobacteraceae > Bradyrhizobium. The sequence goes on from JBBQUA010000078.1 coordinate 9,103, forward strand.
TGCACCAGCGCGCGATAACGTCGCGGCTATCTGCCACGTCCATTCGATGTGTCATGAACCAGCCCGCAAGAGGAAAAAACGGACGCAGACGCAACGGGGACGAATCACTTGCACGTGACAATTGGTATTCTGTGGAAAACTTTTGAATTGTCCAGCAAACGACGTTACTACGCGCCGCGCAGCGAAAGAAAGCCGGAGAAATACGGGATTATCCGCTCTATCCACAGTCAAGCCGCACAGCTGCATGGTGGCATTGCGCGGCGCAGATTTTTCTAACGCGACGTGGCGGTTGATTTCGTGGTGCAGCCGCGAACCGAAAGCTGCGCCGGAAACGAAAGACCCGTCCGGGGGGACAACCGGACGGGTCAAGCCATATGGGCGCTTGGGGTGGATGGGCGCTCGCGCCGAATACAGCCTCGATGGGGAGGGATAACCGCTCCCACATACATTGGTCGCAGCAGGGTCGGCGCACGTTCAAAACGCCGCGCATCTTTTTTTGAATCTTTTGTCGGAAGTTTTGGGCGAAAATCTATTGTGCGGCCGGGCGAATAGCGTCGCCGGCGGCCGATTTATCCGACGCCATGGCGGGCGCCGGCTGGTTCAGGGCCCGTGTCGGGAGAACCTGTTGCCGGCCCGGGACGCTTTCAACGGCGGGGGCGGCCGGAATCGCGGCGACCGGCACCGCCGATGCGGCGACAATGGCCGAGACCGCGGCAAAAGCATCGGCTTCGCCGGCGCCGAATTGATCGTCGCGGCCGGGGCTGCCCAGATCTCGGGCAGTTCTCATCAGGATTGCGCGCAGTTCGTCCGGCTTCAATGCAGGATTGCGCTCCAGCATCAGGGCCGCAAGGCCGCTGATGTAGGCTGCGGAAAATGAGGTTCCGGAAGCCATCTGATATTTTCCGTCCGGAGCGGGCAGGAAGATGTCGACGCCGGGGGCCGCGATGGCGATATGGCCGCCGCGGTTCGATGCCGCAAACAGTTTGTCGCTGGCGTCGGTGGCGCTGACCGCAATCACATGGGCGTTAGCGGCGGGATATAGCGGCGGCGACTTCGCACCGGCGTTGCCGGAGGCCGCGACCATCACGATACCCCTCGCCGCCGTGGCGCCGATACCGCGCTCGATCAGCGGATCTTTCGGACCGGCGAAGCTCATATTGACGATCTGGGCCCCGTGCAGCACGGCATAGTTCAGCGCCTTCAGGATCACGAAGGTGGTGCTTTCCGCGCCGTTTGCCGCCGTGCCGAAGGCGCGGATTCCCAGAATCCTGGCCTGCGGCGCACTCCCCATCAGCCGGGCGTGTGACACGATCGCGCCGGCGATGCCGGTGCCGTGAACATGCGGGCCTTCCTTGCTGCCCAGCGCATCGAAATTGTCCGCCACCGTGTTCAAGAGCTCCGGATGTTTGTCGTCGATTCCGGAATCGATCACGGCGATGGTCACGTTGGCGCCGCTGGCCAGCGTATGGGCCTGCGGCAGTCGAAGTTTTGCAAGCGCATATTGCGCGGGATCGCCTTCGGTCGGCGCCGCCTTCTGATCCTGCAGAAAATAGCGGTAATTCAGCTGCAGCGAGCGCACGCCGGCGGCCGCCGCGAATGCGCGGCGCACCTTCTCCACCGCGCGGCCGTTGGTGATCCGGAACAGGCCGATGGTGGCGCCGATGAGCGGAAAACTCTGGGATTGCAGCCGCACGAGGCCGTGACGCCGCGCCAGCGCATCGGCCTGCACGTCCGACAGCGAACCATCAATCTCGGCCACGAATTCATTGGAGACCGCGGTCGGGTTGAAAACCGCCAGCGGCGCATTGCGGCTCGCGCCGCCCTTCTTCCTGCTGCTGGCGGATTTGCCGGCGCCGCCGCCATCGGACAACGAAACCGGTTTCTCCTGGCACTCGCCACTGCTGTCACGATGGGCGTAACTGCAAGCTGGCGAAAGGTTCGGCGAGAACCGCGCATTCGGAAGCCTCGACGTCACCCCGACGCCGGGTGGGGTTCTGCCGATGGCAGCCGCGCCGCCCGCGATGTTCGGATTGATGGTGGGCATCCGCGACTGGATGTTGATGCTGGGCGAGCGCATGACGCTTTGCGCCTGAACCGCCGGGATACCAGCAGACGCAAACGACAACGCCACGGCGGTCAACGCCAACGCCGTACGCCGTATTCCAATCAGCCAGTTCGCACGATCGTGGATCATGAGGCCTCGGGTTTACGCGGGCTAGCGGAAGCGCGGCCTACGGCGCAGCCACGGCGAGACCGACGATCTTCTCGCGTTGCAGCCTGCTCATGAGCCCGGCAACTTCATCCTTGCTCATCGCTCTATTGCCGAATTGCAGCCGAAACATGCCGCCCTTGGCGCCGTCGGTTACAACGGCCTGATAGCTGTCGAGCAGTGCGGTGATATCGGCAATGCGGGCGTCCGGCGCAAACCGCACCAGCGCGTGCGGCGGGGCAGCCCCCCCCAGATCGCGGGTGATCGGCGCATTGGTGCTCAGCGACGCGGTCTGGAACGACGAGGTCTGGTTCTTCACCAGCACCGCGCCGATCACGCCCGCCTGCAGCAACAGCGCCAGCGCGCCCAGGCTCGCCGACCAGGCCAGCGTCCGCGGCGAAAGGCCCGCGAAAAATTCGGCGATCCGCGCCGATAAATTGAGCGAGGTCGACGGGGCGCGTACCGGCTCTGCGTCGATCGACGCGAACAGCTTCGTCATGGCTCGCGCGGACGGCGCGCCGAGGCTTTCGTTGAGCGAGATGGTTTCGGCGTACTCTTCCCGGATCACGGCGTATTGCCTGGCCAGTTCGGGGTCGCACGCCAGCGCTTCATCGACGCGGCGGGCATCGCGCGCGTTCAGGGTGCCGGCCGCATGCCAGGGCAGCAGCACTTCGATTTCGCTGGGTTCTGGATCCAGCACTTGTTTGCTCGCTGCCATCATGGCCAACCTCGTTCAATGCCGGCCGCCTTCAAAAGGTCGGCCAATTTCTTGCGCGCATAAAACAGGCGCGTCTTCACGGTGTTCTCGGGTATCCCGACGATTTCAGCGACCTCTTCCACGGATTTCTCGTGGTAGTAGACGAGATCGACGATCTCCCGATGCTCTGGCGAGAGTGCGGTGAGGCACTTGCGCAATGCTACACTGGTGTCCTTCTTCTGTACCGCCACTTCGGGATCATCGGACGTATCCTCGATCGCGTTGACGGCCTCGTCGTCCAGTTCGCCATCCTTCCTGCGCCGCAGCGCAGACAGGGCCTTGAATCGCGTAATTGCCAGGAGCCAGGTGGAAACGGCGGATCTGCCTTCGAACTTGCCGGCCTGCCGCCATACATCGAGGAAAACCTCGCTGATGAGGTCTTCCGCAACCTGCTCGTCCCGAACCAGCCGAAGCCCGAAGCGAAACACCCTGACATGGTGCCTTCCGTATAGCACCTGCATGGCGAGCCGGTCGCCTTGAGCGATCCGAGCGATCAGGACATCGTCCGTAGCCGCCTGTGTCGCGCTCAATGGCCGTCTCGCAATGTTGGTCGGATTGGGGTGGCGGCTGGTTCGATGGGAAGGGCAAGATTCTTGAATTTATCGCAAGTCCGCGATTTCATGTGTGACCTACCCCACAGTCGGGGCCATAAGCGAAAAATTGGTATCATAATACGGAAGTACTTTCTTCACGCCCGTGGCCACCGCCGCCCAGATTATGCCGACCTTATCAAGGCTTTGTCGTCAAAGCAGCACTTGCTTACCGTTTTCACGCCAACCGGTTTCCGGCTTGGCCAGATCACCTGCCGGTACCCAGTTCCCGCTGATTTCCCCTGCGAAACAAGGACAATTGCAACTTCGGTGTGCCCCGACTCGGCGCGAAAGATACCAAACCTAAAGGCTTTCCCACTTAAATTTTCGGAGCTTTAATTGCATCACCGGCGAGATTATGAACACCGCTGCGTCTTCGTTCCTGAATCCGATTGCGGCCGAACTGGAAGGCGTCGGCCTCAAGCCGACAGCGAAGGCGCTGGCGCGTCGCGCCAGGCAGCGCCGCCAGATTCAGGTCATGATCGGCGCCAGTTATGTCGTGGATGCCTTCGTGCTGCTGATGTACGCCCATGCCGGCACGATACCGGCCATCATCGGCCCGGCATTCGCGATCTGCGGCCTGATCACCGTCGCGAGTTCGATCGCGCTCTCCGAAATGGGGTTCAACGAGCGCTTCAGGGATCATTACCTCGTCGCGCCGCAGTCGATCATCAACATGATGATCATGCTGGTCTTCACCTGGATCGCGCCGGAAGTCGGCGTGATGTTCCTGTGTACCCTGTTCGTCGTGTTCGGTTTCAGCTCGCTGCGCTCGACGCCGCGACAGACGGCGATGGTCTGGACCGCGATGGCTGTCGGCCTCGCCGGGCTGTTTCTTCTGACCGACAAGCCGATCGCAATGCCGCACGGCAGCTATATCGAACGCTTCGCCACGATGACGGTCTTCATCCTGACCATCGGGCGCTGCATGTTCATCGGAATTTTCTCCAATGCGATGCGCCAATCGCTCTACAACAGCGGCGTGGAGCTGAAAGAAGCCTACAAGCGCATCGAAGAACTAGCCGAGCTCGACGAGTTGACCGGTTCGCTCAACCGCCGCTGCATCATGGGCGTGCTGGACGATGAGATCGCCCGCGCCCACCGCAGCCAGACGCCGTGCTCCGTCGCCCTGATCGATCTCGACTGGTTCAAGCGTATCAACGACACTTTCGGTCACCCTACCGGCGACGAGGTGCTCCGGACATTCGCCATTACCGTGTTCGCCAACATCCGCCCGATCGACAAATTCGGCCGCTACGGCGGCGAGGAGTTTCTGCTGGTGCTTCCCGGGACATCAGGTGAAGGCGCCGCGCGCATCCTCGACCGGCTGCGCGCGATCATCGCCGATCTCGACTGGAGCGCGTTCTCACCCGGCATGCAGGTAACGATTTCGGCCGGCGTCGCCACGCTGAAACCGAATGAGATGCCCGACATCGTTCTCGCGCGCGCCGACAGCGCGCTTTATGCAGCCAAGGCACGGGGACGCAATCGCATCGCCAGCGCCTGATCCGACCAATTCCGCTTCCGGGCGACGAAGAAACCGTCCCCGGCCTAGATGTCCAAATGCTCCAGGATAGAGACATGGGTTCGAAGTCCGCCGCCGCCACCACCGAAAGTCTGCTCGACGAGTTGCAGACCACGCTCGCGCATGGAACCGTCGCACGCCGGGTCGAGACCTTGCGCCGGGTCACCGACCTCTTCGTCAACGGCGCGGTGGATTATTCCGACCAACAGATCGGGCTGTTCGACGACGTCCTCCTGTGCCTGATGGTTCACATCGAGACTTCCGCCAGGGCGCTGCTCGCCAATCGGCTGGCTCCGATCGATACCGCACCGCCGGGCACGATCCGCGCGCTGGCGTTCGACGACCTGATCGAGGTCGCGGCTCCGGTGCTGTCGAGGTCGGAGCGCCTCGACGACGAGGTGCTGATCGAGACCGCGCGCAACAAGAGCCAGGCGCATCTGCTGGCGATCTCGCTGCGGCGGGTGCTGAGCGGCGCGGTGACCGATGTATTGGTGCTGCGCGGCAATGACGAGGTGATCCAGAGCACCGTCAGCAATCCCGGCGCGGAGTTTTCCGAGCGTGGCTTCACCCGGCTGGTCAATCGCGCCGAGGGCGACGACAATCTCGCAATATGCCTCGGCATGCGTCCGACGATACCGCGGCACCTCTATTTGAAACTGATCGCCAAGGCTTCCGCCACGGTACGGGAGCGCCTCGAGGCCGCCCATCCGAAGCAGGCAGGGGATGTGCCGAACGCCGTGCGCGAAGCGACACGGCTGGCGCGCTCGGCGCCCGCGGCGATCACCCGGGACACCGCGATCGCCCACGCGCTGGTCAAATCGCTCTACGAGGACGGCCGGCTCAACGAATTCGAGGTCGCGACGTTCGCCGAGGCCGGCAAGTTCGACGAAGCCAACGCGGCGCTCGCCGCCCTCGCCAACGTGCCGGTGTCGATCGCCGAGAACATGATGCTGGAAACCCGTGCCGAGGGCGTCATGATCCTGGCCAAGGTCGCTACCTTGTCCTGGTCGACGGTGAAGGCGATCATCAACATGCGCGATGAACTATCGGGCCTGGAACCGACCGATCTTGCAGCCTGCAAGGCCACCTATGAACGGCTGCGGTCCTCGACCGCACAGCAGGTCCTGCGCTTCCACCGCATGCAGCAGACCGCCGCCGTACCGGCGGTGTAAGCCTTCAACCGGATCAAAACCGCAGCACCCTCGGCCCCGCCAGCGCGCCGATGGCGGCGACCATCGCGGCAGCGATCGTGTACCAGGTCGCGACGAACAGCGGCGAATCGTCGGTGCAATGCGAGGCGTAGAGCGTTGCCGCCAGGCCCGCCGACAGCAGCCCGGCGAGCGCGCCGGCGAGCGCGGGCCGTGTCGGGGCGCCGTGACGCAAGCCGACCAGCGCCGCCGCCAATAGCGGCAATGCCATCAGCGGGATTGAAGTCAGGCAAACCCACGCATTTTTGCCCACTAAACGCATCATCATCGACGATCGCTGCGGCATCATCATCTCGCCACCAATGCCCGCGACCAGAAGTGCGACCGGAATCAGCAGCAGCCACGCCCACCCCTTCAGCGAGGCTTCCGGCCGGGACAGGTGCAGGCTGATGGCGATGGCCGAGATCGCCAGCGCCAGCGTCACCGCAAACTTCAGGTCGAAAAACGGGTTGCGCATCGCGGTCATGACATCTGGCCGGATGCCCAGTTCGGTCAGGAAAATCACGATCGAAACCGGCGCCGCCAGCAATAGCGACAGCGCCAGCACGGACCCGACCGGCCGCGCGCGGTGGGCGTTGTCGGCAGCCAGGGTCCGAATGAGCTGATCGGTCTCCATTCTCATTGTCCCCGTAGCCTGGCGGTGAGACTGGCAAGCCCGCGATGCAGCGCCACGCGGACCGCCCCCTCGCTCATGGCGAATTTCTTCGCGGTATCCTTGATCGATGCGCTATCGACCGCGATCGACTGCAGCACGTCGCGCTGACGCGCTGGCAGCGACTGCAGCTGGGCCTCGACCTCGCCGGCCGGCACGGTCTCCGCGGCCGGCTCGCCGGGCAACGTCTCGGCGAAATCGTCGACGTTGACGAACACCCGGCGGCCGCGGCGGCGCAGTGCATCGATCAGCTTGTTGCGGGCGATCGCAAACAGCCACGGCGCGAACGGGGCATTGGCGTCCCAGGTATGCCGCTTCAGATGCACTGCCAACAAAATGTCCTGCACGATGTCCTCGGATTGATCGGCCGGTTGCCCTGCCCGCGTCAGACCGCGGCGCGCCCCGGCCCGGAGCACCGGCGTGACGGCCCTGAGCAGGCGATGATACGCCGCATCGTCGCCTGAAATAGCCGACCGCATCAGGCCGGTCCATTCGTCCTCACGTTCGCGCACGCGCGCTCCCACCTTGCAATTCGGTCGATCTTTCAATTTGTTACGCCGGCAGGCGCCAATCACGAAGTCGTGATCGAGCTTCCGGTGGCCTTGAGACCCGTCGCACCCGGCTTCGGGAATCGCGATGGCGGATTCCACTCTGAATGGCTCATAACATCGATCGGTTCCGCTGGCACCCGTCACGTCGATTACGGCATGCGATACGAATGAGTGTCCGGCCATTGTGTGCCCCGGCAGGTCGGCCGCTGCCCTGCTTTCGCCCCGTCCCGCCCGAAGATTCCCTTTTTTTGCCGCGCTGTAGCCATGCCGTGGGGTCTCATTTCGGTTTGGGGGCGGGCAAATGGGGAGATTGCCAAATGATCATCAAAGCCAGCGGGCGCTCGGCATTGATTCTAGCGACAGGGCTCTTTGCCGGGCTCTTTGTATGTCTGGCGGGACCATCGCAGGCGGCACCGGGCGATGACACTGCGACCGCGACGACAAAGTCCGTAAACGCCACCGGGGCGCCGATCAAGATCAATAAATACGCCAAGCCGCGCCACTCAAAGAAAATCGCGCAGCGAAAATCCAGCAAGGCGGCGTTGAAATCCTCCGCCGCCAAGAAGGCCACCTTCGTCGCTGATGACGCTGACAAGGATTCGACCGCGATTCCGCCGTCGATCGCCAATGCCAACGCCCAACTGCCCTCCGCCGAGGTATCGCCCGGCAGCGCCAAGGCGATGTCGGTGAAAGCCAACACGATGCTGCTGGCCACCCCGGACAAGCCAGTCGGCTCCCAGCCTGCCGATGAAGCCGAGGTTATGGCCTCCGATCAGCTCAACGATCTCGACCGCGGGCTGCAACAAACCAGGCCCGCAGCGTCAACCATGATGCTGGCGTCGGCCGAGGCGCCTGGCGCCCCCGCCCCGCCTGTCATGGCCGCCAGCAAGGAAGATTCCACCTGGGACCAGACCTCGCTGATCGGGAAGATCTTCATCGCCTTCGGCGCGCTGCTGACGATGGCCTCTGCCGCGCGCATGTTCATGGCGTAAGTATCTGCGCACCGGACGCGACAAATCCGCGTCCGGGACGCGCAAATGCGCGTCCGGATATGCCTTTGCTGCCACTTGAAGCCCATCCCGCCAGCGGGCACATTGCCCGCGAAATCGGTTATTTGGGGTGGGTCATGGCGACGTTCGAATTCATCATTGTCGAGAGCAAGGGCGCGGTCGGCATTATCACACTCAATCGCCCGAAAATGCTCAACGCGTTGTCGTTCGGCGTATTTCGCGAGATTGCGGCGGCCGTCGACGACCTCGAAGCCGACGACGCCATCGGATGCATCCTGATCACCGGCAGCGAGAAAGCCTTCGCGGCCGGCGCCGACATCAAGGAGATGCAGCCCAAAACCTTCATCGACATTTTTTCCAGCGATTTCGCTGCCATCGGCGGCGACCGCATCGCCACTTGCCGCAAGCCGACGATCGCGGCCGTCAGCGGCTATGCGCTCGGCGGCGGCTGCGAACTCGCCATGATGTGCGACATCATCATCGCCTCCGACACCGCCAAATTCGGCCAGCCGGAAATCACCCTCGGCACCATCCCGGGCATTGGCGGCACCCAGCGGCTGACGCGCGCGATCGGCAAATCCAAGGCGATGGACCTCTGTCTGACCGGGCGCATGATGGATGCCGCGGAAGCCGAGCGGTCGGGCCTGGTCAGCCGCGTCGTGCCGGTGGACAAGTTGATGGAAGAGGCGCTCGCCGCCGCCGAAAAGATCGCCGCGATGTCGCGGCCTGCGGCCGCAATGGCCAAGGAAGCCATCAACCGCGCGTTCGAGACCCCGCTGTCGGAGGGAATGAATGTGGAGCGCAATTTGTTCCATTCGACATTCGCGCTGGAAGACCGCTCCGAAGGCATGGCGGCGTTCATCGAGAAGCGCAAGCCGGTGAACAAGAACCGGTAAGCCGCGCCGTCAGCTCGCCCGGCTCCGCGCCAGCGCCGCATTGACCAGCGCGCGATAGGCGCGTTCGGCGAACGTAACAGGGCGATCGAGCCCGAGCCGCGCCAGGCATTCGCGGGCGGCAGCATCTGGCGGCTGCGTCATCCCCTGCCACAACAATCCGGGCAACCGCCGCGGGGTCCGCTGCACCTCCTGCAACAATTGCAGGGCCGGGATCAGCCGCTGTTCGATTTCGGTAAAATCGCTGCCGAACGGAAACGACGGCAGCAGGCCGGCCGAGCGCGCCGGCTTCAGGGCAGCCGCGATCCGCTCCGGAAAATTCTCGCGATGCGCGGGCGGAATTTCAAAATTCTTCGGCAGCTTGCCGGCGTCCTTGGCGGTCTTTGCCAGTTCGCCCTGAAAGCGGGAGTCGGTGATTTGCAACATCGCCGCGATGGTCTCGGCGTCGGATTTCCCCCTGACGTCGGCGACGCCATATTCGGTGACGAAGACGTCGCGCAGATGCCGTGGAATGGTCTCATGGCCATAGTTCCAGCGGATGTTGGATTGCGCACTGCGGCCTGCCTGCCGGGTCGCTTCCAGCGCGAGAATCGAGCGCGCACCCTCAAGCGCGAACGCCTGCGCCACGAAATTATACTGGCCGCCGACGCCGCTGACGACCTGGCCGTCCTCGAGACCGTCCGAAACCGCCGCACCCATCAAGGTCGCCATCATCGCGTTGTTGACGAAGCGGGCATCGACGCGGGCGCGACGTTTGGCCGGCTCGTCGCCATAGATCTCGTTGGTGAACGACACCGGCATCATCTGGATCCGCGCGATCTGATCGGCCGGCATTTCGCGCAAGGCGCGATAGAACGATTCCGGCCCGATGAAAAACGCGCCGTGCAGCATCACGCCATCGATTTCGCGCTTGAGAATGCCGGCGTCGATCAGGCCCAAAAATGCCTCGAACAGCATTTCACTGACGCCATAGAGCCCCTTGTCGAACGGCCCGCTTTGCAGCGCCGATAATTGCCCGGTGCCCGGCGCCAGCCACTTCATGATGGCGTGGAATTGGGTGTTGTCGCGGTGGCGAACGATCAGCCCCTGCGCCAGTGCGTCGCCGACCTGCCCGATGCCGATCTGAAGCGTGCCGCCATCGGGCACCAGTCCCGCGGCATGGAGCCCGATGGCATATTTGGTGTCGCTGATCGGCTCGGCCGGGGGTGCGAACAGCGGAAAATCGGTCTCGGGGCTGTCGAGCACGGCGGAAAATTCGTCCGCCGGCAAATCGCCCAGGCCCGGCATGAACGGCAGTTCGGAATTGACCTGGCCAATGAGCTTGAACGACGCGCGCCCCTCGCCGCGGGCGCGCAAAATATCGAGCGTGGTGTCGGTGTTGCAACTCAGGCTGTAGCGCGCGGCGCCGTCGACCACGCGCTTGGCCACCAATTGGGTGACGACGTTGAGCCCGCGCGCCAGCAAATAGGACGACGCGTGGGTGTAATTCGCCGAGATGTAATGCTGCTGCGCGAACGGCACGTGCAGCCACCTTCCGGCCAGGAAGAAAAACTCGATCACCTGGATGTTGGGCGGCAGCGCGCCGGCATGCAGCGCGCCGGCGTAACTGAGGTCCGGATAGCCGCCGAACAGCCGGTCGATCACGGGACCGATAAAGCGCCGCTCCAGCAGACTGGCAGGCCTGGGCTTTTCCAGCGTCAGCGCCGAAAAGAAGGTCAGGTTGATTGAGCGGTCGGCAGCGGCGCGCGCGTAAAGCGCATTGATGACGTGGTTGGCCTTGCCGAGCCCCAGCGGCAATCCAACCACGAGGTTGGTTCCGACGTCGCGGATGATGTCCTCCGCGATCGCTTCGGGGTCGGAAAACAGCTTCGGCATCAATTGCGAACCCGGGGCACGACCAGACAGCCAACCGCCCTGGAATCGGACGCAGCCGCGACAGACCTATAGCGTATTTGCCGCCGATATTCGTCTGTGACGTACCGGCAACAGCCAAGCACTGAATTCATGTGTGCTTGTCGGGCGGCGGTTTGCCTGTGGCGGCGCAGCCCCCTAAACAGGTAGATGTGTTGAGGTCGTCGGCGGGGGCGGACGGCCGGAGCGCGATCCGGAAGAGAGGTACCGGTTTTCCGGGAAGATCATGCTCGAACATGGAGATAGAGGGCGATGACCAGGCGAAAAGTCATCACGCTCTAGGGTTGGCTACGGGATCATATGGCTGGGCGTGCCGCTAAGGTTGGCCACGTTGGAAGGCGCGTGCTTCGATCGGGCATTTGCCTCGCGGTGGTGACTTGCGTCGCGTTGGCCACGCCGGTCACGGCGCGGGCCGAGGACTTGCCGGAGGCGCTGGCCAAGGCCTACCAGACCAACCCGCAGCTCAATGCCGAACGCGCGCGCCAGCGCGCCACCGACGAGCACGTGCCGCAGGCGCTCGCCGGCTACCGGCCGCAAATCATCGCCAGCCTCACCGCCGGCCTGCAAGCGGTCCGCAACCTGCTGCCCGACAACACCAGCCAGTCCGCGACCCTGAAACCCTGGACCATCGGGGTCACCGTGACCCAGACGCTGTTCAACGGTTTCAAGACCGCCAACAGCGTGCGCGTGGCGGAACTACAGGTTCAGTCCGGCCGGGAAGCGCTGCGCAATGTCGGTCAGGGTGTGCTGCTGGACGCCGTCACCGCCTACACCAACGTGCTGGCCAATCAGTCGCTGGTCGACGCGCAACGCTCCAACGTCGCGTTTCTGCGCGAGACGCTGAGCATCACCCAGAAGCGTCTCAATGCCGGCGACGTCACGCCGACCGACACCGCGCAGTCCGAGGCGCGCCTCAGTCGCGGCCTCGCCGACCTCAACGCCGCCGAGGTCAACCTCGCCATCAGCCAGGCGACCTATACCCAGGTGATCGGGAACCCGCCGACGTTGCTCCGCCCCGCCGAAACCGTGGACCGACTGCTGCCGCGCAGCCGCGACGACGCCACCGGCTTCGCGTTCCGGGAACATCCGGCGGTGATGGCGGCAGCCTTCGATGTCGACGTCGCCTCGACCTCCATCCGTGTCGCCGAAAGCAGCCTGATGCCGACCATCACGCTGCAGGGCAACGCCAGCCGCAGCAAGCAGTCGGATTCCACGCTCGGCACCTTTGGAACCGACCAGGCTTCGATAACCGGCCTGCTGACGCAGCCGATTTATGA
>JBBQUA010000079.1:0-21634 GCA_038212905.1 Hyphomicrobiales bacterium
CCGGCCATCGGCCCGAGCCCGCCCATCTGCCAGAACGTCCACTGGATCGCGTCGTAACGGCCGTAGAAATCGGCGGGAAGGAATTTGCCGGTCTTCTCGGCGAGATACAGCAGCATGGCGCCGGATTCGAAGATCGAGACCGGCTTGGCCCCGCCCTTCGGCTCGTGATCGACCATCGCCGGGATGCGGTTGTTCGGCGCGATCGCCAGGAACTCCGGCTTGAACTGTTCGCCCTTGGCGATGTTGATGGGGAAAATTTTGTATTTCAGCCCGGTCTCTTCGAGGAACATCGTGATCTTGTGGCCGTTCGGCGTGGTCCAGTAATAGAGGTCGATCATGGGCGTACCTGTCCTGCTCGCGGATCTGGATTTGGATGCGATTGCATGAAGTTCACCGCATCAGATGCGCGGAGTCAATGGGTGTCCATTTCCTACCGCGGCGAATTGATCCCCTGATCTGCTAGGTGTCCGCCTCCGGAAGCGGCGCATCCGACAGGTAGCGCGTTCGCATCCAAATGCCGCGTTTCGGCGCGAACAGGAAGGCCAGGATGAAGAACAGGGCCTGGGTCAGCACGATGCAGGCGCCGGTCGCCCCGTCGATATGGAAGCTGACGATGGTCCCGAGCGCCGCCGACACGCTAGCGGTACCGGTCGCGATCACCAGCATGCGCTCGAAACTGTCGGTCAGGAGATAGGCCGTGGCGCCTGGCGCGATCAGCATGGCAATGACGAGAATGATGCCGACCGCCTTCAGCGAGGCGACGATGGTGAGCGACAGCAGCACCAGCAGGCCATAATGCATGACACGCACGGGCAGGCCGATCGAACGGGCGTGGTTGGGATCGAAGCAATAGAGCAACAGATCGCGCCGCTTGACCAGCACGACCAGCAGCGTGCCGCCCGCGACAATGGCTGTTTCGATCAGGTCCTGCGCGGTCACGCCCAGTACATTGCCGAACAGGATGTGCATGAGATGCTGGTCGGTATGCACCTTGGTGAAGATCACCAGTCCCAACCCGAACATGCCCGAGAATACGATCCCCATCACCGTGTCCTCCTTTACCCGGCTGTTCTCCTTGAGATATCCGGTCAGCAAGGCGCAGGAGAGGCCGGCCACGAAAGCGCCGATCGCCAGCGGCAGGCTCAGTACATGGGCGAGCACGATGCCCGGCAGCACGGCATGTGAAATGGCGTCGCCCATCAGCGACCAGCCCTTGAGCACGAGATAACACGACAGCACGGCGCAGACCGCCGCCACCATCACCGACACCAGCAGCGCCCGCTGCATGAACGGATAGGCCAGCGGTCCTGATTCCCATTCGGTCACGACCATCATGCTCCGGCCTCCACGACGGCGAGACGCCGGCGGCGCGCGGCGATCACGCCGTGCTTCGGCGCGAAATAGAATGCCGCGAGAAACAACAGCGTCTGAAGCGTGACGATCACGCCGCCGGTGGCGCCATCGAGGAAGAAGCTGATGTAGGCGCCGACAAAGCTCGTGACCATGCCGAGCCCGACGCTGATCAGGATCAGCCGGCCGAAGCGGTCGGTGAGCAGATAGGCTGTGGCGCCGGGGGTCACCACCATCGCGATGACGAGGCACGCGCCGACGGTCTGCAGCGCCGCCACCGTGCAGGCGCTCAGCAAGGTGAAGAACACGATCTTGAGCGCTTTGGTATTGAGCCCGATACTGCGGGCGTGGTTCTCGTCGAAGAACGTCACCATCAGGTCTTTCCAGAGCACCGCCAGAATGGCGAGCGAGACCGCCGCGATGATCGCGACCTGAACCACGTCTTCATCCGAGATCGCCAGGATGTTGCCGAGCACGATGGTCTGGATGCTGACCGATGTCGGCCAGATCGACGCCATCAGCAGGCCGAGCGCGAACAAGGTCGTGAACACGAGGCCGATAACGGCATCCTCGCGCAAGCGCGAGTTCAGCTTGACGAACTGCATGCCGCCGGCGGCCAAAATTCCGGCAAAGAAAGCGCCGACCGCGAAGGGTGCCCCGACGATATAGGCCGCGGCGACGCCGGGCACGATGGAGTGCGCCAGCGCGTCGCCCATCAGCGACCAGCCCTTGAGCATCAGATAGGCAGAGAGAAAGGCGCAGACACCGCCGACCAGCGCGCTCACCCACATCGCCTTCAGCATGTAGTTATAGTTGAAGGGCACCAGCATTTCGGCGAAGAAGGGCTCCATGTCAGTCGGGCTTTGTCGTGTTGAGGACGTCGGCCCGCTCGCCATAGAACACCACCGGCCGCTCGTCGTCGGTGAGCACCGTGACTCGCCTGGTGTCGGCATCGTCGTGCAACGCGGGACCGCCGAGCTGGAAGTTGCGCAGCACGCCGCCGAAGGCGCGCTCGAGATTGCCTTGCGTGAAGACTTGCGCCGTCGGACCGGACGCCAGCACCGTGCGGTTGATCAGAACGACCTGGTCGCAGAACTCCGGCACGCTGCCGAGATTATGAGTCGAGACCAGCATCAAATGACCGGCGGCGCGCAACTCGCGCAACAGGCTGATGATGGCCGCCTCGGTCTTGACGTCGATGCCGGTGAAGGGTTCATCCAGCAAGATGATGCGGCCCTCCTGCGCCAGCGAGCGCGCCAGGAATACGCGCTTCTTCTGGCCGCCGCTCAACTCTCCAATCTGGCGGTGGCGAAAGGCGCTCATGCCGACCCGCTCCAGCGCCTGGTCGACCTTGTAGCGATCGGCGCGCGACGGCATCCGCAGGAAATTCATGTGCCCGTAGCGGCCCATCATCACCACGGTTTCGACCAGAACCGGAAAATTCCAGTCGACATCCTCGCTTTGCGGCACATAGGCGACGATATTCTTCTTCAGCGCTTCATTCACGGTAAGGCCGCACAGCCTCACCTCTCCCGCCGCCGGCTGCACGAAGCCCATGATCGCCTTGAAGATGGTGGATTTGCCGCTGCCGTTGACGCCGACCAGCGCGCAAATCGTGCCGGGGTCGAGTTCGAAGGAGGCGTCATGCACGGCGGTCAGGCCGTTGGCGTAGCTCACGGTGAGATGGCGCACGGAAATGCTGGAGCCCGGCGTCGCTCCCCTGTTCGGCGCAATGCCGGTGAACGGCGCGGATGCGTTCACTTGCCGAATCCCTTCGCGATCGTCTCGACAGTCACGTTCAACAAATCGAGATAGGTGGGGACCGGACCGCCGGCGGCGCTGAGCGAGTCGACATAGAGTACGCCGCCATAGCGGGCGCCGGTCTCGCGCGAGACCTGTTTGGCGGCACGGTCGGAGATCGTGCTCTCGCTGAACACCACCGGAATCCGGTTCTTGCGCACGAGGTCGATCACCTTGCGGACCTGCTGCGGCGTGCCCTGCTCGTCGGCGTTGATCGGCCACAGATAGGCTTCGCGCAGTCTGTAATCGCGGGTCAAATAGCTGAAGGCGCCTTCGCTCGATACCAGCCAGCGCTGGTTTTCGGGGATGGCGGCGAGCCGCTTGCGCAAGGGCTCGTCGAGCGCCTTGATCCGCGCCGAATATTCCGCGGCGTTCCTGGTATAGGATTCCGCATTGGCCGGGTCGTATTTGACCAGCGCCTTGCGGATGTTTTCGACATAGATCAGCGCTGACGACGACGACATCCAGGCATGCGGATTTGGTTTGCCGCTGTAAGGACCCTCGGCGATCCCCATCGGCTCGATGCCTTCGGTGACGACCACGCTCGGCACTTCCCGGACGTTCTCGAAGAATTTCTCGAACCAGCGTTCGAGGTTGAAGCCGTTCCACAGCACGAGGTCGGCCGCCTGCGCCCGCACGATATCGAGCGGCGTCGGCTGGTAATCGTGGATCTCGGCGCCCGGCTTGGTGATCGATTCCACGATCGCTTTATCGCCGGCGACGTTCTGCGCGATGTCCTGAATGATCGTGAACGTGGTCACGACCCGAAACGGTTTTCGCGGCGAAGTCTGCGCCTGCGCCGGAACGCTTAGGGCCGCGCCGGCGAACGCCGCGGCCAGGATGGTCGCCACGAGCCGCCGGCTCATCGGCTTCGACTTTTGCCTGTTCTCCAGATTTTGGTCGGTCACGTGGATCCTTGTTCCAATTGCTGTTGCGACTTAATCGCAAAAAAGATTGCGCTGACCCGCACCTTGTGTCAATCCTAATTGCGAGCTATTCGCAATTAGGGGCTTTGCCTTGAAAACGTTTGTAAATCTGAGCGCGTTCAGCGGAATCCGACCAAATCTTGCAACTAAGTCGCAGTTGCACAGATTGAGTTTCGCTTGCCGACAGGCCAGGCGAGCCCTGCTGGCGGCCGGCATGTTCCTTACTGCTTCGCCCATAACCGACGCGTCGGCAGAGCCGTCGGACGGCATCCCGGTTCCGTCGATCGCAACCAGTTTGCCTGCCAACGGCGATCCGGCCGGGATTCGCAAATGGCTCAGCGATCGCGGCGTCACCTATGGCATGGTCTACACCGGTGAAGCTCTCGGCAACGTTTCGGGCGGCATCCGCCAGGGCGCGCTGTATGGCGGCAAGCTCGAGCTGGCGGTCAGCGCCAACCTGGAGAAGCTGATCGGATGGCAGGGACTGAGCTTCTTCTCCAATACCTTTCAGATCCACCGCACGTCCGGCCCGCGCGACCAGCACTTCTTGAGCATGATCACCATCAGCAACATCGAGGCCTTCGCCTCGACACGCCTGTCGGAGATGTGGTTCGAACAGAAGTTTTTCGATGACCGCTTCAGTGTCCGGCTCGGCCAGCTCACGACGGACGCGGAATTCTTCATCAGCGATTACAGCCGGATGTTCATCAGCAGCGATTGGCCCACGATCATGGGAGCCAACATACCCAGCGGCGGACCGGCCTACCCGCTCGCTACCCCCGGCATCCGGTGGAAATTCGATGCCAACGCGCACTGGTCGATGCTGCTCGGACTGTACAATGGCGATCCCGGCAATCAGGCAACGGTCAACCGCACCGGCACCAATTTCCGGGTCAACGATCCACCGCTTCTGATGGGCGAGATTCAGCATCGCTACAATCAGGACAAGGAATCCCCAGGGCTGGCGGGCATTCTTCGGCTCGGCGGCTGGCACCATTTCGGCAAATTCGATGATCTGAGATTCGACCATGCGGGGCATTCGCTGGTCGATCCGCTCAGCAGCGGCATCGCGCGCCGGTTCCGCGGCACCAGCGGCATCTACGGCATCATCGACCAGCAACTATACCGGCCCGAAGGCGGTGGCCCCGATAGCGGCATCAGCATCTTCAGCCGCATTTCCGGGACCCCGTCCGACCGCAACCTGGTCAACTTCTTCATGGACGGCGGCGTGGTCTTCTCCGGCATGCTCCCCGCCCGCCCCGACGACAAGTTCGGTGCATCCTTCATCTATGCACGGATGTCCGATTGGGCCCGCGCGCTGGATCGCGACCTGATCGCCTTCTCGGGCGTCGCCCAGCCGATCCGGGCCTTTGAGATGACGGTCGAGCTCAGCTACCAGGCCCAGATCAAGCCGGGCTGGACCATGCAGCCGGTGTTTCAGTACATCATCCATCCCGGCGGGCATGTGCCGGACCCGATTTCTCCGAGCGCAGCGATCAAGAGCGGGGCTTTGCTTGGGGTGCGCAGTACGGTCGCTTTCTAACCGCGTGTCGCAGGCCGGCGCAACCGGATCAGCCGGCGCGACCATGCGCGCGCAGAAACTGCGCGCCGCCCTCGGTGACCGCCACTCTCACTCCCGTTCCCGCTGATGTCTCGCGCGCGACATAACCGCGATCGACCGCGTCCTCCCAGATCGTCAGGCGAGGGCACGAGGTGCGCCATGCCTCGATCACTTCGGAATAGAGCCGTGGCTCCCTGGCGATCCATTCAACGAGATCGAGCACCAGCGGGTCTGTGCTGTCGGCCATCCGCTATCTCCTTCTCTCAAAAGGCGAGCGCCTTGCTTTCGAAATAAGGCGCCAGCAGCAGCCAGCTTCCGTAGATGATGTAATAGCAGGCGACCGTCGTAATCAGCCTCCCCGCCCAGGTGCGGAATTGCTGGTCGCTCATCGCCTCCAGAATGCGCCTTGCAAGGGTGGTGCCGAGCATCGAGGCGGCCACCGCAATCACGGCAAGCACGGGATCGAGCGTGGCGGCCTGGTCGATGATGCTGCCGAAATAGACCAGTTTGACGAAATGGCTGGCGACCTGGCAGGCGGCTTTGGTCGCGACCACCTCGCGGCGGCCGAAATTGCCGCCGAGAAAGAAGGTGTCCATCAACGGCCCGGAGACGCCGGTCATCAGCATCAGCCCCATGCAGATGAAGCCGTAGAAACTGCCCTGCGCGATGCTCTCGGGATTGGGCTTCAGGCCCTTCGGCGTCAGCCGCGCCATGAACGGCGTCACCCCCAGCAGCAACAGCGCGATCGGCTTGTCCGGCACGTAGCGGGTGATCGACCAGGCGCCGAGCGCCAATGCGGCGCCGATCAGGTAGATGAAAACCGGCTTCCACCTGATATGCGCGCGCCACAGGAAGGCGCGCCAGCCGTTCGACGCCATCTGCGTGATCGCATGCAGCACCATCGCCGACGGCAGCGGCAGGATGGTCAGCAGCACGCCGATCAGGATCAGGCCGCCGGCCATGCCGAACAGCCCGGACAGGAACGCAGTCGCGACCATCAGCAAACCAAGCGCGGCAATCAGAAGCGGGGACACGAGCATTTCCTGCGGTCAATTCTCCCTCTCCCCGTTCTTACGGGGAGAGGGTTGGGGTGAGGGGCTGCCTCCGCAATTTCGGTGACCGACGGACTCGCGGAGAGTCCCCCTCACCCGGATCGCATCTAACGATGCGATCCGACCTCTCCCCGCAAGCGGGGCGAGGTAGAAAGAGCGGCGCGCCTGAATCAAATTCACTAGGCATAGTTCTGCCTTGCCTGTACCGGCGGCGCAAACTGAGTTAGCTTGCCCTGGCCTCAGTTTTCCTGAGGCTGGCAAGTTTCGGGTGACATGCGGCGACTGCTCTTTCTCAACGGCATCAAGGCGTTCGAGGCCGCCGCGCGAACCGGCAGCTTTGCCGGCGCGGGCGCCGAGCTCAACGTGTCGGCGGCGGCGGTCTCCAGGATGGTGCATCTTTTGGAGGACCGGCTCGGCGTCGCGCTGTTCGAGCGCAAGGCCAACCGGCTGGCGACCACGGCGGCGGGGCGCGCCTATCAGAGCGGACTGACGCCGATCTTCGATGCGCTGGCCAGCCTGACCGCGCAGGTATCAGCGCCATCGGGCGTCCGGGTGCTGACCATCGGCGTCGGTCCGACCTTCGCCATGCGATGGATGATTCCGCGGCTGGCGGATTTTCGAAAAGTGGAGCCCGATATCGAGGTGCGCATCACCACCGGAGGCGCTGCGGCGCCGTTCGGCGACGACTGGAGCTGCGGCATCAAGCTCGGCGACGGCGAGTGGCCGGGCCTGGTCGCCGAGCCGTTGTTCGCGGCCGATCTGGTGCCGGTATGCGCGCCGCGGCAGGCGCTGCAGCTGAAGCGGCCCGGCGACCTCAGGGGACCGAGCCTGCTGCGGGTCGCGCATTCGCCCGACGACTGGCCGTCGTGGCTGAAGGCATCGGGTGTCGGGCGGGTCACGGCGCGCGGGCCCGAGTTTCAATTCTATGGCCAGGCCCTGCAGGCCGCCGTCGACGGGCTCGGCATCGCCATGGGCATCCGGCCCTATATCGACGACGACCTTGCCGCCGGACGGCTGGTCGCGCCGTTTGCGCTGACGGTGCCGAAGGGCATGCGGTGGTACCTGGTCTATCGCAGCTTCCAGACCGGGCAGCGCGATTTTGCCGCGTTCCGGCGCTGGATCATGCGCGCAGCGGCGGGACCCGCGGTCCGCGACCGAGCTCGAAAAAAATAGCGGGAATGTGAACGGGTTCACATTCGCTTTGGCCGGCTCGTGCTTGCATCGGTCCAGCAATGGCTGGGGTTGGGCGATGAACTACGAGGGCTTTGCCATCGAATGTTACCAGGCCGGCAAGGGCCTGTGGCACGCCAGACTCAGGCGGCCGGACCGCAATCCCATGATCGTTGGCGGCGTTGCGTTTTCAGCAATTGAAATCGGCTTCGCTTGGCCCGATCCGGAGTCCGCCGCGGCGGATGCCAAGAACCAGATCGACCGCCTCAAGCTCACCCGATACGCGGCCGTCGCGCAGACGCCGCAACAGGAGCTGTCGGCCGCCTGATCTGACCCAGAGGTAGCGTCCCATGCTTGATTCCGAATTTCAATCGACCCAGACAGGTTTCCCCGCGGTTCTGTCCTATTGTCCGCAGTGCGATGCCGAACTGGCGGTGCTGAGCGTCATGGCCGGACGGGCGAAGTCCGAATACTGGGTCATGCAATGCACGGAGTGCGACGGGATCCATCTGGACATCGTCAAGCCCGCGCCCTCGCCGCACACGGCGTAGCAAACAGGGACATCACCTGGTAGATGGGATGGAGGCCTTGGGTCACGCCGCCGGCGTTACCCAAGGGCGCAATCCGGGAGCCGTGTCAGGAAAGCGCCGGATTTCGCAAGGACTCCATCCGGGCTACTGGTCCTTGCCCCTCAGCCACCGACCTCGAATGCATGCGCGATGGCGCGCTGGGCGTCGTCCTGGATCTGCCGCAGGTGTTCCTCGCTGCGAAAGCTCTCCGCATAGATCTTGTAGACATCTTCGGTGCCCGACGGCCGCGCCGCGAACCATCCGCTGTCCGACGTCACCTTGATGCCGCCAAACGGCTGACCGTTGCCGGGCGCCTTGGTCAACGTCGAGCGAACCGGCTCGCCGGCCAATTCCGCCATCGCCAACTTTTCAGGCGACAGCGCTTTCAGCAAATTCTTCTGAATCGGTGTCGCCGGTGCGTCGATCCGCTCGTAGTAGGGCATGCCGAGTTCGCCGGTCAGTTTCGCGAACAACTGACTGGGATCGGATTTGGTGCGCGCCGTCATCTCGGCGGCCAGCAGACCCAGAATAATGCCGTCCTTGTCGGTGGTCCAGACCGATCCGTCCCTGCGCAGGAACGAGGCGCCGGCGCTTTCCTCACCGGCGAAGCCGAACGAGCCGTCGCAAAGACCGTCGACGAACCATTTGAACCCGACGGGAGTTTCGACCAGCCCGCGGCCGAGCTTCTTTGCGACGCGGTCGATGATCGCGCTGGAGACGATGGTCTTGCCCACTGCGCTGTCGGCGCGCCATTGCGGACGGTTCGCGAACAGATAGGCGATGGATGCGGCGAGGTAATGGTTCGGGTTCATCAGCCCGTTCGAGCCGGTCACGATGCCATGGCGATCGGCGTCGGTGTCGTTGGCGAAGGCGACGTCGAACTTATCGCGCATGCCGATCAGCCGCGCCATCGCATAGGGCGACGAGCAATCCATCCGGATCTTGCCGTCCCAGTCGAGCGTCATGAAGCGAAACGTCGGATCGACCGCGTCGCTGACGATGGTCGCGTTGAGGCCGTAGCGCTCGATGATCGGCTGCCAGTACCGCACGCCCGCCCCGCCCAGCGGATCGATGCCGATCCTGACGCCGGAGGAGCGGATCGCCTCCATGTCGACGACGTTGCCGAGGTCGGCAACATACGGTCCGGTGAAATCATGAAGGTGAACGCAGGCGGCCCGGCGCGCGCGGTCATAGGGAATACGTTTGACGCCGCGCAGCGCGTCTTCCAGGAAGCCGTTGGCGGCGCGTTCGATTCCGGAGGTGATGTCGGTATCCGCCGGTCCGCCATTGGGCGGATTGTATTTGAAGCCGCCGTCCTCCGGCGGATTATGCGACGGCGTGATCACGACGCCGTCGGCAAGGCCTTTTTCACGTCCCTTGTTGTAGGTCAGGATGGCGTGGGAGATCACCGGCGTCGGCGTATAGCCGTCATGGGCGTCGATCATCACCTCGACGCCGTTGGCCGCGAACACTTCGAGCGCGCTCGCCAGCGCCGGCTCGGCCAGCGCGTGGGTGTCGATGCCGACAAACATCGGCCCATCGACGCCGCTGCGCTTACGGTGATCGCACAGCGCCTGGCTGATCGCCAGGATATGCGCCTCGTTGAAGGCGTGATTGAGCGCGGAGCCGCGATGCCCCGAGGTGCCGAACGCCACCCGCTGCGCCGGCACTGAGGGGTCGGGCTTGCCGGCAAAATAGGCCGTCACCAGCCGCGGCACGTTTACCAGCATCGATGGTTCGACGGTCTTGCCGGCAAGCGGATTGATTTCAGCGGCCAATCTGGCTCCTTAAGTTCTGTGCGGAACATCCGCCGCGGCATTGTAGATTGGTTTTGTTGCGGCACAACACCCGGCCGTTCGCCGCTGCGGCGGATGCCACACCAGATCGTGGTGTCGCGCCGGCCTCGCAACTGATAGGCTGGGTGCCATATCCGCACGGGCGCGTCCACCGCGACGCCGCCTCGTGGCGCGCAAACCAGACGAGGCATCCCTATGATCCGGGCTTTGCTGCTCGACCTCGGCGACACGCTGATCGACTCCGGCAGAAAACCTTTTCCGGGAGTTCGGGACGCGCTGGACGCGCTGCAGAAACTCAAGACGGAGGACGATACGCCGCTGGTGCTGTGTCTGGTTTCGGACTTCGAGGTGCCCGGCCCGAGAACGGAAGCGGCCATCGCCGCGGCCTTTGCCGATTACCTCGAGATACTGGATCAAACAGGCTTGCGACCGTACTTCGAACCGGTCGACGAGCGCGTCACTCTGTCGATCCAGGTCGGGGTCAGAAAACCCGCCGCGGCGGTGTTTGAGGCAGCGCTCAAGCGCGCCAAGCTCGACGCTCCCATCACGGAGGCCCTGTTCATTAGGGAACAGGCCGAGCATATCGAAATCTGCCGGGATGTTCACAAGATGAAGGCGCTACAATTCGGCGTGGATTTCACCACTTGGTCGGCGGGGCCGGCCCTGATTTCCCAGAAGATCGGTGCACCCGGAT
This sequence comes from Hyphomicrobiales bacterium, assembly GCA_038212905.1. Classification (GTDB taxonomy): domain Bacteria; phylum Pseudomonadota; class Alphaproteobacteria; order Rhizobiales; family Xanthobacteraceae; genus Bradyrhizobium. Next base: position 10,919 of record JBBQUA010000079.1, read on the forward strand.
CCTAGGTCGGCGATCCTTGAAGCGGGCTCGCCGGGAGGATTCCGGCCGGGGTCAGCGCCATGCGAAGCATGCGTGCAAGGTCCAGTTTGCGGTAGGGCTTGGCCAGCAGCGCACGGTGACTCATTCATGCGCTTCGGAACCTGGGATGGTCGTCACCGGTTCCGCAGATCTTGTTGTGCTGACACCTGCTGACAACTCGGCGAACCGACGGTGAACGCGGCAGCCAAAGCCGAGGCCTTGCGAAGTCAGGTCATCCGCGTTTTCTCCACGATCGTTGCAGGGCTACGAAAGGCTTTTTGCCCTTTTATGTCGGCCGGACTCATCCCATATTCGTGCCATGGCGAAGAACCCCGACACTCCGAAAAAGCCTTCCAAAGCCCCGAAATCCAAGGCCCATCGTCCCGATGTGCAGCCGATCGGCCCTGCGCTGGCGGAACTGCTCAATCCCGCGATCAACCGCGGCGATGCCGGCATGGGTTCGGGCACCGGCTTGCGGCCACCGCCGGACAATTCGAAAGACCGCCGCTCCGGCGGCGAGGCCGCACTGCATCGCGCGCGGGCGTCGACACGTGGCAGCAGCGACGATGTGGCGAAGCGCGATGCGTCGGTCAGCCGCAAGACCTCCCGTGCCGCGCCCCCACCCAACCCTCCCCCGCAAGCGGGAGAGGGCTCCGCACGACTACTGCCGGGCACGGACGGAAGAAATGGTGCTGCAGACGCGCAGCCTGCGTCCCCTCTCCCGCTTGCGGGGGAGGGTCAGGGTGGGGGTGCCTCAACAAATCGCGGCCTCGGCGAATCCCCGCAGCGCGAGTTCGCGCCGGCCAATTACGGCACCTCCGCCACCATTCCCACCCTCGACCCGGAACTGGCAAAGCAGCTCGGCTTCACCACCGAAGAAGAAGACCTCGCCGCGCTGGCGCGGCCGCCGCGCAACAAGATGGAGGCGCTCGGCGTCGCCGCCACCGCGGACGCGCTGGAAAGCCTGATCCGCGACGGCCGTCCCGAATTCAAGGGCGAGGACGGCCAGGTCAAGATCTGGACGCCGCATCGCCCGCCGCGTCCGGACAAATCCGAAGGCGGTGTTCGCTTCGTCATCAAATCCGAATACGAGCCGAAGGGCGACCAGCCCACCGCGATCAAGGAACTGGTCGAGGGCATCGCGCGCAACGACCGCACCCAGGTGCTGCTCGGCGTCACCGGAAGCGGCAAGACCTACACCATGGCCAAGGTGATCGAGGCCACGCAACGGCCCGCCATTATTCTGGCGCCGAACAAGACGCTGGCGGCGCAGCTCTATGGCGAGTTCAAGAATTTCTTCCCCGACAACGCCGTCGAGTACTTTGTCTCCTATTACGACTACTACCAGCCCGAGGCTTATGTGCCGCGGACCGACACCTATATCGAGAAGGACTCGTCCATCAACGAGCAGATCGACCGCATGCGCCATTCGGCGACGCGTTCGCTGCTGGAACGCGACGACGTCATCATCGTAGCCTCGGTGTCGTGCATCTACGGTATCGGCTCGGTCGAAACCTATACCGCGATGACGTTTGCGCTGAAGAAGGGCGAACGCATCGACCAGCGGCAATTGATCGCCGATCTGGTGGCGCTGCAGTACAAGCGGACGCAAGCCGATTTTACCCGCGGCACTTTTCGCGTGCGCGGCGACGTCATCGATATCTTCCCGGCGCACTATGAAGACCGGGCGTGGCGCGTCAATTTGTTTGGCGACACCGTGGAGAATATCGAGGAATTCGATCCGCTCACCGGCCACCGCCAGGACGATCTGGAATTCATCAAGATCTACGCCAATTCGCACTACGTGACGCCGCGCCCGACCTTGGTGCAGGCCATCAAGTCGATCAAATCGGAATTAAAATGGCGGCTCGACCAGTTGCACGACCAGGGCCGCCTGCTGGAAGCCCAAAGGCTGGAGCAGCGCACCACCTTCGACCTCGAGATGATGGAAGCCACCGGCTCCTGCGCCGGCATCGAGAACTATTCGCGCTACCTCACGGGACGCCGCCCCGGCGAGCCGCCGCCGACGCTGTTCGAATATGTCCCCGACAATGCGCTTGTTTTCGCCGACGAAAGCCATGTCACGGTGCCGCAGATCGGCGGCATGTTCAAAGGCGACTTCCGGCGCAAGGCGACGCTGGCCGAATACGGTTTCCGGCTGCCCTCCTGCATGGACAACCGTCCCTTGCGTTTTGAAGAGTGGGACATGATGCGCCCGCAATCGGTTGCGGTCTCCGCCACCCCGTCGGCGTGGGAATTGAACGAGAGCGGCGGCGTGTTCGTCGAACAGGTGATCCGGCCCACCGGCCTGATCGATCCGCCGGTCGATATCCGCCCTGCCCGCACCCAGGTCGACGATCTCGTCGGCGAGGTCCGCGCCACCGCCAATGCCGGCTATCGCTCCCTCATCACCGTGCTGACAAAGCGGATGGCGGAAGACCTCACCGAATATCTGCACGAGCAGGGCATTCGCGTGCGCTACATGCACAGCGACATCGACACCATCGAGCGCATCGAGATCATCAGGGACCTCAGGCTCGGCGCGTTCGACGCGCTGGTCGGCATCAATCTGCTGCGCGAAGGCCTCGACATTCCCGAATGCGCGCTGGTCGCAATCCTCGACGCCGACAAGGAAGGCTTTTTGCGCAGCGAAACCTCGCTGGTGCAGACCATCGGCCGCGCCGCGCGCAATGTCGACGGCCGCGTCATCCTCTATGCCGACCAGATCACGGGATCGATGACCCGCGCCATCGCCGAAACCGACCGCCGCCGCGAAAAGCAGGTCGAGTACAACACGGCGCATGGCATCACGCCCGAAAGCATCAAAAAATCCATCGGCGACATCATGAACAGCGTCTACGAGCGCGACCATGTGCTGGTGGAAATCGGCGACGGCGGCATGGCCGACGACGTCATCAGCATCGGCCACAATTTCGAAGCGGTGCTCGGCGATCTCGAAACCAGGATGCGCGAAGCCGCCGCCGACCTCAATTTCGAGGAAGCCGCCCGCCTCCGCGACGAAGTCAAACGCCTGCGCGCGACGGAGCTCGCGGTGGTCGACGATCCCACCATCAAGCAGCGCGGCGTCGCGGCAAAAGCCGGCGCCTATGCCGGCACCAAGAAATACGGCGAGTCGGCGAATATGCCGAAGGGCTCGAGCAAGCGGGGCGGCAACAACACGCCAAGGGCGGGGACGTCGTCTTCACCCTCCCCTGGAGGGGGAGGGTCGCGCGACGCCGGCGCGCGAGGTGGGGTGAAGTCGCCTGGCGAGAACCCAGCCTCCTCCCGCGTCCACAAACCCCATCTCGACGAAATGCACGGCCCGGAATCCCTGCCCTACCGTCCGGAAGGTGCCCGCCCGCGCAAGCCTTCGCTCGGCGACGCCGGTGCGGGCAGCGGCAGCAAAATCTTCCAGCCGACCGACTCGCGGCAGTCCGGGCCCGAATTCGGCCCCGTGCCGCGATCGAGCGGAGGAGCGCCGGGGCATCGGGGTGGGTGGAAGAAGAGGTAACTTCATAAACCCCATCACTTCGAACGCACGGCTTTGCGGCGACTCAGCCGCTTTTTTCGAAGCCACCACATTTGCTCCGTCGGAGCAGGCAACGCTGGATGTTGCCCAGGCCTAATAATTCCAGGAACCCTCTGGATCGAATCCAATTCCACTGAAATAAGTTCCGGTTCATGCGGCTGCAAATCCCACCTGACAAACCGACGGATTTCTACCAACTGGAACACCTTCTCGAACTCAGTACGTCTTTCCGCTGAAAAGATTGCCAAAATCCCGCATCCTCGTCGAAATGGAACAGCAGCCAAGCAGCCGCCATTTCGCGGGTAGCCAGCCCACTAACTACGTCAAAGCTTGGATTATCGCCCCTGTTTTCATGAAATTCAAACCATAGATCTGCGGTCAACGCTTTGAGGACAGGGTGATCCTTATTCAAGAAAATTCGATCAGGTGTTTCTATTACGGCGACATCCGACCATTCTGGTGGAAACATTACCGGAGAGCCAGGACCAAAAAGCTCGGCGAGCGGCGGACCCTTGTGACAGTTAGCATCGTAAACAGCCGCCAAATCCAATGCTGGCGCATCAACAATAATTAATCTGTCCGGCCATATTCCCGGTAGAGGAGACAGGCGTCGATATCGAGGCGACAGCGACACCAACTCATCAGCTAATCCGTTAGCTCGAAGAAGTTCGTTTGACAGATCATCACCAGGATTATCGTCCCGTTCAATTGCCGGAAAGCGAATTTTTCGCCATACCAATCGACGATCATCGAGAGAAATATCTTGCGCTATCCACCAAGTCCTCAGTTCCGAATAGTCAACGCCGTCGTCGGGAAGTGCAGGCATTTTGGCCTGCTTTGTAATGCCACTATGGAAATAGGCCGAGTCAATGAAGCCTAACGTCAGAGCTACATACGGGCTGCCCGCTTGAAACTTTAGAAAAGCTGAAACCAAGGAATTTATGCGCTGATGCAGAAAAGTGATTAGCTGGTCGCGGTTCTCAAGTGTCAAACTTTCACGATTAACCGATATCTTGGCCTGTTGAACAATATCTAACTCTACGATAACTGGAATCGATCGGCAGATTGCGTCAAGCAAACCATCAACATTGCCTCCCGAGATAGCAAAACCTCTCCACGACACTTTCAGCCTGCTAAGACTCAAGATGCACAAGTTGTTATTGGGTAACTGAGATATTTGACCGTCAACCTCATGCAAAAAACCAAGCGAGGGCCCCGCTTGAAGCTCAAAATAAGGAAGCATGAGCCGAAAGGCCCCCATATCATTCGGTAACAATCCCTCCATAGATCCAAAGAAACGAAGTTTAGAGCGTGCCACCGCCCTTACGGCCGACCACTTTCTCTCGGCCTCGATGTTTACCTCGTCTTGCGACCGGAATCGGCGATCAACACCTCCCTCGAAATCCTCCTTAAGGATTTGCTCAATGTGCTGATCTGCTTCTTCGACCCACCCCGGACCCACTAAACGAGAAAAATTGAACGCATTGATTTCCACATTGCAGGGCGCCTTTGCGACCAAAAGCGAGAGAAACAATCGGAACGAATCCGAATCAAGGGTCGCATTTACACTATCTCTAACGCGCAGTTGTACACTTGTACCTCGACCCTGCCTGTTTGAAGGTCGAAGTTCGCCAACAGTATCTAAACCGTCAATCTCAAAATGCCATCCTTGATTCTCGTTCTCGGCAAAGAGATCACTCGCGGATCGGCTTTCTACTATCATTCTGTCCGCGATCATAAAGTAACTAAGAACGCCGATACCAAATTCTCCACTCCTGTCGAAGCGAAGTCCCTTCGCTAAACAGTCTCGTTGTAGTTCAAGCAATTCCGGACGGGGCTGTGAACCACTGACAAGTAGATACTTTTCGATGATTCGCCGCGTCATACCGCTGCCAGTATCGGTACAAACGATCCAAGTTTCTTCACCTCGCTGCTCTACGGAGAGGGAGACGCGATGAAGCCTCGCCCTAGCCACCTGCAAATCGCGGTCGAGGGGATTCAGATCTTGCAAGAGTTCGATTGCAATCTGTTCTCGAACGGCATCAAACGCATTTTGAAGCAGTTCTCGAATTGCAGCGAACGGTGTTTGATAGAGTTGCGTGCCTGCCAACAAAGACAAAATTCTCGCCGAATTGGGCCTAAAACTTCCATCAATATATACGAACGTATCTGGAAGAGGCTCGACAAGTCGGCTTAGCCTAGACGACCACGGCCATTCGTAATGCCCACCTTCATCAATTCTTTTTCCTCGCAAGAAACCGTTCTGTTTATCTATAACCGCACAAACTTCCAGCTCAGCATCTACTCCGTCAGCAGTATCCAAAATTGCTCTGTGCGTCCAAGCATTGTCCGTTCGGGCATTAAAGAATATATCCCACGTACCCCTCTCCACCGAGAGACTGATTTCATGATCCTTATGCCAATAGATGGTGCTGTTGAAATCTGGAGACCGATGGGTGAAAATTACAGCCGGAGTACGCTCGGGATCAAATTCCAGCACGTCCGCAATTCGAAGGATAGCCGCTAGATAACGCAAATTAACCAGCTTCCCCACCGAACCTACCATTCTCAGATCGAAGGGTGGAGTCATCAGAGTTGAAAATCCGTAGTGATGGCTTTTGCAAAGAAGCACGAGGTCCTGTATCCAAGCCGCATAAGGATGCTGCTTAAGATTTTTCGCGTTGTCGGAGATGTATTTCTCACTCCAATCGTTATGACGATGTCGACAAAAGTACGCCGTCAAGAATTCAGCTCGGTTGATTCGCTGCGTGGGATTGAGGTCAATGTGAATAGGTGGCTGAGTGCCTGGATGAGTATTGTCCAACCACTTACGCAGCTCGAGAGCTTCCGATAAGTCCAGTTCATCGGCTTCACCAGAAATCAAGTAATCTCTAATTTGAGTTACGATGGACCTCCGAGGATTCATCCCAATATCATGCAGGTAGGCTGACAATAAAAGTAAAGAAATCTCGTATTCTGACAACTTCGCCAGTGTACTTGGTGGAATTATTTCCACCATCCGCTGCGCAACGCGATAACTATGGTCGTCATCGTGGAGGGTGAAGTCGAGTGGCGAGGTACCGCCCTTTGCTAGGAGCGTTTGGACCTCATCAAGCCAATGCTTTACATAGTACCTAGTACTCTCGGTTTCCTTGTCCTTCGATTCAAGTAACTTCCACAGTTCGGTATTTGTCCACTCAGACAACATAACCCCCCACTTTCTTTGGGGCTATTCTAGAATGGACACTACCCCTCGTTGCAAGCCTTTATTGCGACAGGATCCCAAATCTGGACTAGTTGCAGCAATTATTTCGTACGGGACCGGCATTGGGAGCGAAGATCTGTCGCAAATCCCGACGCGTAAACCCAAGACACAGGTTCACGCCGTCATAATCCAACGTGTTATTTCGGAATCGGCCGAAGAACCAGGCATGGCTCGCGCTACGCGCATATGGGATGGCTACCCAATCTCAACCCAACCTTCGGTTACTCGTGTTCTGCAACATATTTCCGTGATCGCCCTGCTCGCGGATGTTCTGTTTCTCGTTTTCGCGATGGCCCTTGGTGGTGTCGAGGGGAACGCGGGGCGCGCTGCCGGGGCCCTTGTGGCTCTGGTTGTCCTCGGGAACAGGCTGGATGGTTTTTGTCGCGGGTTTTGTCATGGATGGTCTCCGTCGGTACGGAGAGAAAACGCTGACGGGGGTGGCATCGTTCCCGATCTCACAGCGTCATTGCGAGGAGCGCTTGCGACGAAGCAATCCATCTACCAACGGTACCGCTGGATTGCTTCGCTGCGCTCGCAATGACGTTGAGGCGGTTGAATAGATCGAGAGTCCGCGGCGTACTGGGTCCTCCGCTTTCGCGGAGGACGACAGGTTGTGGTGTTGAGGCGCACGGCCTCCACTCGCCCCATTCGTCATACGCGGGCTTGACCCGCGTATCCATCCATCTTCGCATGAAGCGCTTTTGCGAAGCGGAAGGATTGCCGGACCAAGCCCGGCAACGACGAGCGGGGAACCGCCACCCCGCTCAGTTCAACTTCTTCCCGCCCTCGGTCACCGCATCGAGAAACGCCCCCGTCTCGCGGTTGAGAAACTCGACATCCGCCGGGATGCCGCCGCCGGCCGAGGCGTGGCCGGTCACGGTGCCCGGGCTGATCGTCATCATCTTCACATCGGGGATGTTCTTGCCCATCGCGATCGGCTCGAATTCCGGATTGAGCAGGTCCTTGGTGCCGGTCAGAATCAAGGTCTTCGCCTTGATCGAGGCCATCGCCTTGGCGGTGTCGCCGTCAAAGCCCTTGGTGGCGCCGACGTCGTGCCGTTCATAGGCCCAGGTCTGGTAGATCCAGTTGTTGGCGTCGAACGCCTTCAACAGCGCGGTCTCCTGCGCCTCCAGCCAGGGCAGCACATCCATGCCGTTTTTGAACTGCGCCGAATACATCTCCGGGGTGCGCGCCGACAGGAAGAGAATGTCGCGCCACAGCCGGATGCCCTTTTCCGGCGGCGCCTCGTAATTGCCGTCCTTCCACGCCGGGTCGGTCATGATCGCCTTGCGCGAGGCTTCCAGCACCGCGACGGTCCAGGCCGGCGTCTTGGCCAGCGGCACCATCGCCACCAGCGCGTCCATGAAATCGGGATGGCTGACGCCCCATTGCAGGGCTTGCATGCCGCCCATCGACGGACCGACCACGGCGACGACATGGTCGATGCCGAATTTCTCCTTCATCAGCCGATACTGCGATTCCACCATGTCGCGGATGGTGAACTTCGGAAAGCTCATGCGCGGTTGCGCGGTGGAATTGCTCGGCGACGTCGTGAGCCCGTTGGCGATGGCGTCGGTGCAGACGATGAAATACTTGTCAGGGTCGAGCGCCTTGCCGGGGCCGATCATGAAGTCGAGCCGGTGGTGGTTGCCCGAGATCGCCGTCACCATCAGGATGGCGTTGGACTTCTTGGCGTTCAGGGTGCCGTGGGTGACGTAGGAGATGGCGAAATCCTTGATCGCCTCGCCGCTTTCCAGCTTGAGATCGCCTTCGGCGAAGGTTTGGTGCGGCGGCTGCTGCGGCGTATGGGCCAGAGCGGGCAGCGACAGCCACAGGCCGGCGGCGACGAGACAGGCGATGCGTTTCATTTTCTTCTCCCGGAAGCTGAGGGACTTTGACGGCCGCCCTCCTGCGCGCGGAGGATACGGGCTGCGGAGCCGCGGGCAAGTCCGGCCAGCGAAGATTTGCCCGGCGGGGCGTACGGAATAAATCGACCGGGCCGCGGTTTCCCGCCATCTGCATACAAACGCCCGCGCCTTTGCTAGTCTGGCGCCGCGCCGAGTCTTTTCACCGGGCGCCAGGGGAGACGGTCATGGCCAAGGGTCAGATGCGCAGCAACAAGGAAAAGAAGAAGCCGAAGGCCGACAAGAATCTCAAGAAGGGCGGCGCCGCGCCGGTCAATCCGTTCGCGGCCGGCAAGACCCCCGCCGGTCAGAGCCCGAACAAGAAGAGCTAGGTCCCGGTTTCAGCCCCCACCGCAGGGCGCGGCGCATCGGTGTCGGTCATGACGGCGTTGCGCGCGTGCGGCGCTGCGCCGGTCCGGCCCTCCGGCGCCGCCATGTCGCGACGACCACTCGCGCATTTCGGGAAGAAATCCTAAAATACAACCAAAATACATCCCTGGGTTGTGAACCGGCTTCGCCCCTCGCGCGTCAGACGGTCGGAACTTTTTGCCGATTGATCGCGGCGAAATTCGGTCCACAATGCAATCGGCACATGCCAGTCGGGCGCAACACCGGCGGAGAAAAAAACATTGGTCGAGCCACTCAACCGGCAGCGCGTGCTGAATTTTCTGGAGGCGTTCTACTCGCGCGATATCGAGGCCGCGCTGGCGTGCTGCAGCGACGATGTCGACTTCCTCGCCAATGCCCCCATCGACATCATGCCGCATATGGGCCATCGGCGCGGCAAGGCCGCGGTGCGGGAGATGTGGAACATCGTCTATTCCCGCTATTCCAGCATGCGCTATCAGGTAGCGACCAGCGTCGCCGAAGGCGACAGGGTCGCGGTGAATGTTCGCGCATTCTTTCGCAAGCGGGACAACGATCGGACCGTCCAATTCGACATCGCGGTGTTTTACACCTTTCGCGGCGGCCGGATCGCAGAGATCCGCGAGATCATCGACACGTTCGATCTGGTTCAGCAGGTGCTCGAGCGCGACGTTGCTGCCGATCTGGCCAGGATCAGACAGACCTGAGCCCCCGGCGCGCCATCGCGGGATTTCCAGCCGCCGCGCATTGAACCTCCCGGTATCGTTGCGCGACCATTCAAGAGGTATTGCGGCCACCGACATAAAGAAACCACATCGATGAAAATCGCGTTGCTTGTCCTGCTCGGTCTGTTGCTGGGAGCGCTGGGCGGCGCGGCACTTGGAATCGGCGCCGGGCTCGCCTGGGTCGAACTGTTCAAAACCTCGAATTTCGAAGGCTATAGCGCCATGCTGGTGTTCTTCACCTTCATGCCGCTGGGGGCCGCGATCGGCGGGGTCGGGGGCGCGCTGCTGTTCGGCGTGATCGCGATTCGCGATGCCGAGATCGCCATCGAGCAGGAGCCGGCGCGGCGGCGCGACCGGTAAACCCGCCGCATTTGTGCAATGCAAAAAAGCCGGTTGAACTTTATCCTCGACCACGTAGTTGTACTGGCAACAACGAAGTCCAGCAATCAGGCCGGGTATCGCAATTGCGCGAGCCGGCCGCAATCCAGTTCAGGAACTGCATTAAATGACAGAGCACAGCCTCTGGCGTTTTTCGCGCGCGTTGCATCGCGCGATCAATGAACGCCAGTTCGAAGACGTCGAAACCCTGATCGATGACGATGTCGACTGGGCGATCTATGGTCCGATCGACATGTTTCCATTCCTCGGCGCACGCCGCGGCCGCGAAGCCGTGATCGAGGTCATCAGGCAAATCGCGCACAACGACCGGCTCCACCGCAACGATCGCGAGACCAACAAGCTGGGCGCGGAGTCGCCGTCCTCGATGCTGCGCTATTCACAGACCGCGCTGGATTCGAACAAGCCGATCAGCCTGCGGATCGCGCATTTCGCGCAGTTCAAGGCCGGCCGCCTGCTCAATATCCGCGTTCTCGTCGATACCTTCGATCTGGTGGAGCAGGCGCTCGGGCG
>JBBQUA010000080.1:0-21471 GCA_038212905.1 Hyphomicrobiales bacterium
AGAATTACGGCGTCAAGCCCGGCAACCGCGTTCTGATACGGTCGGGCAACAATCCCGCTTTGGTCGCGGCATGGCTTGCGGCAACCAAAGCGGGGGCGGTCGTGGTCAATACCATGCCGATGCTGCGTGCCGGTGAACTGGCCAAGATCGTCGACAAGGCGGAGATCGGACTTGCGCTGACCGACAGCCGCATCGCCGACGAACTGGTGGCATGCGCGAAGACCAGCCGATATCTCAAACAGGTGGTGAATTTCGACGGCACGTCAAACCAGGACGCCGAGCTCGACCGGGTGGCGCTGAACAAGCCGGTCCGGTTCGACGCGGTCAAGACCGGTCGCGACGATGTGGCGTTGCTGGGGTTCACTTCGGGCACCACGGGAGAGCCGAAGGCGACGATGCATTTCCATCGCGATCTCCTGATCGTTGCGGACGGCTATGCCAGGGAAGTGCTACAGGTCACGCCGCAGGATGTCTTCGTCGGATCGCCGCCGCTGGCCTTTACGTTTGGCCTGGGCGGGCTTGCGATCTTTCCGCTGCGGTTCGGCGCCACCGCGACGCTGCTGGAGAACGCGGCGCCCGCCGAGATCGTCAAGATCATCGAGACCTACAAGGCGACGATCTGCTTTACCTCGCCGACCGCGTATCGGGCGATGATGGCGGCGATGGACAAGGGCGCCGACCTGTCGTCGCTGCGTATTGCGGTTTCGGCTGGCGAGACCCTGCCGGCGCCGGTGTTCGACAGCTGGACCCGCAGGACCGGCAAGACCATTCTCGACGGCATCGGTAGCACCGAGCTGCTGCACATCTTCATCACCAACCGCACCGGCGACGCCGCTGCCGGCAGCACCGGGCGTCCGGTTTCCGGTTACGAAGCCAAAATCGTCGATGCCGACATGAACGAATTGCCGCCGGGCACAGCAGGCAAGCTCGCCGTTCGCGGTCCCACCGGATGTCGCTATCTCGCGGACACCAGGCAGTCGAACTATGTCCGCGATGGCTGGAATCTGACCGGCGATACCTTTGTCCGCGACGAGCAGGGCCGCTTCTCCTTCGTCGCACGCTCCGACGACATGATCGTTTCCTCCGGCTACAACATCGCCGGCCCGGAGGTCGAAGCGGCATTGCTGGCGCATGCGGCGGTGGCCGAATGTGGCGTCGTCGGCGCGCCCGACGAGGCGCGCGGCATGATCGTCAAGGCCTATGTGGTGCTCGCTTCCGGCGTCGACGGCGATGCCGCCCTGGCGGCTGAATTGCAGGATCACGTCAAGCGCGCGATCGCGCCTTATAAGTATCCGCGCGCGATCGAATTCGTCGCGCAATTGCCAAAGACCGGAACCGGCAAGCTGCAGCGATATGCGCTGCGGCAGGTGGCTCAGGCCGGATCGGCCGCGCCGTCGTCCGGCATGGCCGCCGAATAATGCATTCGATGGAGAATTGTTTGTGAGCACGCCAAAAGCGCCCGGCCTTGCGGTGCTGCCGATCACCAAGGGCGAGACGTCGGCCGCCGGTCCGCAGATTTTGCAACCGGCCGGCTGGCCGGCGCCTAAAGGATACGCCAACGGCATGGCGGCCGATGGCCGCATCGTGGTGACAGGTGGCGTCATCGGCTGGGACAACCAGGGACATCTGTCGACCGATTTTGTCGCACAGGTCCGCCAGACCCTGAGCAACATCTCGGCCATTCTTGCCGAGGGCGGCGCGCGGCCCGAACACCTCGTTCGCCTCACCTGGTACGTCGTCGATATCGAGGAGTACCTGGCGAACCTGAAGCTGCTGGGCCAGGCCTATCGTGAGATTTTCGGCGCGCATTATCCGGCCATGGCGCTGGTCCAGATCGTGCGTCTTGTGGAAAAGGCGGCGCGGGTCGAAATCGAGGCCACAGCCGTAGTGCCCCGGTGAACGAATCTTCGCACAGCGGCCGCGGTTTTGTTACTTTCAGGCTCTAGAACTGCTGATTCGGCGAGTTGAACCTCGCGGCAGAAGCGGCAGGCAAAGCGGGTCAGGGGCATCTGGCGCAGCAACAAAACTGTGCAGATCGCGAAATACGCGGTTTTTACGCTAGATTCCCAATACTGTCTGCGATGCGAATCAACTTACAGGAGCCCAAATGGCAGTACAGATGACAAAGTCGCAGCTGATCGAGAAGATCTCTGCTGAGAACGAAATCGCGAAGAAGGACGTCAAGGGTGTGCTCGAGACGTTGGCAACCGTCGGTTACAAAGAGCTCAAGAAGTCCGGCGTGTTCCTCGTTCCCGGTTTCGCCAAGTTCGTGGTGATCAAGAAGCCCGCCACCAAGGCGCGCAAGGGCACCAACCCCTTTACCGGCGAGGCCATGACCTTCAAGGCCAAGCCAGCCCGGAAAATCGTCAGGGCACGCCCGGTCAAGGCAGCCAAAGACGCGGTTTAAAAGTTCAAAAGGTCCCACCCGGGACCTTTTGCATTTTGGGCCTTGGAGCTCCGCCGGCAGCATTCAGGCTGCCGGCTGCCTAGGCGAGCGCGAGCTCCTGATATTGCTGCGCCGCCACCTCATCGCATCTGGCACGGTACGCGGGCGCGCTGCCGCTATAGCGCGCGACGATGCGGGTCTGCTTTCCCTCCACGTTGCTGTTGATCCCGGTCATCCAGGAATTCACCTCGTTGGATAGCAGGCCGACCCCGAGCGCCTTGACGTGATCGGTCCAGGACGCGACGCCCGATGGTGTAGCTTCGACGCGCGTCAGGCCGGTTTCGGTCGCGTGGCGCAACAACCCGGTCACCCAGTCGACACTATATTCGATGCTGCGCGAGATATTGCCCAGCGCCGTATGCGGTCCCATCAGCATCAGCATGTTGGGAAAGTTGTCGACCATAATGCCGAGATAGGTCTCCGGCCCGCTTTTCCATTTGTCCTTCAGCCTGGCGCCGTCCACCCCGCGAAAATCGATCTTGTCGAAACTGCCGGTAATGGCGTCGAAGCCGGTGGCGTAGATGATGATATCGAATTCGTATTCCTTATCGCTGGTCTTGATACCCCCAGACGTGACTCGCTCGATCGGCGTTGCCGTGATGTCGACCAGTTCGACATTGTTGCGGTTGTAGACTTCGTAATAGAAGGTCTCCAGCGGCAACCGCCGCGTGCCAAAACCGTGATTCCGGGGAATCAGTTTTTCCGCAATCGTCTGGTCCTTCACCCGCTGACGGATCTTGCGCGCCACGAAGTCGCTGATGAGCGCGTTGGCTTTCCGGTCGATCAGGATGTCGCGAAAATTGCCCTGCCAGATGCCGAACCCGCGCTCGGCATAGAGTTTTTCGAAGAAAGCTTCGCGTACCTCGTCGGAAACTTCGAAGGTCCCGCGTGGATCCGGCGTATGGATGAAACAGGCAAACGTTTCCTGGCAGCGCCTGAACATCTCGTGATAGCCGGCCTTGATCTGCTTCTGTGTTTCGGCATCGATCTTGCCGTTGTGCAGCGGCGCGCACCAGTTCGGCGTGCGCTGGAACACGGTGAGGTGGCCGACGCTGCCGGCGATGGTCTGGATGGTCTGCACGCCGGTCGCGCCGGTGCCGATCACGGCGACCCGCTTGCCGATGAAGTCGACCGGCTCGTGCGGCCATCGGGCGGTGTGAAACGATTGGCCCTTAAATGAGTCCACCCCCTCGATCCGCGGCAGCGTGGGGGCGGAGAGCGGACCGATCGCGGTGATCAGGAAGCGGGCGCTGAACTGGCTGCCGTCCTGCAGCGTGACGGTCCAGCTGTGGGTGTCTTCGGCCCAGATGGCCGCGGTGACCTGGCTGCGGAACTGGATATCGCCGCGCAGATCGAATTTGTCGGCGACATGATTGAGATAGCGCAGGGTTTCCGGCTGGCCGGCGAAATGCTCCGACCAGTCCCATTCCTCCAGCAGTTCCTCGGAAAAGGAATAGCCATAGGAGTAGCTCTCGGAATCGAAGCGCGCGCCCGGATAGCGGTTCCAGTACCAGGTGCCGCCGACGCCGGTGCCGGCCTCGAATACCCGCACCCGCAAGCCCTGTTGGCGCAACCGGTGCAATTGGTACATGCCCGACATGCCGGCCCCGACGATGATGGCGTCGAAGTCGGGAGCCGCAGCTGCGTCGGTCGAGGCCCTGGCTTCACTCGTGGCGGCCATGTGCTGTTGCTCCCTGCGGGCGACCCTTTTTGTTGTCGCCCGGCAGGCTAATCAGCGTGACGGGCTTCGCGCAACGCTCATTGCGCCAATAGGGCCATGCGTCAACTTAACCTCGCCGCACGCTGGCGCCGCCATCCACCGGCAGCGTCACGCCGGTAATGAAGCTGGCCTCGTCCGAGGCCAGGAACAGGGCGGCGTTGGCGACATCCCAGCCGGTGCCCATCTTGCCGCGCAGCGGCACTTTCGCGTCACGTTCGGCCTCGACCTCGGCGCGGCTCTTCTTGAACTCCCGTGCCCGGGTATCGACCGCCATCGGTGTATTCATCAACCCGGGCAGGATGACGTTGGCGCGGATACCGTACTGGGCATTCTGGTAGGCGAGCTGTTCGGTGAAGGCGATCATGGCCGATTTGGTCGCCTTGTAGGCGACGTAGGGATAGGTGGTGATGGCGGCCATCGAGGAGATGTTGATGATGGCCCCGCTCTTCTGCCGGCGCATGATGGGTATCACGTGTTTAGCGGCGAAAATGCAGCTCTTGAGGTTGATGGCCACGCAGCGTTCGAGCGCCTCCTCGGTGAAATCGAGCAGTTCGGCGTCGCCGCCAGCGATGCTCACTCCCACGTTATTGTGCAGGACATCGATGCGGCTCCAGCGGGTATGCGCATCCGCGACCATGGCCTCGAGTTCGGCATTTTTGGTCACGTCCGCCTTGAAGGCTGCCGCCGTGCCGCCATTGGCGATGATCATGTCGACCGTCTCTTGCGCCGACTGCAGATTGTGATCGACGCACAACACGCGAGCGCCTTCGCGCGCGAAGGTCAGCGCGGTGGCGCGGCCGTTGCCGATGCCTTCGCCGGGGCTCTGGCCGGCGCCGACGACGATGGCGACGCGATCTTTCAAACGCATATCAGTTCACTCTCATCTTGTTATTCCTTGTTTAAGGCGTGACCGGAGATTCCAGTTTGGCACAATCGGGATTCGAGAGCGAGTTGGAAGAGTCTGCATTTGAGTTAGGTCGAATGCTGGATCGGCGGCCTCAGCGCGCGCGACAGTCGGCAATTCCGTAACACGGAACAAAATTCCGCTTGCATCACAAACCAACCAAGGTTTGATGTCCGGCAACAATAGACAGAACTGGGCGCGGCGCGCGCTGGTCATCTGGACAATGAGGAAGCGTGATGGGGGCGTTGTCGCACCTGCGAATTGTCGAGATCGGAAGTGCCGCGGCGGCGAGCTATTGTGCGCGGCTGTTCGCAGACTTCGGTGCCACAGTTCAGAAGATCGAATCGCCGCTAGGCGATCCGCTTCGCCGCACCGCGCCATTGACGCCGAAGGGCCAGAGCGCATGGTTCGCGTTCCTGAATTGCAACAAGTCGAGCGTAGCACTCGATCCCGATGGTAGTGGCGCTTCGGCGCGCCTGACCGAACTGATCGCCAACTGTGACATCCTTATCGACGGCCGCGATGTCGATGCAGCAGATTGTCCGGCCTTCGATCTCGTCGCGCTCAGGCAACAGAACCCCGGTCTCATTCGTCTCGACGTCAGCTGGTTCGGCCGTGAGGGACCGTATGCGAAGTTCGAGGCAACGGACTCGACGGTACGTGCGCTGACCGGGTTGATAAAACTGGTCGGTCCGGCCGAAGGGCCGCCGATGCATGCGCCGGATTTCCAGACCGGGATATTCGCCGGCCTCTGGGGCTTTATCGCAGCGGCATCGTCGGTGCTTGGCCGCATGCAGGATGGGCATGGCCGTGCCAGCTCGCTCAGCATCTTCGAGTCGAGCATCGCGGCCACCGAATACATCATGTTCGAATCGTTCGTGCGCGGCGACATCATGCGCCGGATCGGCGTCAATCGCTTCTGGCCGACCTTTCCCGTCGGCATCTATGAGACCAAACAAGGCTGGCTTGGTGTTACCACGGTGACCCCCGCGCAGTGGCGAGCCTTCTGCGAGATGCTCGGACTCCACGATCTGCGCGACGATGCCACACTGTTCATGGGCGTCGATCGGTTGCAGCGCATGGAGGAAATCGAAAGCCAGTTCATTCCGAAATTGAAGCAGCGCACCGCGCAAGAATGGTTCGCCGAGGGGTTGAGACGAAAGATTCCGATCGTGCCGGTGCCCGGTATCGGCGACCTCATCGGCGATGCGGAGAAGCGATCGCGCGGGGCCATCGTGCCGATCAAACTCGGCGACGAGACCGGGTTTACCGCGGGTTCCATGCAGCGACTGACGGGTACGCCGCCGCGGCGCGGCGGGACCGTTCCGGGGGTCGGCGAGGCGCAGCCCGTCATGACCCATCCCGGCGATGCGGCAGCGCGCGCTCCCGCGTTCAAGGCCGGCGCTGCAGGACGCCTGCCTCTCGATGGCATGCGCGTGATCGATTTCTCGATGGGCTGGGCCGGTCCGATCTGCACGCGCACCTTGGCTGATCTCGGCGCCGACGTGATCAAGATCGAGGCGATCCAGTATCCGGACTGGTGGCGCGGCGTTGACAGGCGTCCGGCTTACGTTCTCGAGCAAATGTACGAGAAGTCGGTGCGCTACTGCATCATGAACCGCAACAAGCGCGGCATTACGCTCGACCTGACCCGGCCGCAGGGCCTGCAACTGGCCAAGCGGCTGCTCGCGGACGCCGATCTCGTCGTTGACAACTATTCCGTCGAAGTGCTGCCAAAACTCGGGCTCGGCTATGAGGTGCTTCGCCAACTCAATCCAAAGCTGGTGATGATGTCGATGTCGGCGTTCGGGACAGGGAGCGTCCATCGCGATTGCCGCGCCTATGGCTCGACGCTGGAGCAGGGCTCAGGCCTGCCGAGTGTCGTCGGCGACGCCAATGGACCGCCGGTCATGAGCCATACCGCGTTCGGCGACGCTGTCGGGGGGCTGAATGGCTGCGCCGCGGCCCTGATCGCGCTGATCCATGCGAAGTTAACCGGCAAGGGCCAGTTCATCGATCTCGCGCAAATCGAGTGCATGATGCCGTTCGCCGCGCCCTGGATAATCGCGCATTCGATTGATGGCAGCGCGCCCGTGAAGTACGGCAACCGTCATCCGGATTTTGTGCCGCACGGCTGTTTTCCCTGCGCCGGCAGCGACAACTGGATCGTGATCGCCGTCTCCAGCGATGCGATGTGGCCAAAGCTGTGCAAATTGCTGGGCCGACCGGACTGGGCCACGGATGAAGCGCTAAGGAGCAGCGCGGCGCGGCGCCGGATTGAAGACGAAATCGACGCGGCCATCACGGACTGGACTTCGACGCGGGCGCCTGACGACGTCATGAATGCATTGCAGGCTGCCGGTGTCGCATCGGGCGTGGCGCGGCTGCCGGTCGATCTTTTGACGGACCCGCAATTGCATGCGCGCGGATTTATCCAGGAGATCGATCGCGCCTTCATTGGCCGGCATCCGCAGCCATCGATGCCGTTTCGCGAAACCGACAGGCCGTTTGAGATTCGCTCCGCGCCGCCGACGCTCGGCGAGCACAACCGTGAAATACTGGCGGGCATGCTTGGACTATCCGACACCGAGATCGACCAGTTAACGCGCGACGGCATTATCGGTACCGAGATGCTGATGGAAGAACAACTCGTGGCAGAAAAAAAGCGGTTGGCAGGTTGATGGAAACGGCCCATCCGACAGTGCGCGCATCGGCGACGGCCGGCACCGGCGGCCATCAGGCGCTGATGTCGGTACGTGGGCTTGGCATTCGCTTCAAGACCGCGCAGGGGGTCTGGCAAGCGACGCGCAAGATCGATTTCGACATTGCGCCGGGCGAACGCGTCGGCATCGTCGGTGAAAGCGGCTGCGGCAAGACCATCACCGGGCTCTCGATCCTGCGGCTGTTGCCGAACAATCTCTCCGGTCTGGACGGCTCGATCCTGTTCGACGGCGTCGATCTGGCTTCGTGCAGCACCAGCACCATGCGCGGGATACGCGGTAGCCGGATCGCGATGATCTTTCAGGAACCGATGAGCGCGCTCGATCCGGTGTTCACCGTCGGGCATCAGATCGCCGAGACGCTGCGCGTTCATACCGATATCAGCAAGGAGGATGCGCGGGAACAGACCATCGATGTGCTGCGCCGCGTCGGCATCGCGTCGCCCGAGCGACGGATTGACGAATATCCACATCAGCTCTCCGGTGGCATGCGCCAACGCGTCATGATCGCGGCGGCGCTGATCTGCGGGCCTCAGCTCCTGATCGCCGACGAGCCGACCACGGCGCTCGACGTCACCGTGCAGGCGCAGATCCTCGATCTGCTGCGGAATTTGAGCGAGACATCGAAGACGGCCCTGATGCTGATCACCCACGATCTCGGCGTGGTCGCGGAGACCTGCACGCGGATGATCACCATGTATGCGGGTGAGGTGATCGAGGATGCCGCGGTTGACGCCGCGCTGGTCCGGCCACTGCATCCCTATACATCCGGCCTGTTGCGTTCGCTGCCGCATTTGAGCCCGCGCCTTGGCAGGCTGCCCTCGATCCCGGGCCGGGTTCCCTCGATCGCCGAGATGCCCGACGGCTGTCGCTTCAGGGCGCGCTGTCCGCATGCGACTGCGGGCTGTGAAGCCGAGCAGGAATTGCTCGACGCCGGCGAGGGCCGCAAGGTCCGCTGCTGGCGTTTTCGGGAGCTCGAACTGCCCGGCGCCCTGCAGCATGCGGCTTCGGCCCCGATTGCGGGAAGGTTGGTCAGGCAATGATGCCCATGGCCGGCGACAGCAAGGCGGATCCCATCGTCTCGGTGCGAGACCTCGAAGTTGGTTTTCAGACCATGGACCGCCGCGCCACCGTGAAGGCGGTGGACGGCGTCTCCTTCGATGTCCGCCGTGGCGAGACGTTCGGGATCATCGGCGAATCCGGATCGGGCAAGACCACGATCGGCCGCGCGCTGGTGTTTCTGTTGAAGCCGACCGCGGGCGCCATTTTGCATAACGGCGTCGACCCGCAGGCGCTGCCGCGCAAGCAATTCCAGAGCCACCGCCGCGACTACCAGATCATCTTCCAGGATCCCAATGCGGCGCTGGATCCACGCATGATGATCATCTCCTCCGTGCTCGAGCCGCTGGAACTCGCAGGCGCGGGAAATAGGGCCGAGCGCCTGGCGCGGGCGCAGGAGTCCATGGAGCGTGTAGGCCTGCCTCAGGAGCTTGGCGAACGCTATCCGCACCAGTTGTCCGGTGGGCAGAAGCAGCGCGTGATCATTGCGCGTGCGCTCACGCTGCGGCCGAAACTGATCGTTTGCGACGAGGTGGTCGCGGCGCTCGACATGTCGATCCGCGGCGATGTGCTCAATTTGTTTGCCGAACTGCAGCGCGACCTCGGGCTGACCTACGTGTTCATCACGCACGATCTGTCGGTGGTTTCCCACATCAGCGACCGCATCGCGGTGATGTATCTCGGCCGCTTCGTCGAACTCGGCCCGACTGAGCGGGTGTCCGGGCAGCCGCTGCATCCCTATACCCAGGCGCTGCTGTCGGCGGAGCCTCTGCCGCTGCCCTCGACGATGCGCAGCGATCGCCGCATCATCCTGCAGGGGGAGATGCCGAGCCCGATCGATCCGCCCTCGGGATGCCGTTTCCGCACCCGCTGCCAGTATGCGCAGTCACTCTGCGCCGAACAGATTCCGGCCTGGCGCGAACTTGAGCCCGATCACTGGGTCGCCTGCCATTTCGCGGATCGTCCGAATTTTTCGCCGAGCTAACGATCATCCCGTTCCAGGAGGACAATGCCATGACCAGAGAGAAAATGTGGACAACGCGCCGCGAGGCGATGGCACTGCTGTCGGGCGCCATGGCCGGCGTCGCACTCGGCGGCGATGCCCGCGCGCAGGGCACGCCGAAACGCGGCGGCACCTTGCGCATTTCGGCGCCCACCAACCCTTCGAGCCTCGACCCGGCCACCGGCGGTGCCGGTTCGGATCACGCGTTTCTGTTCACCATGTACGATACGCTGACCGAATGGGAATTTGAGACCCTGAAGTCGAAGCCGGGCCTCGCGGAGAGCTGGAGTTTCACCGATCCGACCACCTTCGTACTCAATATCCGCCCGGGCGTGACGTTTCACGACGGCACGCCGCTCGATGCGGAGGCTGTGAAATTCAACCTGGAGCGAAACAAGAGCGATCCGAAATCCAACATCAAGGCCGATCTCGCGACCATGGTATCCGCGGCTGTCACCGGTCCGATGCAGGTGACGTTGAAGCTGAATGCGCCCGACGCGGCATTGCCCGGCATCCTCAGCGATCGCGCCGGCATGATGGTGTCGCCGACCGCGCTCAAGGCCAGCGCTGCCGGCAACGTGGCGCGCACGCCGGTCGGCGCCGGCGCCTATACCTTCGTCAGCTGGGCGGATGGCGAGAAGATCGTCATCAAGCGTAACGAGAAATACTGGAAGGCCAACCGGCCTTACCCCGACGGGATCGAGTTCGCTATTATCCCGGAACTGACCACGGGCGTGCGTTCGGTCACCGCCGGACAGAACGATCTGATCTATCAATTGCCACCGCGCCAGAAGGTCGTCGTCGAGCGCTCCAAAGACCTGAAGGTCTTCAACGGCCCGACACTCTACGTCTTCCAGATCTTCCTGAACTGGACGAAACCGCCATTTGACGACATCCGGGTGCGCAAGGCATTCAACATGGCGATCGACCGCGAGTCCTTCGTCAAGGCGGCGCTCGCCGGCCTTGCCGAGCCGGCCTACATGAACCTGCCGAAATCGCATTGGGCCTACGACAAATCGGTCGCCGCGCTGACGCCCTACGATCCCGACCGGGCGCGCAAGCTGCTCGCCGAAGCAGGCTTCAAGCAGGGCACCACGATCGACCTCGTCGGCTACCCGGATCAGGATTCGGTTCAGCGCCAGGAAATCCTGATCGAGCAATTCCGCAAGGCCGGCATCGGTGTGCGCTTCCTGAACGCGCCGATTGCGGAAGCCTCGGCGGCGTTCTTCGGCGCCGAAAAGCGCGGTTCCGGACTGCTCGCCGCCTGGACCGGACGACCAGATCCGAGCCTGACTTACTCGCTGATGTTCACCAAGGACGCCTATTACAATGGCGGCCGGGGGGCGGTGCCGCCGGAGCTGGAAGCCGCGATCAAGGAGTCGCGCGCCTCGGAAGATATCCAGATCCGCAGCAAGGCGTTCGCGACCGTGCAAAGGCTGGTGATGGAGAACGCCTTCGTTGCGCCGCTGGCCTTCCAGTTCGAACTGGTGGCGATGAACAAGAAGGTGCAGGGCTACAGGCCGAACCTGCTGGGCAAGCCGAAATACGACGACGTCTGGCTGGAGAGCTAGGGGATGGCGCGACGAAGTCCGGCAAAGGTCATCGGCGGCCGCCTGTTGCAGGCGCTGCCGGTGATCCTGCTCGCGACTTTCATGGTGTTTTCGCTGCTCAAGCTGGTGCCCGGCGATATCGCGGTGACGCTGGCGGGCGACAATGCCACCGATGCCCGGATCGAGGAGATCAGGAAAGTATACGGTCTCGACCGGCCTTTCCTGGTGCAGTACGGCACCTGGCTCGGCAACGCCGTGCAAGGCGACCTGTCGCAATCGCTGCTGTCGGGCGAAAAAGTCGCAACCTCGATCTCACGAGCATTTCCGAACACGCTGCTGATCGTAACCATCGCGCTGCTGCTGGCGCTGGCCACGGGGATACCGATGGGTATCGTGGCGGCGATCAAGCCCAATGGCTGGGTCGACAAGATCGTCAGCATGGTCGCCTCGCTCGGCGTGGCGATACCCGGCTTCTGGCTCGCCATGATCCTGGTTGCTGAAATCTCGCTCAAACTGAACTGGCTTCCGGCGACGGGGGCAAAATCTTTCGCGGTGTCGCCGTTGGAAGCGATCCGGCACGCGTTGCTGCCCGGAATTGCCATCGCCGCCTATGGCATGGCTGAGGTAGCGCGGCAGCTGCGGGGCTCACTGCTGGAGGTGCTGTCATCGCAATATGTGCGGACTTTGCACGCCAAGGGGCTGTCGATGACGCGGATCCTCTGGCAGCACGGCCTCAAGAACGTCAGCGTCAACCTGTTCACCATCATCAGCCTGCTGGTCAACCGCATGCTGGCGGCGACCGTCGTTATCGAAGCTGTGTTCGCGATTCCCGGTCTGGGCAGCCTGATCGTGCGCGGCGCCATCCAGCGCGATTTCCCGATCGTGCAGGGTGTGGTGTTTGCGATGGTGATCGTCGTCATCATGGTCAATTTAATTGCCGATCTGCTGTGCGCGGCGGTCGATCCGAGGATCGAGCAATGACCGACCTTGCACTTCCAGGCCAGCCCCGTCCGGCGCGAATGAGCCGCGCACGTCGTTTCTTCCGATGGCTGGCCTCGGACCTGCGCGCCGCGCTGGCGATCATCGTACTGCTCGGGCTTGTCATTGTCGCCGTCGGCGCGCCGTGGATCGCGCCATATCAGCCGACTGCGCAAGACGTCAACAACATGCTGGCGGCGCCCGGTCCGGAGCATCTGCTCGGCACCGACGATCTCGGCCGCGACATCTTCAGCCGGCTGATCTGGGGTGCGCCGGCGACCGTGTATGCGAGCCTGCTGGCGGTCAGCGTTGCCGTCGCCATCGGTCTGCCGGTAGGATTGATGGCGGGTTTCTTCGGCGGCTGGGCCGATGACATCATCAGCCGCGTGATCGATACGTTTCTGTCGTTTCCGGCGATCGTGCTGGCGATCGCGGTGACTGGCGCGCTGGGCATCGGGCTGACCAACGGCATGATCGCAGTGGGGATCGTGATGTTTCCGTCGCTGGCGCGGATCGTGCGGGCGCGCACCCTGATCGTGCGCCAGGAACTCTATGTCGATGCGTCGCGCTGCTTCGGCGCGCCGGTCTGGCATATCCTGTGGAAGCACGTGCTGCCGAACGCCCTGCAGCCTGTTATTGTTCAGGTGACCTTGCTGCTAGCTGCGGCGTTGCTGGCGGAGGCTAGTCTGAGCTTCCTCGGCCTCGGGATCCAGCCGCCCAACCCAAGCTGGGGCGCGATGCTGGCTCGCGCCTATCAATACATGGAGATCGCGCCGGAGCAGATGTATGCGCCCGGATTGGCCATTTTGGTGATTTCGCTGGCGTTCAACGCGCTGGGAGAGTCCTTGCGCATCGTGCTCGATCCCACCATGAAGGATCGCTGAGTTCAGACCGGAAACATTCATGCCACTTCACCGACTCCTGATCGCCAATCGCGGCGAGATCGCCATTCGCATCAGCCGCGCGGCAGGCGAAACCGGCTTTGCCACCGTCGCCATCCACCCCTCGGACGACGCGCTGTCGCTGCACGTCCGTGCCGCCGACGAGAGTTTTGAAATTCCGGGACGCGGCGCGCGCGCCTATCTCGACATCGAAGCGGTGATTGCCGCCGCCAAAGCGGCCAATTGCGACGCGCTGCATCCCGGCTATGGCTTTCTCAGCGAGAATTCGCAGCTGGCACGGCGTTGCGCCGAGGAGGGGATTGTTTTCGTCGGGTCGTCACCCGAGGCGCTCGATCTGTTCGGCGACAAGATCGCGGCCAAGGCGCTCGCCAAACGCTGCGGCGTGCCCGTGATCGAGGGGACCACCGGCCCGACCACGCTGGACGAAACCAAGGCCTTCTTCGCCTCGCTCGGCGCCGGCGGCGCGGTCATGATCAAGGCCGTGGCTGGTGGCGGCGGGCGCGGCATGCGGTTCGTCGAGGATGCCTCAAAGCTGGAAGAAGCCTATGTACGCTGCCAGTCCGAGGCGAAGGCCGCTTTCGGCAACGACAACGTCTATGTCGAACGCCTGATCCGCAAGGCGCGCCATATCGAGGTGCAGATCATCGGCGACCGCCATGGCGCGATCAGCCATTTGTGGGAACGTGAATGCACGATCCAGCGACGTAACCAGAAGCTCATCGAAGTGGCACCGAGCCCCTCGCTGAGCGTTGGCCTGCGGGCGCGCATTATCGACGCCACTCGGCAGTTGGCGGCCGCAGCCCGCTACGACAATCTCGGCACCTTCGAATTCCTGGTCGACGGCGAAACCAGCGTTGGCGATCCCGCGTTCGCCTTTATCGAGGCCAACCCGCGCCTGCAGGTCGAACACACCGTGACTGAGGAGGTGCTCGGCATCGATCTCGTCAAATCGCAGCTCGCGGTCGCCGCCGGTGCAAGCCTGGCCTCGCTGGGCCTGGCGCAATCAGATGTTCCGGCGCCACGTGGTTTTGCCATGCAGCTTCGCATCAACATGGAAGTGATGGACGAGAAGGGTGCGACCAGGCCGACCGGCGGGACACTCGGGGTGTTCGATCCGCCGTCCGGCCCGGGCGTGCGGGTCGATACCTTCGGTTATGCCGGTTACAGGACAAGCGCTGCCTTCGACTCCCTGCTGGCCAAGGTCATCGTTCATTCGTCTAGCCCAAGCTGGCCCGACGTGGTGCAGAAAGCCGCGCGCGCCTTGCGCGAATTCCGTATCGCCGGCGTCGATACCAATATTCCGTTCATCCAGGCGGTGCTGGCGCATCCCGATTTTGTCAGTAATCGCATTAGCACCGGTTTTATCGATACCCATGCCGCAGCACTGGTCGGCGCGTCCAGGGAAATGGCGCGGCCATTGTTCTTCGCAAGCGCGGACGGGGAGAGCGGGGCGGTTCCGTCGTCCAGGGCCGGAGATCCGGCCGCCGGGCCGGTGGGATCGGTAGCCCTGCCAGCGCCGCTGCAGGGCACCATCGTCGCGATCGAGGTGGCGGAAGGGGATATGGTTCGTCCGGGGCAGCAGATCGCCATCCTCGAATCCATGAAGATGGAACACCTCGTCGCAGCACCACACGGCGGCAAGGTGACGAAGATCGTCGCCGGAAGCGGCGCTACGTTGATGCATGGCGAGACCATCCTGTTTCTCGAGCCCGCCGAGGTGGCGGGCGAAGCGGCCGAGACAGAAGCCACCATCGATCTCGACCACGTCAGGCCCGATCTGGCGGAACTGATCGCGCGCCATGCCATCACACTCGACGCCAACCGCCCGGCATCGGTCGCGCGCCGCCGCAAGACCAATCAGCGAACGGCGCGAGAAAACATCGCACAGCTTGTCGATGACGGTTCCTTTGTCGAATACGGATCGCTGGCGATTGCCGCCCAGCGCCGTCGCCGCAAGGTCGATGACCTCATCAAAAATACGCCCGCCGACGGGCTGATTGCCGGGGTTGCTACGGTCAACGCGGCAAAATTCGGCGCGCATGACGCGCGCTGCATGGTGATCTCCTACGACTATACCGTGCTGGCCGGCACGCAAGGCCACATGAATCACAAGAAGATCGACCGTATGCTCGGCCTCGCTGAGCAGTGGCGGATGCCGCTGGTGTTCTATGGCGAGGGCGGCGGCGGCCGCCCCGGCGATACCGACCGGCTCGGCATGACGGGCCTCGACGGCCCGTCATTCGTGCAGTTCGCAAAACTGTCCGGCCTGGTGCCGGTCGTGGGCGTGGTATCCGGTTATTGCTTCGCCGGCAATGCCGCGATGCTGGGCTGCTGCGATGTTATCATCGCGACGGAGAATGCATCGATCGGCATGGGCGGCCCGGCGATGATCGAAGGTGGTGGTCTCGGCGTCTATCATCCCGCCGACGTCGGGCCGGTGTCGTTCCAGGCTCCGAACGGCGTGATCGACATTCTGGTCGAGGACGAGGAGGAGGCCACCAACGCCGCTCAAAAGTACCTGTCCTACTTTCAAGGCTCGGTTGCGTCATGGAAGGTTGGGGACCAGCGTTTGTTGCGGCGTGCCATCCCCGAGAACCGGCTGCGCGTCTATGATGTCCGCACCGTCATCGATCTTCTTGCCGACGAAGGCTCGGTGCTGGAAATACGCCGGGATTTCGGCGTCGGCATGATCACGGCCTTCATTCGCATCGAAGGCAAGCCGTTCGGATTGATCGCCAACAATCCAAAGCACCTCGGCGGGGCGATCGATGCGCCGGCGGGGGACAAGGCCGCCCGCTTCCTGCAGTTGTGCGATGCCTTCGACATTCCGATTGTATCGCTATGCGATACGCCGGGCTTCATGGTGGGGCCCGAAGCCGAGAAGACCGCGATCGTACGCCATGTCGCGCGCATGTTCGTGACCGGCGCCAGCCTCACCGTGCCGTTGTTCGGCATCGTACTGCGCAAGGGCTACGGCCTCGGCGCGCAGTCCATGATCGGCGGCGGCTTCCACGCCTCCTTCTTCACAGTGGCCTGGCCGACCGGCGAATTCGGCGGCATGGGCCTGGAAGGCTATGTGCGGCTCGGCTTCCGCAAGGAAATGGAAGCGATATCAGACCCGGCCGAGCGGGAGAAATACTATCAGGCCAAGGTCGCGGAGCTCTATGCCAACGGCAAGGCGACATCCATCGCATCGGTGCTGGAGATCGACGAAGTGATCGATCCGGCGGAGACCCGCCGCTGGATCATGGCCGGCATCCAGTCGGTGCCGAAGCCTGCGCCACGCACTCATCGCAAGCGCCCCTGCATCGATGCATGGTAGGAAACCCGTGCCGCTTCGCGCTCGCGACGGGCGATGATGCCCGCAACCCAGCAGTTGACGAGGCGATTCAAGAGGATTGCCCATCCTCCCGGTAATACCGGCGGTTCCATCGATGACGGCCGGATGTTTGCGCGAGTGGTAGTCATGACAATATCCTGGAAATATTCCAAATTTGGTGATCAAGCCATCCGCCGATTCACCAATAGGCCGCTCTGCGGGTTCCTGATGCGATCCCCTGCTTCGCATCAGCTGAGCGAACTCCGGTATCAATTTTGTACAACACCACCCCATGCGCCAGGGCGATGCCGACCATGGCGCCTATCAATAGGATTCGTTTCAACACGACTCGCTCCTCCAGAATAGAGGGCGCACAGATAGGTTTTGACCGTCGCATCGTCATCCTCCGTTCGGACGAAACTCGATTACAATATTTTTATCCACGAATTCGCGAGCCGCACGGCGGCCGTCGGCAGCCGCATCCGGCACTCTCCGAAGGAGGCTGCATCAGCCCGCAAGCGGTGTGGCGAATCCGGCCGCCAGCTTGACAAGATCGGCTTGACGACCGACGCCAGTCTTTTCAAACAAGCGGCTGAGATGGGTTTTGATGGTGGTGGCCGCGACGCCGAGCGACGCTGCCACCTCGGGAACGCCGCCGACATCGACGATGGCGAGCAGCACGCGCAGTTCGGCCGGTGTCAAGTTGTACATCTCGCCAATGACTCCGGAAGGCGAGGAGGCTACGAGCGCCACCTTGCGGACGAACAGTGCAGCCACCGCGTCATAGGCAAGGCCGGCCTCTCGGCGTGCGCCCGAGGTCAGCGGCAACACGTGAGCGACGTAGCGTTCGCCATGGCGGTCGGTCAGCGGCAGGGCGATGCCCTTGACGCCAAGCGCCGCGTCGCCGGCGCCGGCGCCGAGGAAGGTCTCGCGCAAGGTCGCATTGACAGGCGCCTCACCGGCAACCAGCCGTCCGCAGGATGTCTTGCGGAGAAAGTCGGCGGCGGCGAGCATGGTGTTGCCGGCCGCGTTGGCGTGGACGATGCGGCCGGTGCTGTCGACGAGGATCATGCCGGCGCTCAGCCCGTCGAGAATGTCCGTCAGGCATGTCGCCTCGGCCTCCTTGTGATGGATGGTTTTGCCGATCAGCAGGGCGCGACGGACGTGGGGAATGATCAGCGCCATGCGACGGCGCATGTCGGCGTCGACCAGGCCGCTGGCCTCGCGTCGTGCGACGCTGAGAAATGTACAGCTGGTTGCCGATTTTTCGATCACCGCACTGGCGATGTCGATCCAGCCATGCGGCCGGGCCCATTCCCGATAGAAGCGGCCGCGGCGAAATTCCTCGTAGGGCACGAGATCCGTAGTGCTCACGATCTGTTCGACTCCGACCGACAGCGGGTCCGCCGTTGAATCGAGTTTCGGATAGCTCTCCGAATAGGCCCGCAGGCTCTCGGGGGCATTGCCGATGTAGCAATACAGGTGCTCGGAGTTGCCCAAGGAATTGCCCAGGGAATTGCCCAAGGCATGCTTCGAGAGCAGGCCGCCAGAATGGCCGCCGGCAAAGTCCGCGATCCTGTCGAGAACATCGGTTCGGTGGTCGGGATCGAATACCGCGTCGTAAATATCGCCAATCAACGTTGAAAGTTGCGCTTTCTCATCCATCATTATCAGTTCCGGTACAAATGTCATGAAACGAAAAGTCCCACTGCCGAGACATTACGATTCAGTGGCATTTCCATGGCACGGCAAGTCGGGATCATCATTGCGTGGCGCGAAACGGCTAGTTGGCGCCGTCATCGATTTCAGGTGTTGGCTGTCGGACGGATTTGCCAAAGGGGGCGACGCAATGTCCTCCAATTGGAGGAGGCCCCCTGCGAGTTCAATAATCAACAAATTGTATTGGATGGTCGTCTGACCGTATGACGACGGCGAGCGGACCGAATTCTATGCTCGCGAGCATCTGATATAGCGAGGCGGTCCAATGCGTGCATTTATCGATGCTGAGACGAGGCTGATCGAGCCGTTCGCAACCGCGCCGCGAAGGAGGTGGAGAAGGAATCGGATTCGTTCTCAGCTGCGCCGCTTCGGGCGAGGCGCCACATCCAGCATCACGAGAGTCTGGACCGGTCTGATCAAGGCGCTTCATGAATCTCGAAGCCGGTCGGCGGCACGCCTGATCAGTCAGCTCCGCCATCTCATTGACGACGAGCACTGCGTCCATCGTGCAAGCCTTGAAACGCGGCCATCCGACCTGGTGCAGCCATGACGGCGATGCCATGGCGGCTCTGTTTCCTGCTGGCAGCCTTGATGATCGTGTTTGCAATTACGCATATATTCGCGTTGCAAAAGCTGAACGTAGTACAGGGCGACAGGCCCACCACGACCGACAGGCTGGCCGACTAAGGGGGGTCGCCGGATGCGCGCCGGAATTTCTCTAGAGCGGCAGCCCGACACTGTGCAGCGCATCGAATACCCGATCGCAATAGGATTGCGGCAGCGGCGGCAGACCCTGCTGCACTTCCGAGACCGTCAGGTCCGGATAATGCTCCCGCAGCGACGTGACGCTGCGGCGGGCATCGGACTCGGCTCCCACCAGCACATAGGCGGGACACATGGTGCGGTGGATCCAGGTCGCCGACGGATGCTCGGTCAGCGCGCGTTGATGCCAATGGGCCGCTTCCGCATAACGGCCCGATTCGAAATGCGCGCAGCCGATGCCTACCATGCTGTTAAACGCCAGGCTGTCGTTCGGCGCGAGGTCGAGCGCAATCTTGAGCCGCTCGATGCCCGAATCCGCGTCGTTGTTGTAAACGTCGAGCCATCCGCTGCGGCTCCACGCCCAGGCCGAGCCGCCATCGATCGACAGCGCCTTGCGGATCATCAGTTCGGCTGCGTCGAGGTCGTGCAGGAAGGTGAGGGCGTTGCCGAGAACGGCGAGGACAGTGGCATCGCCGCCCAGGGTCTGCGCCTTTCGGGCCAATTCGGTGCTCCTGGCGCGATCCTCGTTCGGTGTTGTGGCGAAATGGTAGACCACGCGCTGGCTATAGGCCCACGCCGCAAGCGCAGTTGCCAGCGCATTGCCGGGATCGTGCTCCATCGCGCGCTCCAGCAGATCCAGCGCGTGGGCATTGCCTTCGGCATTCAGCGAAAGCACCCAGGGCATGGCCCGCAACGCCATATCGTGCGGGCTCAGCTCGGCCTGCGGCTTGCTGCTGGCGCGGTCGATTTCCGCGAGGCGCAGGCATGGCTGCATCGCTGCGATGATCCTGGTGGCCAGATGTTCGTCGAGAGCAGTGTCGTGACCAAGCGCACCATCGGAGCGGTATGCCGTCAGATGACGGCCGGTTTCGGCATCGAGCAGCCGGAACGTCAGGCGCGTTTGCCGGTCCGATCCGCTAATCGTGCCAATCAGATGGTAGCGCGCCGCGCCGGATTGTCGAACGACGGCAGCGCCGGCCCGCGTCAGGGCGATCGCAAGCTCATCGGCGATGCTGCGCGCGACGTCGCTGTGTTCAGGGCTGGTGTCGATCGGACGCAGCGCGACGGTGGGTCGGTCGCGGCTTGGGATGGTGAACGACGGTATCGACCTCAGTGCGTCGGCGAAGACGGCCTGCCGCTTCACGGTCTGCGACGGCGTTTCGCCAAAACGGCGGCGATACCCGACGGAAAACCGTCCGCAATGCGGGAATCCGCAACGCTCCGCGACATCCATCACCTTGGCGTGGGGAATGCCCTGCAGCAGTTCACGTCGCGCGGTCTCGAATCGGATGTCGCGAAGGGCTGCGCGGGGTGCCTTGCCGACGAATTCCCGAAATTGCCGCTGCAGCGTGCGGCTGGACAGACCCGCGGCTTCGGCAAGTTCCGTCACGCTCCAGTCGCGTCCGACATTGGCTCGCATCGCATCGAGCGCGCGGCGGACGCCACGCGGCAGCAAAGACGTGCTCGAAGCATTGTTGGGGCATGCATTCATCAGGGACTCTCCAGCGATATGATGATGGACACCGGTTGCGGTGAAAAATTTCATGATCGGGATAGCTCTGTCGCTAACTGGATAAAGGACAGTTGTCCTCTCAGGGTAGGTCTTCGGAACGGGGATTAGGTTCAGATCAGGAGCAATTTCTTCAGAACAGGAGCAATTTTAATGTCGGGTTTTGCCGCAGTTACTTATGGAATCGGCGCCTATGCCGTGTTTTTCGTCACCATCCTTTATGCCATCGGTTTTGTCGGCAATTGGGTGGTCCCAAAATCGATCGATTCGGGCATGGCCGGTCCACTGATCGAGAGCGCACTCTTCAACGCGGTGCTGCTTGGCCTGTTCGCCGTCCAACACAGCGTGATGGCGCGACAGGGCTTCAAGCGCTGGTGGACGCGCGTCGTGCCGCCCGCCATCGAGCGGAGCACCTATGTGTTGTTCTCCAGCCTCGTGCTGTTGCTGCTATACTGGCAATGGCAGCCGATGCCTGCCCCGATCTGGACGGTGCACAATCCCTCTCTTGCGACCGCACTTGAGGCCGTGTCCTTGTTCGGCTGGGTGATGCTGTTTGCCAGCACCTTCATGCTCAGCCATTTCGAGCTTTTCGGCCTCAGCCAGGTGTTCGCGCGGCTGTTCAGCAAGGATCTGCCGGCGGCGAAATTCCACACGCCGCTGCTTTACCGGGTGGTGCGGCATCCGATCTATCTGAGCTTCCTGCTTGCCTTCTGGGCGACGCCGTCGATGACCGCAGGCCACTTATTGTTCGCGCTGGCGACGACTGGCTACATCCTGATCGGCATCCAGCTCGAGGAGCGCGATCTGATCGGAATGTTCGGTGACCAGTATCGCCACTACCGGGAGCGCGTTTCCATGCTGATTCCGCTGCCAGGAGGC
>JBBQUA010000081.1:0-21438 GCA_038212905.1 Hyphomicrobiales bacterium
CGATCATCGGCGCCGGCCCGGTCGGGCTCGCCGCGGCTGCCCATGTGCTGGAGCGAGGGCTTCGGCCGATCGTGCTGGAGGCCGGCGGCAGCGCCGGGCATTCGGTGCGGCAATGGAGCCACGTTCAGCTGTTCTCGCCATGGGAATACAACATCGACCCCGCTGCGGCGCGCCTGCTGGCGCCGGCGGGATGGAATTCTCCCGAGCCCGATCAGTATCCGACCGGCGCCGAACTGGTGGAGCGCTACCTCGAGCCGCTCGCCACCAGGACCGTTCTCACGAGTCACATTCACACCAACAGCCGCGTCACCGGCATCAGCCGCACCGGCTTCGACAAGCTCAAGACCAGGGACCGGGAATCCGCGCCGTTCGAGCTCCGCTACCAGAACGGCCAGGGTCCAAAGGTGATGCGGGCCGACGCCGTGATCGATGCCTCCGGCACCTGGCACGCGCCCAATCCGGCCGGCGCCAACGGCCTCGCCGCCATCGGCGAAACGGAGGCCGCCGGCAGGATCGCGTACGGGATGCCGGATGTGCTGGGCAAGGACCGCGCGCGCTATGCCGGCAAAACCGTCGCCGTGCTGGGCGCCGGCCATTCGGCGATCGGCACCCTCACCGATCTGGCAAAACTGGCGCAGCAGGTGCCGGAAACCACACCGATCTGGCTGCTGCGCGGCAACGATCCGGCAAAGGCCTTCGGCGGCGGCGCCAATGACAAGCTCGCCGCCCGCGGCGAGCTCGGCGCCGTCTTTGCCGCACTGGTCGCGGCGGACCGCATCAAGCTGGAAAGCGAATTTCGCGTGTCGCATCTCACGCTGGACGGCCCTCGCCTGATCGTCGGCGCAGGCGGCGGCTGTTGCGGCCGTCAAATCGTCGTCGACGAACTCATCGTGGCGACGGGTTTTCGTCCCGAACTCGATTTCGTGCGCGAGCTTCGCATCCAGCTCGATCCCGCGATCGAATGCCCGGTGGCGCTGGCGCCGCTGATCGATCCGAACGAACACAGCTGCGGCACCGTGAGGCCGCATGGCGCGCGCGAACTGGCGCAGCCCGAACCCGGCTTCTATTTCGCCGGCATGAAGTCCTACGGCCGCGCGCCGACCTTCCTGATGCTGACCGGCTACGAACAGGTGCGCTCAATCGCCGCCGAACTCGCCGGTGATCACGAAGCCGCGGCGCGCGTCGAACTGGTGCTGCCCGAAACCGGCGTCTGCAGCCGCGCGGATGCACCCGGCGCAAGCCAATGCTGCGGTGGACCGGCGCCATCGGATGTTGACGCCTGCTGCGTCGACGACGCAAATGCGAAGCAACAGGGAAAAACCGGATGCGGCTGCGGCTAGCGCGGCCTGAACGTAGATAGGTGAGCCAAATTTCGCTGGAAGGTCGAACCATCATCATCGCGATGTGCCTGGGGCAGCTCGGCAGCCTGCTGCCGCACGTCGTGGTGCCGTCCGTTCTCGCCGCGTTCCTGATTCCGGAATGGCAGTTGAGCGGCGCACAGGCCGGCCTGCTGGCGGGCTCGGGCGCTGCCGGCTATATGCTGGCGGTGCCGGTGCTGGCGACGCTGACGGACCGGATCGATGCCCGCAAGATCCTGATCGCGGGCTCAGTGGTCAGCGCGCTCGGCACGCTGCTGTTCGGACTGTTCGCCACCGGCCTCTGGTCGGGCGCCATGTTCAACGCGATCGCGGGCATCGGCTTTGCCGGCGCCTATATGCCCGGCCTCAAGGCGCTGACCGACCGCCTCGCGCCAGGCGATTCCTCCCGCGCCATCACGTTCTACACCTCCAGCTTCTCGTTCGGCGTCGGCCTGTCGTTCCTGGTCGCGCAACTGGTCGCGGAAAGTTTTGGCTGGCGCAGCGCGTTCTATGTGACCGCGCTCGGTCCGCTGGTGATGCTGGCGGTCTGCCTGCGGTTGCGACCCGTCACACCGAAACCGGCCCAGGGACGCCTGCTGGATTTCGCGCCGGTGTTCCGCAACACCAAGGCGATGGGATTCGTGCTCAGCTATGGCGCGCATTGCTTCGAGCTCTACGGCATCCGGACCTGGCTGGTGGCGTTCTGGACGTTTGTCATTGTCAGACACGGACAAACGTCCATCCTGACGCCTGTTGTCGTCAGCGTGGTTTTTTCACTGCTGGCGATGCCCGCCAGCATTCTCGGCAATGAGCTGGCGCTGAAATTCGGCCGGCATCGCGCCATCACAGCCGTGATGCTGAGCTCCGCTGCCGTGGCATTGCTGATCGGATTGTTTGCGGACCGGTCGCCGTTGTTCCTGCTGCCGCTGCTGCTGGTCTACGCGATCACCGTGCCGGCGGACTCCGGCGCATTGACCTCGGGCATGTCGATGGCCGCCCACCCCGACTATCGCGGCGCAACCATGGCGGCGCATTCGACCGTCGGCTTCAGCCTGTCGGCGCTTGGCGCCTGGGGTATCGGCGTCGCGCTGGATCTCGCCGGCGGGCCGCTCAGCGCCACCGCCTGGATGGCCGCATTCTCGGTGTTGGCCGCCGGCATTCTACTCGGCCCGGTCGCGCTCTATTGGTCCAGAAGCGCCGCGCCACGATCATAAGCCCCCGGCAGCCGGCGGCGTCCTGACGATCCCGCGATAGTTGGCCCTTCCAATTGCGCGCCGTTTCGAGCAAGAACACCGCATGAAAAACGACACCGGCCCGGCAGCCACGCCCAAAAGTCTCGTGCGCTGGGCAATCACGCCGCCGCAATCCTATGCGGTTTATTTCCTCGCTCTCGTGCTGGTGGCGGGACTGTCGTTTTACGCCGGTTCGCTGAAGCCGAAAAAGACCGTCGGCGAGCCCCCGCCGGTCGCAGCCCCGCGCAACTGAATTCCGGATCGTGCCATGACCCGCGACGCCACAGCTTCGATCGTCCGCATCAACCCGCCCGAACTCGGCACGCCGCCCGGTTATTCGCAGGTGGTCGAAATCAGCGCCGGCAGGATCATCTTCATATCGGGCCAGACCGCGCTCGATCGCGACGGCAATGTGGTCGGCAAGCATGATTTTATTGCTCAGGCCGAACAGGTGTTTGGCAACCTCGCCGTGGCGCTGCAAGCGCGCGGATGCACCGCCGCCAATCTGGTGAAGCTGACGGTGTTTCTCACCGACATGGGCAACCTCGCAACCTATCGCGAGGTGCGAAACCGGTTCTTCGCGACCGTCACGCCGCCGGCCGCGCCCGCGGTGACGCTGGTCGAAGTGTCAAAACTGTACGGTGCGGATTTCATGATCGAGATCGAGGCCATCGCGACAGCGTGAATTTCGCGAATCGAATTAGGCTGGCCGGCCATTCACCCCCGGTGTTCAGATGCCCAATGCCAGGCTCGCCCAAACCGCCGACCTTGCTTCACTGCTCGATCTGTTTCGGGTCTCGGAGGTGAGCTCCAGTGCGGAACCGATCGAACGGGCCGAGCAAATCTGGCAGG
Organism: Hyphomicrobiales bacterium; assembly: GCA_038212905.1. Classification (GTDB taxonomy): domain Bacteria; phylum Pseudomonadota; class Alphaproteobacteria; order Rhizobiales; family Xanthobacteraceae; genus Bradyrhizobium. The sequence goes on from JBBQUA010000081.1 coordinate 3,443, forward strand.
AAACGCTGTCCCACGCCGGCGTCGCGGTCTTCGTATCCGCTGACGACGCGCAGATCGTGGCAAGCTGCATGTTGATAACAGCGCCCAATCTGCTGCGCGCCGGACGGCGGCACGGATTTCTCGAAAATGTCGTCACCCATCCCGCCTTTCAGGGGCAAGGCCATGGGCGCGCCGTGGTCGGCGCCGCCCTCGCCGAGGCCTGGATCCGGGACTGTCACCACGTCCTCATGCAGAGCGGCCGGCAAGACCCGCGTGTGCATCGCTTCTATCAGCGTTGCGGCTTCGAGCCGGGGCTCAGGATCGGCTACGTCGCGCGACGTCCTGTCTAAAAAGTGCCGCGGCATCTTGCCGACGCAGCGATGGCAGGCGTAGGCTGTTCGCCGGGGACATCGCAGCCTCCCCATGAAATGGCGATCCCATTCAAGCGCTGCTCGCACCTCTTTGGAGCGGGCACATGGATGGATTTAATCTCGAACTCGCGCTTTTCCTGTTGGCGACCTTTGCCGGTGCGTTGGTCGCGGGCCTCACTGGCTTCGCCTTCGGGCTGGTCGCGGCCTCGATCTGGCTCTACATCCTCACCCCGCTGCAGACCGCGACGCTGATCATCGCGTTCGGCCTGATCGTGCAGGGCTACGCGGTCTGGAAGCTGCGCCGCGCGCTGGACTGGACAAAACTCTGGCCGTTCGTGCTTGGGGCGGCGATCGGCGTACCCGTCGGCGTCTTGATCCTGACCTGGTCCAATCCGGCGCATGTGCGCATCGGCGTCGGGGTATTTCTGGTGCTCTACAGCCTCTATGCGCTGTTTCGCCCGGCGATACCGCCGGTCGAGGCGGCCAGCCCGGTTCTCGACGCCGGTGTCGGCTTCCTCAACGGCGTGCTGGGCGGCATGACCGGCCTCGCCGGCATCCTCGTCACGATCTGGTGCGGGCTGCGCGGCTGGCCCAAGGACGCCCAGCGCGCGGTGTTTCAGCCGGTCGCCGTCGCGATCTTTCTGATGAGTGCGCTGTGGATCGGCGCCCGGGGCGCCATCACGCCTGATGTCATCAAGCTGTTCCTGGTCGGATTGCCTGCCCTGCTCGCCGGCACCTGGCTCGGCCTCAAACTGTTCGGCCTGCTCGACGAGGCTGCGTTCCGCAAAGTCGTGCTGGTGCTGCTGCTGGCGTCGGGGATCGTGCTGGTCATTTGAGCATGCCGCGGCGCTGGAGATTGCCGATGCCAGGAACTGGCTGGATGGTGCCCGATGGGGCGGATCAGACCGTCTACCTCGTCGGCGACCGCATGAACCGACAGGGAGACGCCTGCCGTGAATCCGAGGTCGAACGGACTGCCCCCGAAGCGATCATCACCGAGCTTCTCTCAGGGCAGTTCAACGACCCGACACCGCGGCGACGCTAAGCCTTTGCAACTTCCCTGCCGCCCTCTGTCGTGGCGATCCATATCCCGGCGAACACGGCGACCAGCCCGAGCACCAGATTGGCGGTGATCGGCTCGCCGACCAACTGGGTGGCGAGCAAGGCCGCGGCGACCGGATTGACGGTCATGGTGTTGGCGACGCGGGTGGGCGTCGCGCGCTGCAGCGCCAGCACCCACAGGATGAAGGCGAGCGCGCCGCCGCCGACGCCGAGATAGACGCCCGCTATCCATTGCGGCGTGTTCAGGTTGGCCAGCACCGCGACGCTGCCGGTGAGCGAGCCGACCACGATCAGTCCGGCGGCGCCCGCCCCCATGCCGACGGTCAGAAAGCCGAGCGCGCTCGAGCGCTGGATGAACGGGCGAGACCAGACATTGTAGAACGCCATGCACATCACGGCGCCGGTCATGATGAGCTCGCCGCGCCACGCGCCCGGCGGCGCCGCCGACAGGCCGGATGCAAGCGCGGCCGCCACGCCGAGCACCGCGATGCAGACACCGGTTGTCTTTCGTTTGGTCAGCGGCTCGATCCCGAGCAGCGCCCCGACCACCATGGTGTGCAGCGGCAGCGTCGCCAGCGCGAGGCTGGCGCGCGCCGCGGTCGTAAACCCGATCGCGATGTTATAGAGCACGAAAAACAATCCGAAGAAGCAAAGCCCCAGCGCCGCAACGGCCGGCCAGTCGCGGCGCGACGGCCATTTTATGCCGAGCAGCAGCGCGACCGGCAGCAGGCACAGAAAGCCAATGCCCCAGCGCAGGATCGCAAGCGTGATCGGATCGGTGCTGCCAACGAGATAGCGGGTGATCGCAGCCGCGGTGCCGCCAAGGCAGCTCGAGGCCAGCGCGATCGCCACTCCGGTCCATTCGCCCATCGCGATCCCCTGTCTCGCCGCCCCGGTCTGTGGCATCTTCTGACCGCATCGCGCAGGCATATGCCCCGGGAAATGATCGTGCCATGGCCTACTTCATCATCAAAATCCTGTTGTCGGGCATCATTATTGCCGCCGTGTCCGAAATTGCAAAGCGCAGCCCGGCCTTCGGCGCGCTGATCGTTTCCCTGCCTCTGGTGTCTCTGCTCGGCATTCTCTGGCTTTGGCGCGACACCAGGGATATCGAGCGCATTGCCGGTCATGCGGAAGCAACCTTCTGGTATGTCATTCCCTCGCTTCCCATGTTCCTGGTGATGCCGGCGTTGCTGCGCGCGGGCGTGGGTTTTTGGCAGGCGCTGGGTGCGGGCTGCGCCCTTACCATCTTGCTGTATTTCATCACGGCCTGGGCGCTGGCGAAATTCGGGATCAATTTGTAATCCGGAGTGCATCGCCGACACCGCAAGGCGGGCCACATCGGCGACCCACCCGCGGTCAGCGCATTGACAGCCCGCGCCGGTTCGCTTATCTGCCACTGTATGGGGATGTTGCGATCTCCCCACGAGGCGTCATGCCCAAGTATCGCGTCCCGTATCTCTCACGAGGGCGCACCCATGTCATCCTTCACAACGATATCTGCCGACAAACTTGCTCGCCTGATCGGCACGGCGAACACCCCTGCCTTGATCGATGTTCGTATCGACGAGGATTTTGCCGCCGATCCCAGGCTGATTCCAGGCGCGGTGCGACGAAGCCATCAAAAGGTCGCCGACTGGGGCGGGGAATTTTCGGGGCGCTTCGCCATCGTGGTCTGCCAGCGCGGCTTGAAGCTTTCCGAGGGCACCGCGGCCTGGCTGAGACATGTTGGAGCTTCTGCCGAAGCCCTCGAAGACGGTTTTGAAGGCTGGAAGGCCGCCAAGCTGCCTCTGGTGCCTGCGCAAAAACTGCCGGCGCGCGATGCGCAGGGCCGCACCGTCTGGGTCACCCGCGCGCGGCCGAAGATCGACCGCATCGCCTGCCCCTGGCTGATCCGCCGGTTCGTCGATCCGAATGCGGTGTTTCTGTTCGTGGCGCCTGCCGAGGTGGTTGCGGTCGGCGAGCGCTTCAACGCCATCCCGTTCGACATCGAAAACGTGTTCTGGAGCCATCGGGGCGAACTCTGTACCTTCGACGTCATGGTGGAGGAATTCGGCCTGGCGACCCCGCCCTTGTTGCGGCTGGCGACCATGGTGCGCGCCGCCGACACCGGCAAACTCGATCTCAGCCCGGAAGCGCCGGGGCTGCTGGCAGCTTCGCTCGGGCTGTCGCGGATGTTTGATGACGATCTCGCGCAGCTCGAGGCGGGCATCGGGCTGTACGATGCGTTCTATCGCTGGTGCCGCGATGCATCGGGCGAAACCCATAACTGGCCGAGCAACAAGGCAAAGCCGTGAGCGCTATCGTGACAAGCGAGAAGAGCACCGAAGCTGCGGCCGGTCACGGCATCAGCTTCGGTGAAGCCTTTCGGGTCTGGCTGCGGGTGGCACTGCTGAGCTTCGGCGGCCCCGCCGGGCAGATCGCGGTGATGCATCGCATCCTGGTCGAGGAGAAGAACTGGATCTCCGAAAGCCGGTTCCTGCACGCGCTGAACTACTGCATGCTGCTGCCGGGACCGGAGGCGCAGCAGCTCGCCACCTATATCGGCTGGCTGTTGCACCGTACCGCCGGCGGCATCATGGCCGGCGGCCTGTTCATCCTCCCCGGCGTCATCGCCATCATGGGACTGAGCTATATCTATGCCGCGTTTGGCAAGGTCGGGTTCGTCGAGGCTGTGTTCTTCGGGTTGAAGGCCGCGGTGCTGGCAATCGTGATCCAGGCCGTGGTCCGCGTCGGCAAGCGCGCGCTGCGCAACCGGATCATGATCGCGCTGGCCGCCATCGCCTTCTTCGCGATCTTCTTCTTCAACGTGCCGTTCCCGATCATCATCATTGCCGCCGGCTTGATCGGATTTTTCGGCGCCAGGAGCGGACGCAGTGAATTTGCCGCGGTCGAGCACGGCGGCGGCAAGAACGCCGCGGCAGTCGATAGCCTGTTAGGCGACGAAGTGCCCGATCATATCCGCCCGAGCGTCGGGCGGGCGCTGAGGGTCAGCGCGGTCTGGCTGCTGCTGTGGCTGGTGCCGGTCGCGGCTCTCCTGCTTGCATTCGGCGAGGCCAATGTGTTCAGCCAGATCGCGCTATTCTTCAGCAAGATGGCGATGGTGACGTTCGGCGGCGCCTATGCGGTACTGGCCTATGTCGCGCAGCAGGCGGTCGAGCATTATCACTGGCTGCAGCCGCGCGAGATGCTCGATGGCCTGGGCATGGCCGAGACCACGCCCGGTCCGCTGATCATGGTGCTGCAGTTCGTCGGCTTCACGGCCGCCTTTCGCGATCCAGGCTCCCTGTCGCCGATGCTGGCCGGCACGCTCGGCGGCTTGCTGGCGACCTGGGTCACCTTCACGCCGTGCTTCCTCTGGATTTTTCTGGGCGCGCCCTTTGTCGAGACCTTGCGCGGCAACAAGGGATTGGCCGGCGCACTCGGCGCCATCACCGCCGCCGTGGTCGGCGTGATCCTCAATCTGTCGATCTGGTTCGCGCTGCACACCGTATTCCGCGAGACTTGGCCGGTTCGGTCGTTCGGGCTGTCGTTCGACATGCCCCAGTGGTCGAGCGTCGATATCGCAGCACTCGCGCTGGCAATTGCGGCGGCCACCGCGATCTTCCGCTTCAATCTGGGGATGCTGACGGTGCTGGCGGGCTCCTGCGCCGCGGGCGTGCTGCTGCGGCTGGCGGGAGTGATCTGAGAATTTGAGGCCGGCTTGCGTTAGCCTATCGACGTCATTGCGAGCGCAAGCGAAGCATTCCATCTTTCGGCAAACAAGAAAGCTGGATTGCTTCGTCGCATCCGCCTTCGCCCGAAGGCGGGCTTCGGCGGACAAGAGCGCTCCTCGCAATGACGCTGCGAGAGTGTCTACACCACCTCGGCCGGCGCCAGTTTGCAGACATCGCTGCCCGCCTCGATCTGCAGCGTGGCGTGATGGATATTGAAGCGGTGCGAAAGCTCCGCGGAGACATCGTGCAGGAATGAATCGTCTGATCCGCCGGGCCGCACCAGATGCGCGGTCAGCGCGGTTTCGTTGGTGCTCATGGCCCAGACATGGAGATCATGCACTTCGATGACGCCGTCGAGGGTTGCCAGATATTCCCTCACCTCTGCCAGCGCGATGCCCCTGGGCACGCCATCGAGCGCGAGATTGACGCTGTCGCGGGCGAGGCCCCAACTGCTTGCAAGCACCACGGCTGCGATCGCGAGACTGATGGCGGGATCGATCCACAGCCACCCCGTCAGCATGATCGCCAGCGCCGCAACCACCACGCCGGCGGAGACGCCGGCGTCCGCCGCCATGTGCAGATAGGCGCCGCGAATATTGAGATCGCCGTGGCGGCCGCGCATGAACAAGAGCGCGGTGGCGCCGTTGATGGCGATGCCGAGCGCCGCCACCCAAACCACGGTCGAGCCCGCCACCTCGGCAGGCTCCCTGATCCGGTTGATGGCTTCCACAACGATGGCGCCGACCGCGATCAGCAGCAGGCCGGCATTGGCCAGTGCGGCGAGGATCGAGGCCCGCCGGTAGCCATAGGTGTGCCGCTCGGTCGGCTGCCGCCGCGCCAGCCATCCCGCCGCCCACGCCAGCACCAGCGCGATCACGTCGGAAAAATTGTGGATCGCATCGGAAATCAGCGCCAGCGAGTTGGCGGCATAACCGAACACCAGCTCGGCCACGACGAACGCGCTATTGAGCGCAATGCCGACGGCGAAGGCGAAGCCGAAATTATCCGGCGCGTGGCTGTGCCGGGCATGGCCGCGCGCGTGGGAGTGATCGTGATGATCGTGGTGGGCCATGATGCCGTGACAATCATTGCGGGGCCATTTGGTTCGGCCGCTTGCGATCATAGCGCGGGTGAAATGTCGAATACTATTACGGCATTCTCGTCGTCCCTGCGAACGCAGGGACCCATAGCCACGGGCTGTGGTGTTGTGCACTGTCGCAGACATACCACGCTAACCGAGAGGACAACGCGGTATGGGTCCCTGCGTTCGCAGGGACGACGGAGCTACTCCACGCCCTTGCCAAACTTGTTCGACTTCGGCAGGCCATGCGCCAGCCGGCCGGCGTCGGCGCGGTTGCCGCGCCAGTCGGTCAAGTCCTTCCAGCTCATGCTCTGGTCGCGCCCGGCCGAATCCTTCCAGGCGAGACCCGCCTTGGCTTCGAAGGTGGCGACATCCGACAGCGAGGCGCTGGTGTATTTCTGCAGCCGGACGCCGCGGCCGCGCGCCATTTCCGGCACCTGGTCGAGCGGGAACACCACCATCTTGTGGTTGGTGCCGATCACGGCGACGGTATCGCCTGACACGGTCGCGATCGCGCAGGCTTCGTTTGGCATTTCGACGTTGAGCACCTGCTTGCCTTTGCGGGTGTTGCCGACGCAATCGTCCTCGTTGACGACAAAGCCCTGGCCTTCGAGGCTCGCGATCAGGAACTTGCGGCCGCCCTTGTTGACGAACAGCGAGACGATCGCAGTCTCCTGCTCCATGTCGATGAACATCCGGATCGGCTCGCCATGGCCGCGGCCGCCTGGCAGTTTGGCCACATCGAGCGAATAGAACCGGCCATTGGTGGCGAGCAGCAGCAGCTTTGACGTGGTCTCGGCGAAGAATGCCTTGTCCATCTTGTCGTCGGTCTTGAAGGTCAGGGTGGAGAGATCGGCGACATGGCCCTTCAGCGTGCGCACCCAGCCCTTTTCCGAAACCACCACGGTGACCGGCTCGCGCTCGACAAACGCTTCCTCAATCGCGGCGAGGTCATGCTCCGGCGCGTCGGCGAACATGGTGCGGCGCTTGCCGAGCGGCGTCTTCGGCCCGAAGATGTCGCGAACTTTCCGCACCTGCTCGCCGATCTTCGACCACTGCTCGGCCTCCGAGCCCAGCAGGCCCTTGATGCCCTTCAGCTCGGCCCGCAGGTTCTTGTCCTCGGTGCGGATCTCGAATTCCTCGAGCTTGCGCAAACTGCGCAAGCGCATGTTGAGGATGGCCTCGGCCTGGATCTCCGTCAGCTTGAACGCCTTCATCAGTTCCGGCTTGGGCTCATCCTCTGTCCGGATGATCTTGATCACCTTGTCGATGTTGAGGTACGCGATCAGATAGCCGCCGAGCACTTCGAGCCGGTGCTCGATCTGCGCTTTCCGATAGTTGGAACGGCGCAACAGCACGTCGCGCAGATGGTCGAGCCATTCGCGCAGGCATTCGGCGAGGCCGAGCACCTTGGGGATGCGGCCTTTGACCAGCACGTTGAGGTTCAGCGGAATCCGGCTTTCCAGTTCGGTCAGCCTGAACAGCGATTCCATCAGCAATTCGGGATCGACCGCACGGGATTTCGGCTCGATCACCAGACGGATATCCTCGGCGGATTCGTCGCGAACGTCGCCGACAAGCGGCAGCTTCTTCTCGTTGAGCAGATCGGCGATTCTTTCCACAAGCCGGGACTTCTGCACCAGCCACGGAATTTCCGTGATCACCACCACCCAGGTGCCCCGCGCCCCCTCTTCCTGCACCCATTTGGCGCGGGTGCGGAACGCGCCGCGCCCGGTCATGTAGGCTTCGGCGATGCTTTCCTTGGAATCGACGATGATGCCGCCGGTCGGAAAATCCGGACCCTTGACCCATTTCAGCAGCGCCTTCGATTTGGCGTCGGGCTTGTCGATCAGATGCAGTGCTGCGTCACACAGTTCGGCCACGTTATGCGGCGGGATCGAGGTCGCCATGCCGACCGCGATGCCCTGCGCGCCGTTGGCGAGCAGGTTCGGAAAGCCGCCGGGCAGCACGATCGGCTCTTTGGTCTGGCCATCGTAATTGGCGCGGAATTCGACGCCATCCTCGTCGATGCCCTCGAGCAACAGCCGCGCCACCTCGGTCATGCGCGCTTCGGTGTAGCGATAGGCGGCCGGGTTATCGCCGTCGATATTGCCAAAATTGCCCTGGCCGTCGACCAGCGGATAACGCGAGGAGAAATCCTGCGCGAGCCGCACCAGCGCGTCATAGATCGACTGGTCGCCATGCGGATGGAACGAGCCCATCACGTCGCCGACGATCTTGGCGGATTTCTTGAACGGCGTGCCGGGGTCGAGCCGCAGCAGGCGCATGCCATAGAGGATGCGCCGATGCACCGGCTTCAGGCCGTCGCGGGCGTCCGGCAGCGCACGGTGCATGATGGTCGAGAGCGCATAAGCGAGGTAGCGTTCCTCGAGCGCTTCGCGCAGCATGACCTCGTGGATCTCAGCCGGTTCTTGAGGCGGAATCAGTCTTTTTCCCATGCGGACGGGTTATCCGCTGCCGGCGAATCGGGCAAGAAATGAATCGTATTTCCCACCCGGTGCCCGGGCAGAAAGCCGCCCATTCTTTCATTGCATGGGGTTGTTTTCGCGATTTTGGTCGGAGCCTCGCAACTCCAACCCCTCATGCCCCAGGGAGCACCGCCGCCGCCCTCGCCCGGTGCCTGGTCACCGCATTGATGAACCCGTCGCGGGCATCCGAATGCCCCTGCCCGCGCGGCTCCAGCACGTGGCGAAGCAGGAACCGGCCGGTGAGCACAAAGCCGTCCTGCAGGTCCTGATCCGACCAGCCGTTGGCGCCGCCGCCGGCCTCGCGCAAAAACGACGGCAGCCGCAGCAGCCGCTCGCGCCAGGGATCGCCGGCCCGCCGCGACACCGCGCCGCCGGACTTTGGCGACACGTAGATCAGGTCCGAAGTCTCGCCGGTCGCGGCGCAGTTTTCCAGATCGAGGCCGAAGCCGAGTTCGGTGAGCATGGCGAGCTCGAACTTGATCAATTGAATGGCGGCTTCGCCGATGTCGTCAAAATCATCCAGCGTGCGCTCCAGCATGTCGTAAATGTCTTCATGCGGATCGCGCTCCGGCAACAGCCGCGCCAGCGAAGCCAGATGGGTCACGCCATAGGTCGCATGCGACGACGCCAGCACGGTGGCCGCGCGCAGCCGCGTACCCTCCATGACGTAATAGCCGAGATGCTCGTCGAGCCGTGCCCGCCACACCGCTGACACGCTGTTGCCGGGCTGCAGCAAGGGCCGCATCCGCTTGCCGGCGCCGCCGCGCACCAGGCCGAGATGGCGGCCATGGCCGCGCGTCAGGAGCTCGACAATGGCGGAGGATTCGCCATGCCGCCGCACCCCCAGCACGATGCCTTCGTCGGTCCATTCCATGGGGCGAGAATACAGGATTCCGTCGAGGGGCGCAGCCATCTCCACCAGCGTCATCCGGGCGCGCGTCACGAGGAACCATTGCCCCTTCCACCCGTTGTGATCGCTCTTTCCCCGGCCACGGCCTGACTTGACGGAAGTCTGCATGGACCTCCGCGGATTTCTCCTATTGGCAGAAACGCTTCCCCCGATCGAACTGCACCGGCCCAAGGGCACCGCGCTGATCAATCTCGCGGTCGCAGGCCTGATCGTGACCGGCCTGTATTTCGCCCGCGAAATCCTGGTTCCCGTCGCGCTCGCGGTTCTCTTCAGTTTCGTGCTCGCGCCTTTTGTGATCCGGCTGCAGTCCTGGCGGGTGCCGCGCCGGCTGGCGGTGCTGTTAGCCGTCTTCGTCGGCTTCTCGATTATCTTCAGCCTCGGCGGCCTGATGGTCTCGCAGGCCAACCGGCTGGCGGAGGAACTGCCCGGCTACCAGCAGACGCTGCGCGACAAGATCCAGAATTTGCGCGGGGTCGCAGCCAGCGGCTCGGGCACGCTGGAGCGCGCGTCGAAGGTGCTGCGGGAACTGGACAGCGAGTTGCACAATCCCGACCGTGGGCAACTCATTGATGGCCTGCGACGGCAGCCGAACGAAAGGCCGATCCCGGTCGAGATCAGGCAACCCGATCCCGGTACGCTGACGACCCTGGTCGCCATCATCCAGCCGCTGATCCAGCCGTTGACCACAACCGGCATCGTCATCATCTTCGTGATCTTCATCCTGATGCAGCGGCAGGACCTGCGAAACCGGTTTATCCGGCTGGTTGGATCGCAGGACATGCAGCGCACCACGGCAGCACTCGATGATGCCGGGCAGCGGTTGAGCCGGCTGTTCCTGAACCAGATCATCGTCAATGCCTCGTTCGGCCTGCTGATCGGGATCGGCCTGCAGCTGATCGGCGTGCCGAGCGCGCCGCTGTGGGGCCTGATCGCCATGATCCTGCGGTTCGTGCCCTATGTCGGCACGCCGATATCCGCGGTGTTTCCACTGATCCTGGCCGCGGCGGTCGGGGCCGGCTGGGAAATGCTGCTGATGACGGTGGCGCTGTTTGCGACGCTTCAGGTGTTTGCCGCGCAGGTGGTGGAGCCCCAGGTATACGGTCGCAGCTCCGGCCTCTCCCCGGTCGCCATCGTGCTTTCGGCATCGTTCTGGACCTGGTTGTGGGGTCCGATCGGACTGGTGCTGGCGACGCCCCTCACCGTCTGCCTGGTGGTGATCGGCCGCCACGTCGACCGCCTGCAGTTTCTCGATGTCCTGCTCGGCAACGAGCCGGCGCTGACGCCGCCACAACTGGTGTACCAACGGATGCTGGCCGGCGACCCGATCGAGGCGTCGCAGCAGGCGCAGGACTTCCTCGGCGAGGCCTCGCTGGAGGACTACTACGACACCATCATGCTGGACGGCCTGCGGCTTGCCGAAGCGGACGCCCGTCTCGGCCGGCTGGACCGCGACCGGATGGAGCACGTACTTGCCACCGTGCATGAAGTGGTTGACGATCTCGAAGCGCATGAAGACCGGCCGGAGGTCGAAGAAGAGGAAGTCGAGATCAGCCCGCTGGCGCGGCTGGATACCGATCCGGAATTGCCGACCAGCGTGCCGGAGCGATGGCAGCAGCCGGGCGCGGTGCTGTGCCTTCCCGGTTCCGGCAAGCTCGATGAAGCCGCTGCGGTCATTCTCGCGCAGATCCTGAACCGCAGGGGAATCGGCGCCGCCGCGGAGAAGGCCGACGCCTTGTCGATGTCCCGGTTCTTCTCGCTCGACCTGTCGTCAGCCGCCGCCTTTTGCATCTGCTACGTCGGCAAGCCGTCGGATGCGATGATTCAGTATACGGTCCGCAGGCTGAGCAAGAAGAGCAAGGGCGGCCGGATCATCATCGCACTGCTTGGCAACGAGAGCGACGTGGTGACGCCGGGAACGCGCAACATCACGACGGTGGTCGGCAAGTTCAGCAAAGTCGCCGATATGATCGATGAGACCGCCATCAAGATGGCCCGCGCCATGGATGCCGCTCCCGAGGCCGGCATGGTCGCCGTCGACTGAAACTACGCGTTGAACCAGTCTTTGGCGTCGCCGGTGTAGGAGAAAAACAGGCCGGCCGCCGTCAGCGCGCAGGAAACGATCTCGACGACGCTGTCGAACTCCAGGCCGTTTATCCCGATGACCTGCACCAGCGTCATCGCGGAAAGCGCCAAGGCGGCTGACAGTATCCAGCGCGGCCAGTTCTTGCGCTGCCGCGCGGCGAGCCGGACGAAGCGGACCAGCAGCAGCAGCAGCCCGGCCGCGAACAGGCTTTCCACCATGATCATCGATTCCGTCATCTGCGCCGTCGGCGTCCGGTCCCGGAACGCGACCGAAAGCGCGTCGAGCGTCAGCGACAGATAGAGCAGCACTTCAAACCACATTACGTTCCGGGGTACGGTCATCGCGACGCCTTCTATTCCTTGGGGAATTCGAGGCCCATTTCGCGGTACCGGTTGGGATCGTCGCCCCAGTTTTCGCGCACCTTCACGAACAGGAACAGGTGCACGGGCACGCCCGTGATCTCGGCGATCTCCTTGCGCGAATCCGCGCCGATCGACTTGATGGTGGCGCCGCCCTTGCCGAGTACGATCTTGCGCTGGCTTTCGCGCTCGACGAAAATCGTCTGCTCGATGCGGATCGATTTATCCTTGCGCTCGGTCCAGCTGTCGGTCTCCACGGTGGATTGATACGGCAGCTCCTGATGCAGCTGGCGAAAAATCTTCTCGCGGGTGATTTCCGCCGCCAGATGCCGCATCGGCGCGTCGGACATCTGGTCTTCGGGATAATGGTACGGCCCCGGCGGCACCATCGCGGCGAGGGTATGGCGCAAATCGTCGACGCCATCGCCGGTCATGGCCGACACCATGAAGGTCTCGGAAAATTTCAGGCGCTCGTTGGCGGCCTGCGCCAGCTTCAGCAACTTTTCCTTGTCGACGATATCGACCTTGTTGATGACCAGCAGCTTGGGATGATTGACGGTCGCCACCTTGCTGAAGATCGACTCGGCCTCCTCGTCGATCCCCTCGCGGGCGTCGAGCAGCACGCAGACGAGGTCGGCGTCATGCGCCCCGCTCCAGGCGGTCGACACCATCGCGCGATCGAGCCTTCGCTTCGGCATGAAGATGCCGGGCGTGTCGACCAGGATGATCTGGGCATTGTTGTCGATCACGATGCCGCGGATCAGCGCCCGGGTGGTCTGCACCTTGCGCGAAACGATGGTGACCTTGGAGCCGACCAGCGCATTGACCAGCGTGGACTTGCCGACATTGGGGGCGCCGATCAGCGCGACAAAGCCGCAGCGCGTTGCTGTCGGCGGCGCGATGTCGCCTTCAATGACGTTTTGGGGTTCAGCTATCATTGTTACCGCCACCAACACCTTCACGTTCTATCATTACGGATGCCGCGACCTTCTCGGCCGCGCGCTTGCTGCCGCCGAGCCCTTCGGCGGGCTCCAGGCCGGGCAGATCCACCGCGACCCGGAACTGGGGATCGTGATGCGGCCCGGTGCGCTCGACCTCGCGATAGACCGGCGTCGGCAGTCCCTTGCCCTGCGCCCATTCCTGCAGCACCGTCTTGGGATCGCGCAGCGGCCGCCGCGGCTTGCGCATCCGCTCCAGCCAGTTGCGCTCGACGAATTGCGCCGCCGCGGTGTAGCCGCCGTCGAGAAAGATCGCGCCGATCACCGCTTCGCAGATGTCGCCGAGCACGGATTTGCGCAACCGCGCACCGGCGCCGGCGCCGACCGCGCCGAGCTTGATGTCGTCGATCAGTCCGAGCGACTTGGCGACATCGGCACAACTCTCCTTGCGCACGAGATCGGCAAGCCGCTTCGACAGTTCGCCCTCATTGGCATTGGGAAAGGCGCGATACAGCATGTCGGAGACCACGAGCCCGAGCACGTGATCGCCGAGGAATTCGAGACGCTGATAGCTGTCACCGCGCTTGCGCGAGGATTTCAGCGCGGAGACGTGGGTGAAGGCGGTCGTAAGCAACTCGGCATCGGCGAATTTGTGCCCGATCCGCGCCTCGATCGCCGCGGTCGCGGCCTTGGCGCTGACCTTGCTGCGCTTTTTCTTCACCGCCGCGGGTTCGCTTCCCGCATCAGGCTGAGCGCGTGCTTCGCCCGGCGCGGAGGATGTCTGGAGATCGGGCGATTCGTCGTTCATCGCACGATTGAGAAGATACGATTCCAGCGCACCGCAGTCGGCCAGCGCCAGAACATCCAGGCGTGCTCGCCCTCGGCAATGGAGAAGAAAATCATCTGGGCCCTGCCGACGATATTCTCGAACGGCACGTAGCCCACCGCCGACAACACCCGGCTGTCGGTGGAGTTGTCGCGGTTGTCGCCCATCATGAATAGGTGGCCGGCCGGCACGGTATAGATCGTGGTATTGTCGTAAAATCCGTTGTCGACGCAATCCAGCGACTCATAGGTGACGCCGTTCGGCAGCGTCTCCTTCCAGCGCTTGACCCGCGCCGTGGCGTCGGAAGACCCGCAGGGATCCTCGCCGATGAAGTCGCTCAACCGCTCGCGCTTGACCGGCGATTCGTTGATGTAGAGCAGGCCCTCCTTCATCTGGATGCGGTCGCCGGGCAGCCCTATCACGCGCTTGATGTAGTCGGTGGAATCGTCCTTCGGCAGGCGGAAGACGATGATATCGCCGCGTGCCGGCTCCGAGCCGAAGATGCGACCGGAAAACAACGGAGGCGACAACGGGATCGAATAATGGCTGTAACCGTAGGAATATTTCGAGACGAACAGATAATCGCCAACCAGCAGCGTCGCCTTCATCGATCCCGAGGGGATGTTGAAGGGTTGAAACAGGAAGGTGCGGATCACGAGGGCGATCAGAAGCGCATGGATGACGACGCGGATGGTTTCGCCCAAGCCGCTTTCAGTTTTTGTGCCGGATGTCACGCTCATCGCTTTCCCAATTCCCGTCGCGACTGACGCGCGGTGGCAGAGCATTTTCCTGACGCGAATCGTTCTCGTTTCGCGTCAAGAAAATGGTCTTGATTCTGATATTGTGAGCCAGTTCCGACCCGAACTCGCCCCGTTTCGATATCCCTGCGGCGTTTTAGACGGTTGTTCGCAGCCACGCAATCAACGGTCGCATGAAAACTTGCTAATCCATTGAGCTAGTGAGGATTTTTAGTTTTGCACCCGGGCCACGGAAGATACCGGTGCTGATGTCTCAGGCTTTGCCCGGATTGACCGCCGAAATTATGACGAAGGCCTGCGCCAGTGGCCAATCGTCGGTAATCGACAGATCGATTCGCGCCTCCAGGCCCTCGGGCGTCAGCGCCTCGAGCCTGGCCAGCGCCCCGCCGGTCAGTTGCATGGTCGGACGTCCCCCCGGCAGGTTCACCACCCCCATATCCCGCCACCAGACGCCCCGGCGGATGCCGGTGCCCAGCGCCTTGGAACAGGCCTCCTTGGCAGCGAACCGCTTGGCATAGGTCGCCACCACCATCTTCTCGCTTTTGGCGCGGCGCCCGGCCCGGGCGCGTTCGGCGTCGGTGAAAACCCGATCGAGAAAGCGGTCGCCGTGACGCTCGATCACCTTGGCGACCCGGCGGATGTCGATCAGGTCGGAGCCGATGCCGATGATCATGCCCGGCTCGTCCGGCTCTTGGCATCGCCGATGTCGGGATTGGCGCGCCCGCGGTCCATCGCCGCGCGCATGGTCCGGACGGTCTCCCCGAGCCCGACGAACAGCGCCTCCCCGATCATGTAGTAACCGATATTCAACTCCATGATCTCGGCCACGCCTGCGATCGTCTCCGCGGTAGCATAATCGAGGCCGTGGCCGGCATGGACTTCGAGGCCGGCCGAGCGCGCCAGCGCGGCCCCGGCGACGATGCGCTGCCATTCGGATGCCGCCTTGGCCGTATGGCCGTCCACCACGGCGTCGCACCAGGCGCCGGTATGGATCTCGATGACAGGCGCGCGCAGCCTGGCCGCCATTTCGATCTGGGCAGGGTCGGCGGCAATGAACAGCGACACCCGCACCCCGGCATCGTTCAAGCGCGCGATGAACGGCGCCAGCACATTGTGCTGCCCGACCACGTCGAGGCCGCCCTCGGTGGTCAGTTCCTCGCGGCGTTCGGGCACCAGGCAGACCGCATGCGGTTTGGTCGCCAGCGCGATCCGCAGCATGTCCTCGGTCGCCGCCATCTCGAAATTCAGCGGCTTGGAAATCTCCGCCTTCAGCCGCGCCATGTCGTCGTCGCGGATGTGGCGGCGGTCCTCGCGCAAGTGAGCCGTGATGCCGTCGGCGCCGGCCTCGATCGCGACCAGGGCGGCGCGCACCGGATCCGGCCGCTCGCCCGCCCTGGCGTTGCGCAGCGTGGCGACGTGGTCGACATTAACTCCGAGACGCAGCGGAGGGGATTTGGGCATTGCGGACTCGCGGGGATTCAGATTCGGACTTTCCTCATCCTGCGGAGCGGCGTCTTCGCCGCGTCTCGAAAGACGAAACGCATTGTGACCTCATGGTTCAAGGCTGCGCAAGAGCACCTTATCACCATGAGAACTTCGATTTTATCCATTGACGCGGTCGACCCGTGCGACGACGGCCTTGGCGCGCAACTGGGCGATAATAGCGCTGAGATGCTTCAGGTCATAGACCTCAAGATCGATGGTGAGTTCAGTGAAGTCGGGCGAGCGCCTGAACATGCTGATATTGTCGATATTGCCGTCGTGCTCGGCGATCACGGTCGCCACCTGGGCGAGACTGCCGGGCTCGTTGACGTTGTCGATCCGGATCCGCGCCGGAAAACGCTGCGGCGTCGATTCGTCGACATCCCAGCGCACGTCGAGCCAGCGTTCCGGCTCCTCCTCGAAATCCTTCAGCGCCGGCGACTGGATCGGATAGATCGTAATGCCCTCTCCCGGCGTCACGATCCCGATAATGCGGTCGCCCGGCACCGCGCCGCCGTTCGGCGCGAATTTGACAGGCAGGTCGGAATTGATGCCGCGTACCGGAATCGCCGACGGGCTGCGTCCTGGATCGGGCGCCGATTTCAGCCTTAGCTTGACCGCGAGACTCTTCTTGGCGGCGCCATAGCGCACCACCCGTTCTTCCCTGTAGTCGGGATACATCGCGCGGGCGACATCAGAGGCCTTCATCTCGCCGCGTCCGACCGACGCCATCACGTCGTCGATCGAGGCGCGCGCCAGCCGCGGCAGCGCGCCCTTGAGCTTGTCGTCGGCGTATTCGATCTTGGCGCGCGTAAACAGCCGCTCGACGATGCGGCGGCCGAGCCCGGCATATTGATCGCGCACCGCGGTGCGGGTCGCACGCCGGATTGCCGCCCGCGCCTTGCCGGTGACCGCCAGCGATTCCCACGCCGAGGGCGGCGCGGCCTGCGCTTCCGAGGTCAGCACCTCGACCTCGTCGCCATTCTGCAGCTCGGACGACAGGGGCGCGAACTTGCCGTTGATCTTGCAGCCGACCGCGCTGTTGCCGACGTCGGTATGCACTGCATAGGCGAAGTCGATGACGTTGGCCTCGCGCGGCAGTGCGATCAGCTTTCCCTTCGGGGTGAAGCAGAACACCTGATCGTGAAACAGCTCGAGCTTGGTATGCTCGAGGAACTCTTCCGGATTGGCACTGTCGGACAGGATCCCGATGGTGTGGCGCAGCCATGCGAAAGCATTGGATTCGCGCTTCAGGAGTTCGGTCGGCGAGCCGACGCCGTCCTTGTAGAAAGCATGCGCGGCAATGCCCAGTTCCGCGATCTGGTCCATCTCGTCGGTGCG
Source organism: Hyphomicrobiales bacterium (assembly GCA_038212905.1). Taxonomy (GTDB): domain Bacteria; phylum Pseudomonadota; class Alphaproteobacteria; order Rhizobiales; family Xanthobacteraceae; genus Bradyrhizobium. Next base: position 20,838 of record JBBQUA010000081.1, read on the forward strand.
GATCTGCAGTTCGACGCGCTGGTTGCCGGGACCGATCACGGTCGTGTGAATCGAACGGTAGTCGTTCTGCTTCGGCGTCGAGATGTAATCCTTGAAGCGGCCGGGCACCACCGGCCAGGTGGTGTGCACGACGCCGAGCGCGCGGTAGCAGGCCTCGACGTCATCCATCACGACGCGGAATCCGAAAATATCGGACAATTGCTCGAAGCCGACCGACTTGCGCTCCATCTTGGTCCAGATCGAAAACGGCTGCTTGCGCCGTCCATAGACATGCGCGGCCATGCCGTTGTTCTGAAGATTTCGGGAGAGCTGGCTTTCGATTTCCCCGATCAGGGTGCGGTTGCGGTCTTCCAGCGCTTCCAGCCGCTGCATCACCACCGAGTGAGCTTCTGGATCGAGCATGTGGAACGAAAGGTCTTCGAGCTCTTCGCGCATCTCCTGCATGCCCATGCGGCCGGCGAGCGGCGCATAGATGTCGAGCGTCTCCTCGGCGATGCGCCGGCGCGAGGCGGGCGGCACGAATTCCAGCGTGCGCATATTGTGCAGGCGGTCGGCGAGTTTGATCAGGAGAACGCGGACGTCGTCGGCGATGGCCAGCAGC
>JBBQUA010000082.1:0-21243 GCA_038212905.1 Hyphomicrobiales bacterium
CCGATAATCGCGGCGGCTTCGCGGAATTCCGCCTCGGTCAACCTGACGTCGCGGACAAAGCCATGCAGGTGCTTGACCAGCGACACCATGATTTCGCGCAACCGCGGGTCGGATGTCCGTTGCATCACCGCTTCAGCGGCAACCGTGACATCCTGCTGACGTTCGATGATCATGGCTCACTCCCTCAGCCGCGGGATCTTCTCCCCTCCCCCCGCGAAGCGGTGGGGAGGGAGGGGAGTGAGAGCGGCAAGGCGACGCATAATACGAATCAGGCGATGAAGAAAGAGACGGAACTATTCGACGCGGGCGATGCGCTTATCGAGCGCGAAGATGCCTTGATAGATCTCGGGATCGCCGACATCGCCAATTACCCCCGGCGCCATTTCGGCCGCCTTGCTCAGCGCTGCGCGAAGCGATGCCTCGTCGAGCGCTTCGATCAGCAGCAGGCCGGCAAACACGCCCTCGTCTTTCCGCATCCCCTTCTCGACCGTCGGCACCGAGGTCCGGGCGATATCGGTGGCGCCGACCTGCACCGCGGCGACACCATCCAGCGCGGCAATATCGTCGGCCAGACGCTGCGGCGATTCCGGCAGGCGTTCGAGGCGCAGCGCGACAATGGTGGAGCCCTCGCCGCGCCCGGCCCGGGCGGTCACCATGCCGCCGCCGCGCACGAAATTGCCGAGCTGCGGCATGATGCGCTGCGACCACGGCGTCGGCGCATTGAGGCGCGCGAGATAGGCGGGGGCGTCGAGAACTTCGGGCGCTTGCAATTCGTAGAGAGTGAAGAAACGCTCGATGTCGGCCCTGATAGCACGGAACACACGATTGGCGAGGAACCCCTCGGTGGTCACCCGCTCCGTGGTGTGCTCGCGCGTCAGCCAGTGGCGATAGTCGGTCAGATTGAACCGCTCGACATCGCTCCAGATCGCCAGGAAACCCGCTCCGCGCATCGTCATTACTCCCGAACCGTCGATTTCAAGTTTTCGCCCGCAGCCCATGCAGCGACGCCGGCAACGCATCCGGCAATTTGCCCAATTTTTGCACGGCGGCCAGGATCGCGGCGATATATCCGTAGGCACCGAGACCGCAGATCACGGCAGTGGACGCGGTCGAGGTGATCGAATGCCGGTGCAGTTCGTCCCGCGCGTGAATATTCGAGATATGGACCTCGATTTTCGGCCCTTCGAAGATCTTCAGCGCGTCGATCAAGGCGATCGAGGTAAACGAGTAGGCGGCAGGGTTCATGATGATCGCATCGACTTTGCCGTGCGCCGACTGGATCAGGTTGACGAGTTCACCTTCGAGATTGGACTGGTGAAACGTGATCGTGATGCCAAGATAGCCAGCGAGTTCCTGGCAGCTCGCCTCGATTTCCCCCAGCGTCGTCGGGCCATAGATGTGGGGCTCCCGGATACCGAGAAAATTCAGGTTCGGTCCGTTCAGGATCATGATTTTCGCGGCCATCGTCGCCCTCTCCGTTGTGCTGAATTCTTGTCGCCTGGCCGCCGAACCATTTGCGGGTACCGAACAGAACCACGAGTTGCGCGATCATGAACCCGGCGGCGCCGATGGCGACGACATCGTAGCCGGAGGGAACGCCGCGCAAATCACTATGATGCACGGGCGTTCCTCCTCGAACTCGTCATTCCGGGATGGTGCGCAGCACCAGACCCGGAATCTCGAGATTCCCCGATGTGCAATTGCACATCTGAGGTTCGATACTGCGCATCGCCCCGGAATGACGGCTTCAGTTCAGCTTCTCGATCGCCATCGCAACGCCCTGGCCGACGCCGACGCACATCGTCGCCAGCGCGCGCTTGCCGCCGCGCTTTTCCATGCCGTGCACCGCCGTCATCGCCAGCCGCGCGCCGCTCATGCCGAGGGGATGGCCGAGCGCGATGGCGCCGCCATGCGGGTTGACGAAGTCGGCATCGTCAGCGACGCCGAGCTGGCGCAGGCAGGCGATGCCCTGGCTGGCAAAGGCTTCATTGAGCTCGATCAGATCGAAATCGCTGATCTTCAAGCCGAGCCGCTCCATCAGCTTGCGGGTCGCCGGCACCGGACCGATGCCCATGATGCGCGGCGGCACCGCTGCCGAGGCGAGGCCGAGGATGCGGGCGCGCGGCGTCAGGCCGTGCTTTTTCACCGCGGCTTCGGACGCCAGGATCATCGCGGCAGCGCCGTCATTGACGCCGGAGGCATTGCCGGCCGTCACCGTGCCGGGATTGCGCACGATCGGTTTCAGTTTTGTCAGGGCTTCGAGCGTGGTTTCCGGACGCGGATGCTCGTCCTTGTCGACGCTGACAGGGCCGGCCTTGCCGCCGGGCACCGACACGGCCGTGATCTCCTCGGCGAAATAGCCCGATGCGATCGCGGCCCCGGCGCGCTGCTGCGAGCGGATCGCGAACGCGTCCTGATCGGCGCGCGACACCTGGAATTCCTCGGCGACGTTCTCGCCGGTTTCCGGCATCGCATCGACGCCATACTGCGCTTTCATCAGCGGATTGATGAAACGCCAGCCGATGGTGGTGTCGAAAATTTCGGCCGAGCGCGAAAACGCTTCCGACGCCTTGCCCATCACGAACGGCGCCCGCGTCATCGATTCGACGCCGCCGGCAATGGCGAAGTCAATTTCACCGGCGCGGATCGCGCGGCCGGCGGCACCGACGGCATCGAGCCCGGAGGCACAGAGACGATTGAGCGTGAGGCCGGGGATCGATTCCGGCAGGCCGGCCAGCAACAGCGCCATCCGCGCCACGTTGCGGTTGTCCTCGCCGGCCTGGTTGGCACAGCCGAAATAGACCTCATCGACCGCGGCCCAATCAAGCTTGGGATGCCGCGCCATCAGCGCCTTGATCGGCACCGCCGCCAGATCGTCGGCGCGGACTTTGGCGAGCGAGCCGCCGAAGCGGCCGATCGGGGTGCGTACGGCATCGCAAACAAACACATCGCGCATTGAATCTCTCCCTTGAATGCCGCGTCTTACGCGCCAGCCGACCGAATTGAAGGCGAGTTTTAGGAGCGAGGGCGCGGCAGGTCAATTGAGGGCGAGGTGCAGTTCCCTCTCCCGCTTGCGGGGGAGGGCTAGGGTGGGGGCTCTCTCATCCGCAAACCGCGAGCAGTGAACCCGCTGAGGCACCCCCACCCCGGCCCTCCCCCGCAAGCGGGAGAGGGAGAAGAGCAGCGCCGCAGACGTGGAAAACGCGTATTGCGGCGGCAAACCGATAGGACCGGGCGTCAAAATTTTGTAGGTTGCGGCCCGCCATGACGATCCAGCAATCCATCCCTGTTCCGGCCGAACCCGCACCGTCAGCGGAGGACACCGTACGCGTGTCGCCGATGATGGAACAGTTCCTCGAGATCAAGGCCGCCCATCCCGGGCTGCTGCTGTTCTACCGGATGGGGGACTTTTACGAGCTGTTCTTCGAGGACGCCGAGATTGCCTCCAGGACGCTCGGCATCGTGCTGACCAAGCGCGGCAAGCATCAGGGCGCTGACATCGCCATGTGCGGCGTGCCGGTCGAGCGCTCCGAGGACTATCTGCACCGCCTGATCGAAGCCGGTCACCGGGTAGCGGTCTGCGAGCAGTTGGAGAACCCGGCCGAGGCGCGTAAACGCGGCAACAAGAGCGTGGTCCGCCGCGGCGTGGTGCGGCTGGTGACGCCGGGCACGCTGACCGAAGACAATTTGCTGGACGCCAAGGCCAACAACTATCTGCTGGCGATCGCGCGAACGCGCGGATCGGTTGGGACCGACCGCATTGGGCTGGCCTGGATCGACATTTCCACCGCCGAATTCATCGTCACGGAATGCGCGACCGGCGAACTCGCGGCGACGCTGGCGCGGATCAACCCCAACGAGGTCATCGTCACCGACGCGCTCTATGGCGATCCCGAACTGGGGCCGACCTTGCGCGAATTGCCGGCGGTGACGCCGCTGACTCGCGACGTCTTCGACAGCGCCACCGCGGAGCGGCGGCTGTGCGATTATTTTGCGGTGGCCACCATGGACGGCCTCAGCGCGATGTCGCGGCTGGAGGCCACGGCTGCGGCCGCCGCCGTTACCTATATCGATCGCACCCAGGTCGGAAAGCGCCCGCCGCTGTCGCCGCCGTCGCGCGAGGCCGCCGGCACCACGATGGCAATCGACCCCGCCACCCGCGCCAATCTGGAATTGACGCGAACGCTGTCGGGCGAGCGGCGCGGCTCGCTGCTCGATGCCATCGACTGCACCGTGACACCAGCCGGGTCGCGGCTGCTGGCGCAGCGGCTCGCAGCCCCCCTCACCGACAGCGCCGCGATCGCGCGGCGGCTCGATGCCATTGCCACCTTCGTCGCCGACAGTGCCGCGCGTGACGATCTCAGGACCACGCTGCGATCAGCGCCCGACATGTCGCGCGCGCTGGCGCGATTGTCGGTCGGGCGCGGCGGGCCGCGCGATCTTGCGGGTCTGCGCGACGGCATTTTGGCCGCCGATGCGGCGCTGGCCCGGCTCGGGCAGCTCGAAGCGCCGCCGCCGGAAATTGCCGCCGTCATGGAAGCGCTGCGCCGGCCGGCGCGCGATCTCGCACGCGAATTCGAGCGTGCGCTGGCCGAGCAACTGCCGCTCATCAAGCGCGACGGCGGTTTCGTGCGCGAAGGCTATGAGGCAGCCCTCGACGAGACCCGTAACCTGCGCGACGCCTCCCGCCTGGTCGTCGCCGCGATGCAGGCGCGCTACGCGGATGATACCGGCGTCAAGGGCCTGAAGATCCGGCACAACAATGTGCTCGGCTATTTCGTCGAAGTCACCGCGCAGCACGGCGACAAACTGATGTCGCCGCCGCTCAATGCGACCTTCATTCATCGCCAGACGCTGGCCGGACAAACGCGTTTCACCACGTCCGAACTCGGCGAGATCGAGGCCAGGATCGCCAATGCCGGCGACCGCGCACTCGGGCTGGAGCTGGAAATCTTCGAGCGGCTGTCCGCGATGGTGCTGGCCGCCAGCGACGATCTACGCGCCGCCGCGCATGCCTTCGCATTGCTCGATGTCGCGACGGCGCTGGCAAAACTCGCCGTCGATGACAATTACGTGCGACCCGAGGTCGATGGTTCGCTCGGCTTTGCCATCGAAGGCGGCCGGCATCCGGTGGTCGAGCAGGCGCTGAAGCGCGACGGCCATCCCTTCATCGCCAATGCCTGCGACTTGTCGCCGGGACCCGCACAAAAATCCGGCCAGATCTGGCTGATCACCGGTCCCAACATGGCCGGTAAATCGACCTTCCTGCGCCAGAACGCGCTGATCGCACTGCTGGCGCAGACCGGCAGTTTTGTCCCGGCCAGCCGCGCCCGCATCGGCATCGTCGACCGGCTGTTCTCCCGCGTTGGCGCCGCCGATGATCTGGCGCGCGGCCGCTCCACCTTCATGGTGGAGATGGTGGAAACCGCCGTCATCCTCAATCAGTCCAGCGAACGCGCGCTGGTGATCCTGGACGAGATCGGCAGGGGCACCGCGACCTTCGACGGCCTGTCGATCGCCTGGGCCGCAATCGAGCATTTGCACGAGGCCAACCGCTGCCGCGCGCTGTTTGCAACGCACTATCACGAGCTGACCGCGCTCTCGGCCAAACTGCCGCGGCTGTTCAACGCCACGGTGCGGGTCAAGGAATGGCAGGGCGACGTCGTCTTCCTGCACGAAGTGCTGCCGGGCTCCGCCGACCGCTCCTACGGCATCCAGGTGGCAAAACTCGCAGGGCTTCCGGCGCCTGTCATCGCGCGCGCCAAATCGGTGCTAGCCAAACTGGAGGCGCAGGATCGCGGCCAGGCCGCCCGTGTGCTGGTCGACGATTTGCCGCTGTTCGCAGTACCATCGCGCGCCGCTGCCGAACCGGCGCCGCCGAGCGAGGCGGAGCAACTGATCGAGGCATTGAAGGCGTTGCATCCCGACGAAATGTCGCCGCGCGACGCGTTGGAGGCGCTGTATGCGCTGAAGGCGAAATTGCCGAAGGCGTAGCCCGCGGCGACACCGTCAGCGATTGGCAATCGGCTGGATCAGCTTCAGCGTGGCGGCGAGGCGGATACTGCGCTTGCCGGCCAGCGCGGTCGCCTCCATTTCGGCGCTCCCGTCGTCGCAGCGGCCGGAGAAGCCGATGCCGACTTCGTAACCGCCGAACAGCGGATGCTCGCTCTTTGCCGGGGTGTGTTCCTGATTGACGAACGCGCCCTTCCAGCGGCCGTTGGCCGAGGAGTAGGCGCCGAGATAATAGAAGAAGGCGTCGCCGCCGAGAATGCGGCCGTCATGCAGCAGCATCACGCCGGTATGGCCGCCGGCAATGCCGTCCAGCATCCGGATATCGATCGAGTAGAGTCCGCTGACGATGCCGCCGTCGCCGGTCGCACCGGGCGGTGGAATGTCGTCATTCCCGAGCGGCGTCATGACCGCGCGGAACACCGAGCCGGCTTCCTCCATCACCTCACCCGCAAAGCGATAGCATTGACCCTCCGCCCTGCCGCGCATGCTGATGGTGACCTGGTCGGAACTGACAAGCGACCTGTGATGCGGCGACGCGCTGTGGCGCCGGGTCCTGAGCCTGGCAATGATTTCGCCGCCGACATCCTGGTAGTTGCCGAAGTGGGCGAAGGCCGTATTGCCGCCCAGCATCGCGCCGTCACGGGCGTACAGCACGCTCCGGCCGGAACCGTGGTTGATGTCGTATTCGACCTTGTACAATCCCTCCACCGCGCGCCCCAGTCTTGTCCCGCCGCCAACCTAGCGGGTCTCCCGGCAGCGGTAACCATCAATCTTCAGCGTATCTGCGCCGAAACCCTGATCGTCATTCCGGGGTGATGCGAAGCATCGAACCTCAGATGTGCAATTGCACATCGGGGAATCTCGAGATTCCGGGTCTGGTCCTCCGGACCATCCCGGAATGACGAACTAGCGCGCCAGCCCCCGCCGGCTCCACCACCACAGCGCAAGGTTCCAGCTGATGCAGATCTCCAGCGCGATGCCGAGACCGATCGCCGAGCCGAACCGCGGGGATGCGACATTGATCATCGCGATCGCGATGCCCAATCCCATCAATCCGCCGGCGCTGTTGGCGATCACGGCGGCGGTCGGGGGCCCGCCGATGCGCGGATGCAGGATCAGCATCATGCTGGTGAACACGATCGGGAACAGCGCGATGATGCCGCTGACCTTTGGGCCGACCCAGCCGGACGCCGTGACCACCGTCGCCACCAAAGTGGCGACCAGCGAGGCCCGCAAGGGAATGTCGTACCAGCGCCGCGTGATCAGCGGCATCTTGACGTGACGAAACCGCCGCAGCAGCGGCACGCAGATCGCAAAGGCAATCGCATTCACGATCAGGCCACCGGCCAGTGTCCACTGCACCGAGCGGATGATCGAGGCCAGCGCAATCCACACCGCGACCGCGCCGAGACAACTGACCAGCGCATTCCGGCGCTGCGCCAGCACCACATAGGTCAGGCCCAGAAGGATCGTCGCGGCATTGATCGGCAGGCTCGCCAGCGCGCCCTCGGCGATGAAGGCGGCGTCATGATCGAGCGCGAGAAACACGTAGGATGGACCGGCCGAAATCGGCAGCGTCGCGACCAGCGCGCCGATCACCGGACCGGAGCGCTCGGTGATCACGGACGCCGTGACCACGAACGCGGCCGTGATCGCCATGCGCAGCAAGAGCGTCAGGAGGAAGGCGAGTTCGGGGGACATTTGCTGTCGTCCCTGCGAACGCAGGGACCCATAACCACAGCTATTCGTGTGGTGCGAAAGTCGTCGAACCGCGACTCTTGGATTACGAGGACACGGCGTATGGGTCCCTGCGTTCGCAGGGACGACAAGCGATCACACCCTTTGCATCGACACCGAAACCTTCGGGCCGTTCTTGATGGTCTGGTAGACCACGCAATAGCGCTCGGTGAGTTTTAACAAAAGGTCGAGCTTGTCCTGCGGGGCGTCGGTCTCGACCTCGAAGCGGAGACGGATTTCCGCGAAGCCGACCGGGGTTTCCTTGTCGATTCCGAGCGTGCCGCGGAAATCGAGATCGCCTTCGGCGATGACATGGCCGCTCTTCAGCGGCACTTCGACGGCGGTCGCCACCGATTTCAGGGTTACACCGGCGCAGGCCACCAGCGCTTCCAGCAGCATATCGCCGGAACACAGTTCCAGCCCGGAGCCGCCGGTCGCCGGGTGCAGGCCCGCCACCGCCAGCGCGCGGCCGGTCTCGACCTTGCAGGCGATGCCTTCGCTGTCGATCGAGCCCCTGGCGGTCAGCTTGATCATTGCGGTCTTGGGATCGGACTTGTAGCGCTCCTTGATCGGGGCCTGGGTGGCGCGGAGTTCGGCGGCGTCCATTTTTTCTCTCCCGGATAGGTTTGCCGGTCGGATGTACCGGCTCAGGCCGCCGATGTCACCACCACATCGCTTCACCAGTGGTTGATTTCGCGTCCGCGTCGGGCACGCCGCGGTCGAGCGAGCGATCCAGCGCGGTCAGGACGCGGCGCTTGAAATTGTCGAAATGCGGCGAGCCGCGGTCGCGCGGCCGCGCCAGATTGATTTTGATCTCATCGAACAACCGGCCCGGCCGCGGTCGCATCACCAGCACGCGGTCGGCCAGCACCACGGCTTCGTCGACATCATGGGTGACCAGCAGCAAGGTCGGCCGCGTGTCGGCCCAGAGGTCGAGCAGATGATCCTGCAGATCGCGCCGCGTGAAAGCGTCGAGCGCGGAGAATGGCTCGTCCAGCAGCAGCACTTCCGGCTGCGGCACCAGCGCCCGGGCAATCGCCACCCGCTGCGCCTGCCCGCCGGAGAGTTCACGCGGCCAGGCGCCGGCCTTGTCGGCGAGCCCGACCCGCGCCAGCGCGGCGGCGATCTTCTCGCGCCTGATACTGGCCGGCAGATCCGAAAGGCCAAAACCGATATTGTCGGCGACGCTGAGCCAGGGCAGCAGCCTCGGCTCCTGAAAGATGATGCCGATTTTCGCGTGCGGGGCGGTGATGCTGACGTCGTCGAGCGTCACCGTGCCCGAGGTGGCGCGGTCGAGCCCGGCGATGGCGCGCAACAGCGTGGACTTGCCGCAGCCGGAACCGCCGATGATGGCGACGATCTCGCCCAGCCGGATATCGGCGGAAAACCGCTCCAGCGCGTTGACGCCGTTGGGATAGACCTTGCCGATGCGGTCGAGTGCGAGCATCAGGCAGCTCCACTCTGGTGACCGAACGCATCCTGCCAACGCAGCAATGGCGCGGTCGCGATCTCGATCAGCCAGTCGGTGGTCTTGCCAAGAATGGCGAAAATCACGATCGCCGCCAGAATCTGCGCCGGTTTTCCCAATTGCTGACCGTCGATCAGGAGATAGCCGAGGCCTTCGGACGCGCCCATGAATTCGGCGGCGACCACGAACATCCACCCCAAACCCAGCCCGACCCGGAGCGAAACCACATAGGCCGGCAATACCGCGGGCAGCAAAATGCGTCGGATCATCGCGGGGCCGGAGAGCCGGAAGGTGCGACCGACCTCGACGATCTTGCGATCGACCGACAGAATCGCACCCATCACGCCGAGATAAACCGGGAAGAACACGCCGACGGCGATCAGCGCGATTTTCGAGGTTTCGAAAATGCCGAGCCACAGGATGAACAGCGGCACCCAGGCGATCGAGGGGATCGCGCGCAGCGCCTGCACGGTGGGATCGAGCAGTTGCCGCGCCACCCCCCAATAGCCGGAGACGGCACCGAGCAGCGTGCCCGCCACCACGCCAAGGCCGAAGCCCGCAAAGACGCGCGATAACGTGGCCACGATATGACGGGTCAGCTCGCCGCTATTGGCCAGTTCCATGATGGTGGCGAACAGTTTTGACGGCGGCGGCACCAGTCGGCCATTGGACCAGCCGAGGGCGACGGCGATTTCCCATGATAGTGCGAGGCCGACCGGCAGCAAAAGCCCGAGCGCCGGCCGCGCATAGCGGCGCAAGCGGCCCGAGGACGCCGGGCGCGCGAGGGCGTCAGTTCGTTCGGGCGCGGATAATTCAACGGTCATGGCCATAGCAAAACCGCGTCTGGGAATGGATTGCAAGGTAGCGAATGGGAGCTTTTCTTCCCTTCTCCCCTTGTGGGAGAAGGTGGCGTGGACGAAGTCCGCGCCGGATGAGCGGTCTCTATCGCGGAGACAAACCCCTCACCCGTCCGCGATGCTGCGCATCGCGGCCACCCTCTCCCACAAGGGGAGAAGGAAGAAAAACAGGCGCCGCGTTTCGTATCAATTCGTCGGCAGCGGCACTCGGTCGTCGATCAGGGCATCGACCGTCGCCTTGACGTCGACCTTGGCGTCGACCACGCCGGCCTGCTGCAGCGCCAGGCCAGCGGCCAGGATGGAGGCGTGCTGCGGCGCGCCGATCCGGCTGTGGGTCAGTTCGGTGCGCTCCTTGAGCTGCTTGTCGACCACCGCCTCCGGCAGTTTTGTGACCGCGATGAAGGTCTTCTTCAGATCATCGTAGTTGGCCAGCGAATATTTCCGCGCCTCTTCGTAAACCGCGAGCACGCGGCGGACGGCGTCGGGATAATCCTTCAAAAACTGCTCGCGCACATTGAGGATGCCCCAGGTGTTGGCGTCCGGCTTGCGGAAGAACAGTCTGGCGCCGTCCTCGACTTCGGCCTGCGCCATCATCGGATCGAGGCCGGCCCATGCATCGACGTCGCCGCGGATCAGCGCGGTCTTGCCATCGGCGTGCTGCAGCAACACCGGCGTGATGTCGTTGCCCTTCAGGCCGGCGTCGAGCAGCGCGCGTACCAGGAAGATGTGTGGGTCGGTGCCGCGGGTCACCGCGACCCGCTTGCCCTTGAGATCGGCGACGGTCGCGATCTTCGAATCCTTCGAGGTCACCAGCGCGGTCCATTCGGGGCGCGAATAGACGTAGATCGACTTGATCGGGTTGCCGTTGATCCTGGCGACCAGCGCCGCGGAGCCCGCGGTGGAACCGAAATCGATCGAGCCGGCGTTGAGGAATTCGAGCGCCTTGTTGGAGCCGGCTGATTGCACCCACACGACGCTGATGCCGTCCCTGGCGAATTCCTTTTCAAGCAGTCCCTTTTGCTTGAGGATCATCGAGACCGGATTGTAGGTCGCCCAATCCAGACGAATTTCCTTGAGCGGGTCGGCAGCGTAAGCTGTGCCGGGCGCCAGCACCGCGACGGCGATGATGGCCGCCAGTGCGCGCCGTGAAATCCTGGACATCGCCTGGTCTCCGTGAGGTGAGTGGATCAAATCGAAGAGCAGCCAAGTCTCGGCAAAGCGTGCGCCGATCGCCTGCAGCTCTCTAAAAACACCCTGTCATTTCAATTAGTTAAATGGGCGCGTCAACGAGAAAATACCTGCTGCGACGGCGCGGCGTTGAGAATAGCTTTACCCAAAGCGGGGCCAAGGCAGCATGGACCTGCTGTTATCCAGCGGGAATCTCCCGTGACAGCATCGGCGCCGTCCGATATCGGGTTAGGATATGGACAATCTCGTGACCCAGCCCCGCCCCGAAATCGACGACCGTTTCGATACCCCGCGGATCACGGCGGCGGTGGACGCGCTCGCCGCCACTCATACCGGCCGCGAAGATGTTTTCCGCGCCGCCTTGGCGCAATTGCTGAAGGCGGAAATGATCGAGGCCCGCGCGGTGGCGCAGGCGGTGTTGCTGAAGGATCGGCACGGGCGGCGCTGCGCCGAACGGCTGTGCTTCGTGCAGGACGAGATCATCCGCATCCTGTATTCCGCCGCCACCCGCCATCTCTATCGCTCGCCGGTGCCCTCCGGCGCCGAGCGCATGGCGGTGGTCGCCACTGGCGGCTATGGCCGCGGCTTGATGGCGCCCGAATCCGATATCGATCTGCTGTTCATCCTGCCCTACAAGCAGACCGCCTGGGGCGAGCAGGTCGCCGAGGCGATCCTGTATTGCCTGTGGGACATGGGGCTGAAGGTCGGCCACGCCACCCGCTCGGTCGATGAATCGATCCGGCAGGCGCGCGGCGACATGACGATCCGCACCGCGATCCTCGAAACGCGGTTCCTGACCGGCGACCAGCCGCTCTATGACGAGCTGGTGGAACGGTTCGACAAGGAAGTGGTGCAGGGCACCGCCGCCGAATTCGTCACCGCCAAGCTCGCCGAGCGCGAGGAGCGGCACCGCCGCGCCGGGCAGTCGCGCTATCTGGTCGAGCCCAACGTCAAGGACGGCAAGGGCGGCCTGCGCGACCTGCACACGCTGTTCTGGATCGCGAAATATGTCTACCGCGTGCGCGAGACCGATGAGCTCGTGGAACATGGCGTGTTCGATGCGCAGGAATACCGCACCTTCCGCCGCTGCGCCGATTTCTTGTGGTCGGTCCGCTGCAACATCCATTTCTTCTCGGGCCGCGCCGAGGAGCGGCTGTCGTTCGACATGCAGCGCGAGATCGCGATCCGGCTCGGCTATACCTCGCATCCCGGCATGCAGGATGTCGAACGCTTCATGAAGCACTATTTCCTGGTCGCCAAGGACGTCGGCGACCTCACCGCGATCCTGTGCGCCAAGCTGGAAGACCAGCAGGCCAAGCCGGCGCCGGTGCTGAGCCGGATGATGGCGCGGTTGCGGCCTTCCAACAACCGGCGCCGGGTGCCCGACAGCGACGATTTCATCATCGACAATAACCGCATCAATCTGGCGATGCCCGATGTCTTCAAGCATGACCCGGTCAACCTGATCCGGATCTTCCGGCTGGCGCAGAAGAACAACCTCGCCTTTCACCCGGACGCGATGCGCACGGTGACGCGGTCGCTGAAGCTGATCAACACCCAGCTGCGCGAAAATCCCGAGGCCAACCGGCTGTTCATGGAGATCCTGACGTCGAACGACGCGGAAATCGTGCTACGGCGCATGAACGAGACCGGCGTGCTCGGTCATTTCATCCGCGCCTTCGGCAAGATCGTGTCGATGATGCAGTTCAACATGTATCACCACTACACCGTCGACGAGCATCTGCTGCGCTGCGTCGGCTACCTGCAGGACATCGAGCGCGGCGGCAACGACGAGTTCATCGTCGCCAGCGATTTGATGCGCAAGATCCGCCCCGAGCACCGCGCGGTGATCTACATCACCACGCTGCTGCACGACATCGCCAAGGGCCGGCCTGAGGATCACTCGATCGCCGGCGCCAAGGTGGCGCGGCGGCTGTGCCCGCGGCTCGGTTTCAGCGCCGCCGATACCGAACTGATCGCCTGGCTGATCGAACAGCATTTGACCATGTCCACAGTGGCGCAGTCGCGCGACCTTTCCGACCGCAAGACCATCGAAAATTTCGCCGCGGTGGTGCAGTCGGTCGAGCAGATGAAGCTCTTGACCATCCTGACCACCGCCGACATCCGCGGCGTCGGACCCGGGGTCTGGAACGGCTGGAAGGCGCAGCTCCTGCGCACGCTGTATTACGAGACCGAACCGGTGCTGACCGGCGGCTTCTCGGAAGTGAACCGCGCGCAGCGCATCGCGGTGGCGCAATCGGAATTCCGCGCGGCCTTCACCGAATGGCCGGAAGTCGAGCTCAACGCCTATATCGGACGGCACTATCCGGCCTACTGGCTCAAGGTCGAACTGGCGCGCAAGATCCGCCATGCCCGCTTCCTGAAGGCCAGCGAACAGGCCGAACACAAACTCGCGATCAATGTCGGCTTCGACGAAGCGCGGGGCGTCACCGAGCTGACCATTTTCGCCAGCGACCATCCCTGGCTATTGTCGATCATCGCCGGCGCCTGCGCCTCGGCGGGCGCCAATATCGTCGACGCCCAGATCTACACCACCACCGACGGCCGCGCGCTCGACACCATCGCGATCTCGAGGGAATACGACCGCGACGAGGACGAGGGCCGCCGCGCCACCCGGATCGGCGAAATGATCGAGGACGTGCTGGAAGGCAAATTGCGGCTGCCCGAAGTGGTGGCGCGCCGCGCCGCCGGACGCAAGGCGCGCCCCTTCGTGGTCGAGCCGGAGGTCACCATCAACAACCAGTGGTCGGACCGCTACACCGTGATCGAGGTGTCCGGCCTCGACCGTCCGGGCCTGCTGTATCAACTGACCACCGCGATTTCGAAGCTCAACCTCAACATCGCCTCGGCCCATGTCGCGACCTTCGGCGAACGCGCCCGCGACGTATTCTACGTCACCGACCTGCTCGGCGCCCAGATCAACGCGCCGACGCGGCAGGCCGCGATCAAGAGCGCACTGATCCATCTGCTTGCCAATGAAGAAAGCATAACGCAGCCCGCGGCGTAGATTCCGATCCAGCAACGAAAAGGCGTGACCCGGATGGCGCGCAGCGCAATCCGGGCTACGGAAGACGGCGCAGCACGATACCCTCGTGCTCCAGCAGCCAGCGCTTCCGCTGCAGTCCGCCGCCATATTTGACCAAAGAGCCGTTGGCGCCGATCAAACGGTGGCAGGGAACGACGACGCTGAGCGGGTTGGCACCATTGGCGTGCCCGACCGCACGCACTGCTTTGGGCATGCCGATTCTCGCCGCCAATGCGCCGTAGCTCAGGGTGGTGCCAGGTGAAATTTTGGGCAGCGCCTTCCAGACCGTGCGCTGGAACGGCGTGCCGGCGATGTCCCAGCGGATTTCGTTCAGGCGATCGAGATCGCCTTTGAAATAGCCCGTCAATGCCGCCCGGGTCTGGGCGGGCATCCGCGCTTCTTGCAGCGCCACGGCACCATATTGAAGCCGCAGCAGGTCTTTCATGCGCGGCTCAAAATCCTCCCAATCCAGCGCGCGGAGCACACCATCGGCGTCGCTCACCAGCAATGCCGTTCCGATCGGGGTGTGCAGCCGGTCGAGGCCAAACGCTTCGGGCTGTTGGCTCATTGATTTGCCGGGGGTTTGGACGTCATCATTTCTGCGGAAGGCGAACTGGGTCCGCCGCACTTTTCACGGGAACCGTGCTAGCGTCCACCCGAAAGCTGGCTGTCGTGCCTGGGGGAACGAACATGATCTGGATCGCCAATCTGCTGGTGGCACTGGTTGCCGTCCTGCATGGCTATTTTCTGGTGCTGGAGATGTTCCTCTGGCAGAAGCCGCTCGGCCTGAAGACCTTTCGCAACGCGCCCGAGAAGGCCGCTGAAACCGCCGTGCTGGCCGCCAATCAGGGCTTGTATAATGGGTTCCTCGCGGCCGGTCTCGTCTGGGGACTATTGCATGCCGCTCCGGGGTTCGGATTCCAGATCAAGGTGTTCTTTCTGCTCTGCGTGATCGTTGCCGGCGTCTACGGCGCCGCCACCGTCAGCCGCCGGATCCTGTATGTTCAGGCGGCGCCCGCCGCGATCGCATTGATCCTGCTCTGGCTGGCGTAAATTCGTTCACCTTGCCGGCCGGCATCGTATTGCCATGCCACAACCGTTCATTCAGTATCTAACCAGCGTTGGCGTCCGCCACACCGGGCAAGACCATCGGCACAATAAGCACACGAGGAAAGCAGCAATATGAGGAACGGCATTTTTCAGTTCGTTACCGGGACGGCGGTTGCCGTCGCCCTGTCGGTATCGCCGGCATCGGCGCAGAAGAAATATGACACCGGCGCGACCGATACCGAGATCAAGATCGGCCAGACCAATCCATTTTCGGGACCTGCTTCGGCCTATGCCACCATCGGCAAGACGCAGGCTGCCTATATGAAGATGATCAATGACCAGGGCGGCGTGAAGGGCCGCAAGATCAATCTGATCCAGTATGACGATGCCTACAGCCCTCCGAAAGCCGTTGAGCAGGTGCGCAAGCTGGTCGAGAGCGACGAAGTGCTGCTCACGTTCCAGCTGCTCGGCACGCCGTCGAACGCCGCCGTTCAGAAATACCTGAACTCGAAGAAGGTGCCGCAGCTGTTCGCCGCCACCGGCGCGTCGAAATTCACCGACCCGAAGAACTTCCCTTGGACGATGGGTTTCAACCCCAACTATTTCGTTGAGGGCCGCATCTACGGCCAGTACATCATCAAGAATTATCCGGACGCCAAGATCGGCATCCTCTATCAGAACGACGACCTCGGCAAAGACTACCAGAACGGCATCAAGGCTGGCCTCGGCGACAAGGCGACCAAGATGATCGTGGCGGAAGCCTCCTACGAAGTCTCCGATCCGACCATCGATTCGCAGATCCTCAAGATCAAGGATGCTGGCGCTGACCTGTTCTTCAGCGCCTCGACACCAAAGCAGGCGGCGCAGGCGATCAAGAAGATCCACGAGCTCAACTGGAAGCCGGTGCACATCCTCGACATCAACGCCACCTCGGTCGGCGCGGTGATGAAGCCCGCAGGGCTTGAGGCCTCCAAGGGCGTGATCAGTGTCGGCTACGGCAAGGATCCACTGGACCCGGGCTGGAAGGACGATGCCGGCATGAAGAAGTACTTCGATTTCATGGCGAAGTACTATCCCGATGGTGACAAGGACTCGAGCTTCAATGCCTACGGCTACTCGACCTCGCAGTTGATGATCTACGTGCTCGAGAAGTGCGGCGACAACCTCACACGCGAGAACGTCATGAAGCAGGCCACCAGCCTGAAGAACGTAGTGCTCGATCTCGCCCTGCCCGGCATCGTCGCCAACACCACGCCGGACGACTACCGCGTCAACAAGCAGTTGCAGATGATGAAGTTCAACGGCGAACGTTGGGAAATGTTCGGCCCGATCCTCGAGGACAGCGGTCCGGCGGGCTAGTCTTTCTCATTCCGAAAAATGTGATCGGCGGTCCATTGGGCCGCCGATTTCGTTTAGAGGACTATTTCGGAATCTCGCCAAAGGTCTTTCCGACCGGCAGCGCCGCGTGCCTGATCAGACGCGAATCCTCGACTGCCGCCTGCCGGTGTTTCACCGCCTCGCGATAGATCGGGTCGCGAACCATTTCCGCGAACGCGGCGACGCTGGGATATTCGGCGATGAAGCAGTGATCCCATCGCTCGTCCGCCGGTCCGATCAGCATCAGTTCAAAGTGGCCCTGCCACACGATCCGGCCGCCCAGCCGCTCGAACACCGGCCCGCTCTCCCGGCCATAGGCCGCATAGGCTTCCGCGCCGGTGGCCTGATGGCCGTCGGGATAGGCGGCCTGCGCGCGCAGCCTGACCAGATTCAGCATGTGAATCGGGCCGGGCCGGTCATTGGCCCGAAATTGCGCAAATACTTCCCTGGTCGGATCGATATGGCCCATGCAAATCTCCCTTGTCTCCCCTGGCTTTGCCTGCTTTTAGCACGCATCGCCGCACCTCCTAATTGCGCGTTAACCTCTCGCTAACCGCCCCTTAAATCCCGCCCGCTAGCGTGCGGCAGGACTGGTGTGGGCGGCGTTGGCGTATGGCGTGGGGACGGAAAAAGAAGGGCGGACGCAAGGAGCCGCAATTCGGGCTCGCCGCGTCGCTGAGCGAGCTGCGGCTCGGGCCGCAGGACCGCGTGGCCAGCGACGACGACGCGCCGAAGAAGAAGCCATCCGCAAAACGCAAAGCCAGCGATTCCGGCGACGATGCGCCGCGCCAGCGCAAGCCGCGCGAGAAGGGGGCGAACGGCAAGCGCAAATCCCGGGCGCGCGCTCGCGGCGGCCTTGGCCGCCTGGTCTATTGGAGCGCGGTGCTCGGCCTCTGGACCGTGATCGCGGCCGTCGGCGTCGTGATCTGGGTCGGCGCGCATCTGCCGGCGATCCAGTCGCTTGAAATCCCGAAGCGGCCGCCGACGATCCAGATCGTCGGCTTTGACGGCAGCGTGCTGGCGACCCGCGGCGAAATGGCCGGCACCAATGTTTCGCTGAAGGACCTGCCGCCCCATTTGCCGAAGGCGTTCATCGCCATCGAGG
Source organism: Hyphomicrobiales bacterium (assembly GCA_038212905.1). Lineage (GTDB taxonomy): Bacteria > Pseudomonadota > Alphaproteobacteria > Rhizobiales > Xanthobacteraceae > Bradyrhizobium. Next base: position 17,841 of record JBBQUA010000082.1, read on the forward strand.
ACCGCCGCTTCTATTCGCATTACGGCGTCGATCCGATTGGAATCGCGCGCGCGGCCGTGGCCAACATCCTGCATCGCGGCGTCTCGCAGGGTGGCTCGACGCTGACCCAGCAGCTCGCCAAGAACCTGTTCCTGACCCAGGAACGCACCTTCATGCGCAAACTGCAGGAAGTCGAACTGGCGCTGTGGCTGGAGCGCAAGCATTCCAAAACCGAAATTCTCGAACTCTATCTCAACAGGGTCTATTTCGGATCCGGCGCCTATGGGGTGGAGGCCGCGGCCCAGCGCTATTTCGGCAAGCCGGCGAAGAACGTCACGATTGCCGAGGCCGCGATGCTCGCCGGCCTGGTCAAATCACCCTCCCGGCTGGCGCCGAACCGCAATCCGGAAGGCGCCGAGAAGCGCGCCCAGACCGTGCTGACCGCAATGGCCGACGCCAAGTTCATCACCGAGGCGCAGGCGAAGGCCTCGATCGGGCAGCCCTCCATCAACGTGAAGGCGGCGGGCGCCGGCACCATCAATTATGTGGCGGACTGGATCGGCGAAGTGCTCGACGATGTGATCGGTCAGATCGACCAGAACATCGTGGTCGAAACTTCGATCGACCCGAAACTGCAAAGCGTGGCTGAAGCCGCCATCATCGACGAACTCGCGGCAAAGAGCGTCAAATTCAACGTCAGCCAGGGCGCACTGGTGGCGATGACGCCCGATGGCGCGGTGCGCGCCATGGTCGGCGGCCGCAATTACGCCGAGAGCCAGTTTAACCGCGCGGTCACCGCGAAACGCCAGCCGGGCTCGGCGTTCAAGCCGTTCGTGTACCTCACCGCGATCGAAGCGGGATTGACGCCGGAGACGACCCGGCAGGATGCGCCGCTCGACGTCAAGGGCTGGAAGCCCGAGAACTATACCCACGAATATTTTGGCGCGGTGACGCTGACGCAGGCGCTGGCGATGTCGCTCAACACGGTGGCGGTGCGGCTCGGCCTGGAAGTCGGGGCCAAAAATGTGGTGCGCACCGCGCACCGGCTCGGCATTTCCTCGAAACTCGAAGCCAATGCCTCGATCGCGCTCGGCACTTCGGAAGTCTCGCTCAACGAACTGGTTGGCGCCTATGCGCCGTTCGCCAATGGCGGCCGCGGCGCAACCCCGCATGTCGTGACCAGGATCCGTACCGCCGAAGGCAAAGTGCTGTATGTCCGGCCCGCCGACCAGCTCGGCCAGGTGATCGATCCGCGCGCCGTGGCGATGATGAACACCATGATGCAGGAAACCCTGCTCTCAGGCACCGCGCGCAAGGCGGAAATCCCCGGCTGGACGGCCGCCGGCAAGACAGGCACCAGCCAGGATTTCCGCGACGCCTGGTTCATCGGCTACACCGCCAACCTCGTCACCGGCGTCTGGCTCGGCAATGACGACAACTCGCCGACCAGGAAGGCGACCGGCGGCGGATTGCCGGTGGAGGTCTGGACCCGTTTTATGCGCGCGGCCCATCAGGGCGTGCCGGTCGCGGGCCTGCCGAATGCGCGCCAGGGCGGCTTGCTGACGAACCTGATTCAGCCCGCATCGCAAGCCAGCACGCCCCCGGCACCGTCAGCGCAATCGCCGGTTCCGCTGGCGCCAATTGCGTCGGGCAACGCCTATCGTCCGCCGCCGACACCGACGCGCGCATCCAATCCCACCGCACGTCCGGAAGCGGCCGCGGGTTTGGACGGCTGGTTGGTGGATCGGCTGTTCGGAAGATAGGCTGTTGCCGCGTAGCGCCGCGGCAAGGCTCCCTAATCCTGAATCCCGTAGCGATGCAGGTCGTTGCCGTGGGTATCGAGCCAGGTCTTGGCGCGCTCGACATGGGCGCATTCGCGGGCGACCACCCGCCAGAACCGCGCCGAATGGTTCATCTCGACCAGATGCGCCACTTCGTGGGCGGCAAGATAATCGAGCACGTAAGGCGGCGCGAGGATCAGGCGCCACGAGAACGACAATGAGCCGGCCGAGGTGCAGGAACCCCAGCGGCTCGACTGGTCGCGGATCGACAGCCGCTTCACCTTGACGCCATACACTTCGGCGTAAGCCTGCGCGGCCTTCTGCAGATCGTTGCGCACTTCGCGCTTCAGATAATCGGCGACCCGCCGCTCGATATGCTCAACTCCGCCGGCGACGCAGATAATCCGCTCGCCGCTGTCGCGCACCTCGGTCCACACCGTGCCGCGCAGGCCGGCGCGATGCACGATCTTGTGCGCGACGCCGCGCAGCGGCACCACGGTACCTGGAAGAAACGGTGCGGCCTTCGGCAACCGGCCAAGACGCGCGGCGATCCAGCCACCGTGACGCTGCGCGAAATCCTTGGCGTCGGCGATGGTGCCGCGCGGCGGCATGGTGAGGATCGCTTCGCGGTCGCTGGGATGAATACGCAGCGTATAGCGCCGCGCGCGTCGGTGCCGGCGCAACCTGATCGAATAGATTTGCGAGCCGTGCTTGACGAGGAGTCGAGAGGGTTCGGCAGGCCGCCGATAAAGGAGAGCGCGAGTGGCCATATCTGCAAGTCCGGGGAGGAAGAGTTCGCCCGGATTCTGCCATATCCGCCGCCAGTGGAATCGCTCGGCGCAAAAACAAATCATTTGCCCAATATACAGGGGCAGAAGGACGTTCCGACCCCATAGGATGGGCCTGGAACCAAAAATTTTGGACGGAACCGGGGCGCACGACAGCCCTGAAAGAATGAGAACGGACTCATTCCTTCAAGAAGCCGCGAATCCGGGTTTCCTTGCATCAATTCAGAGGGTTAACGATCGCGCCGAATCGACACTGGAATCAACGTGCGAGCCGCGATCTCGCTTTGTCGCGGCTCGATCGATGATTATTCTGCCGCGGCGACCAATACAGGCTTTCGGTCCGCCGCCGACAGCATGAAATCGGAAATGCGTGGCACGATTTCCGATTTGAAGCGCGAGCCGTTGAAGACGCCGTAATGGCCGACGCCCTTTTGCACGTAATGCACCCGGCGATGATCCGGAATCGAACTGCACAGCGCGTGCGTGGCTTCGGTCTGTCCGATACCCGAAATGTCGTCGTTCTCGCCTTCGACCGTCATCAGCGCCACGCGGGTGATCTTCGACGGATCGACCAGCTTGCCGCGATGGGTCATTTCGCCCTTGGGCAGCGCATGCTTGACGAACACGACATCGACGGTCTGCAGGTAATACTCCGCCGACAGGTCCATGACCGCGAGATATTCGTCATAGAACTCGCGGTGCTTGTCGACCAGGTCGCCGTCGCCCTTCACCAGATTGTTGAACAGCGCCTTGTGAGCGTCCTTGTGGCGGTCGAAATTCATGCTGATGAAGCCCGAGAGCTGCAGGAACCCCGGATAGACGTCGCGCATCACGCCGGGATGCGGAAACGGCACC
>JBBQUA010000083.1:0-21169 GCA_038212905.1 Hyphomicrobiales bacterium
AGGGCATGCGGTTGATTTAGCGCCGATCCGACCGCATCGATTTGCAGCCGTTCGTCGCCCCTCACGTCGCCCGCTCGGCCACCTGCTCGAGTTTCTTGCTCACGAGCCAGGAGGCGCCGAGGAACAGCACCAGCATCACGAGGCCGAGGCCGGACGAGGCGTCGCTCATCACCTTTTCGGAGACCTCGCCGAAGGCATAGCCGACCGAGACGGTGAGGCAGGACCACAGGCCCGCCGCGACGAAGTTGAGCGCCAGGAAGGTCGACCAGGGCAATCGCGACATCCCGTAGGCGAAGCCGGCGACACCGCGAATGCCGTGCGGATAGCGATGCAGCAGGATCATCCAGATGTAATGACGGTCTGCCAGCCGGGCCGCGGTCTGCACCGCGCGCGTGATCCGGGAGGTGGACCTTCCGAGCCAGCGGGTGCCGTAGCGCCGCCCGATCCAGAAGCGGATGACATCCCCGGTAAAGCTGCCGAACCAGCAGACCGCGATGACGGTGCCGAAACTCACCGCGCCGGAATGCGATGCGTAACCCGCGAACAGCGTCAGCAGCAGGCTGTGCGACGAGGCATAGGCGAACATCAGGCTGTAGACGGTATTGCCGTGTTGACGGATGAGTTCGAAGAACGAGGTGAGGTCGGACGGAAACAGCAAGCGGGCTCCAGTTCAAAGGCTTGTCACCGCAGTTTCCGATGACCGGACAGGCGCGTGGATAGCATGCGGCCGGCCGTTTCCAGCGAGGCATGCGGTCGCAGTGTTGGCCGCCCCGGCGGCGAGATCGCCATCAAAGCGCCGCGGCGCGAGTCGATCACAGGGCACATTGACAAATTTGTTTGTATAACATACAAACTATAAAAGTCGCCTGATACCAGCTCTGTGCGACCATGAGGACGCATGAAGGACGTTTCCACAAGAGTCCGCTTGCGCGATCCCAAGCACAGCGCACGCGCCACGCGCATTGCGGGCCGGCAGATGCGCTCGCGCCTGCTCGATACCGCGAGCCGGCTGTTCAAGGAGCAAGGGCTGGCGGCGGTTTCGATTGCCGCGATTGCCGCCGCGGCTGACGCCTTTCCGAGCCAGATCACCTATTACTTTCGCACCAAGGAAGCGCTGTTCGTGGAAGCCGCCTGCCGTGACGTGCTTTACGTGGCGCGCGCGGCCGAGCAGCATGCGGGAAAACAACTCTCCCCGTCGGATTACACGCGCGCGCTGGTCGACAGCGTGATGGGAGCGGATGCTGTTGGCTTCTTCGTCGAGGCGATGACGCTGACCCGGCGCCGCCAGGATCTCGCGCCGCTGGTGGAGCGGACGGTCGAACGGCTGCACGCGGAAGGCTTGCGCGCCTATGCCGCCGAGATGGCGGCGCGCGGCTGGCAGTCGCGGCTCGATCCCGAAATTAGCGCGCTGCGCTTCTGGACCATCGCGATCGGCGCCACCCTGGAAGGCCAGGCGATGGGCCGCTCCCCCGACGATCTCGCCGCCGAAATGCTGCGCCTGCTCGGCCCGCAGGCCGATGCGCCTGCCGAAGCCGCGCGGCTCAGACTCGTCAGATCAGGACATTCCGTTCCGGGCGATTCGTCCGAGGGCTAGGGAGCAAGCGCCATGACCGCACTTCGCATGCGAGCCCGCAACATCATGAGCGAACAGGAACTGATCGAGGTCCGCACGCGCACGACCTGGAAGAGCGTCGCGCTTATTGCCCATGCGTGGACGCTGATTCTGGGCTCGATCGCGATGGTGGCGGTATGGCCCAATCCACTCACCTTCGTGCTGGCGGTGGCGATCATCGGCTCGCGCCAGCTCGGGCTGGCGATCCTGATGCATGACGGCGCTCACGGTTGCCTGGCGAGCGGTGAAAAACTGAACCTGTTTCTCAGCCAATGGTTCTGCGCCTATCCGGTTTTCGCCGAGACCAAGGCCTATCGCCGCTATCATCTGCAGCACCACGCCCGCACCCAGCAGGACGACGATCCCGACCTGATCCTGTCGGCCCCGTTCCCGATTACACGGCCGAGCTATCGCCGCAAGTTCTGGCGCGATATTTCGGGCCAGACCGGCTATGCGCAGCGCAAGGCGCAGTGGCTCAACGCGCTCGGCGACGCATCGTGGCCGCTGCCGCAGCGCGCGGCGCACTTTTGGCAAAAGCTCGGCCCGCAAATCCTGTTCAATCTGGTTCTGCTGGCCGGCCTCGCTGCGGCCGGAATTGGGTGGGCCTATCCGCTGCTGTGGCTATTGCCGCTGATGACCTGGATGATGGTGATCACCCGCATTCGCAACATCGCGGAACATGCCGTGGTGCCCGACAGCAACGATCCGCTGCGCAACACCCGCACCACGCATGCGGGCTTCCTCGAACGACTGTTCATCGCGCCCTATTACGTCAACTATCACCTCGAACATCATCTGCTGTTCTATGTGCCCTGCTACAACCTGCCGCGCGTTCACAAAATCCTCTCGCGCAGCCCGCACGCGGCGCGGATGGAAGTGCAGCCGAACTATGCCGCCGTGCTGCGGCTTGCGACCGCAAAACCCGCCAACGAAGACGCGCCCGGCATGCTCGTGAGCAACGTCCGTCGCTCCCGCACCGGCGCCAATGTCGATCGCAACCAGGTCTCGTCCGGGTTTTGAGGCGCCGCTGATACCGTCAGGTTTGATCGCCGTATCTTTCAGTCACGGCCTCCGCAACAAACTTTCTGCGTCCTGCACTGCCCGGGCGCACGCCGTGGGCCTCGCACCACCCAGGGAACGTGGCCGGGTCGATATAAACACGCAGCACGGCGTGTCCGTAGGACTTGAGCCCGTGCTCCATTTCCTCGGCCATCCTCAGCCACTCCTTCCAGCTCGGCGGCATGTTGCCTCCATCATCGAGGATTTTCAGCAGCGCCGGATAATCCTCCTCCTTGATCCAGAAGGCCCCGACCGCGGGCGGCAGTTTATCCTCGAAATTGGTCATGCGCGTTCTCCTGCAGATTCGGCTTTCACTACCACGAATGAGGCAGCCATTGCCGCCGCAATTCATCGCGCCTGCTATCCCGACCTTGCCCCCGCTTCCGCCGCGCGACGCCTGAGAAATTCCCGCTCGCGCCGGTTGCCCGCAAGTTCCGCCGCCGCTTCGAACGCGACGCGCGCTTCGGCAAAGCGGCCGAGCCTGCGCAGCAGGTCGCCGCGAACGCTGCCGAGCAGGTGATAGTTTTTCAGCGCGGGGTCGTGCGCAATATGGTCCACCAGCGCCAATCCCGCTGCGGGGCCCTCGGCCATGCCGACGGCTACCGCGCGGTTGAGTTCGACGATCGGCGAACGCACCACCGAAGCCAGCTCCGCATATAATGCCGCGATACCCGGCCAGTCGGTCGCATCCGCCGTACCAGCCTGCGCATGACAGGCGATGATCGCGGCCTGCAGCGCGTAAAAGCCGCCGGCGCCGCCGAGTTCGCGCGCCCGCGACAGCGCCTGCAATCCGCGCCGGATCTGCAGTTGGTCCCACAGCGCCCGGTTCTGCTCCAACAGCAGGATCGGCTCGCCCGCGGCATCGGTGCGTGCCGCCATCCGCGAGGCGTTCAGCTCCATCAGCGCCAGCATGCCGTGCGCCTCCGGCTCCCGCGGCGCGATCGAGGTGAGCACGCGGGCCATCCGCAGCGCCTCGTTGCAGAGCTGCGGGCGCAGCCAGTCGTCGCCGCGGGCGGCGGTATAGCCCTCGTTGAAAATGAGGTAGACGACCTCGAATACCGAAGCGAGCCGCTCCGAAAGCTCCTCGCCGCGCGGGGTCTCGTAGGCGAGCCCCGATTCCGACAGCGTGCGCTTGGCGCGCACGATGCGCTGGGCGATGGTCGCCTCCGGCAGCAGGAAGGCGCGCGCGATCTCCTCGGTGGTCAGGCCGCAGATCATCCGCAGCGCCAGCGCCGCGCGGGCCTCGCGCGACAGACGCGGGTGGCAGGCGGTGAAGATCAGCCGCAGCAATTCGTCGCCGATATCGTCGTCAAGTGCTGTGTCGAAATCGGGCATCGCCTGCTGCTCCTGCGCGAGATCGAGCGCCACCATCCCCTGCTTGCGCGCCAGCATCCGGCCATGGCGCAGATGATCCAGCGCCCGGCGCTTGGCCGTTGCCATCAGCCAGGCGCCGGGCTTTTCCGGTATGCCGGTCGCTGGCCAATGCTCCAGCGCCGCCAGCAGGGCTTCCTGCGTCAGGTCCTCGGCCAGCGGCACGTCGCGCAGCATCCGCGCCAGGCTGGTGATCAGCCGCGGCTGCTCGATCCGCCAGACTGCGAGAATAGTCCGACGCGCGCGATCGATGCCGGCGGCCGTCATGGCCGCCAGAGCGCAAAGGCGCGGGATAGTGGTTTCTTCACCTCTCCCGCTTGCGGGGGAGGTCGACGCGCTCGCAAGAGCGCGGCGGGTGGGGGAATGCGTCCGCAGGCACCGGCACCCGCGGATACACCCCCACCCCGGCCCTCCCCCGCAAGCGGGAGAGGGGGCGCAACGGCGCAAGTTGCTACGTCGTCAGTCAATCCGGTTTCGGCAAGATTTCCTGACTGGGATGCAAGCATCAGGCGCGGGCGAGCGCGTCGACTTCGACCTGGCACCCCATCTTGTGGTCCGGCGAAGCAAACGTGCGCAGTTCGCAGGTCCCTTCCCAGCCCGGCATGTGCTGCACGTGAAGCTGCATGAACTCGACCGCCGAAGCCAGCGCTTCCTCCTTGTTGCGGAGTTCGAAGATCGCGTAGCCGCCGATCACTTCCTTGGCTTCGACGAAGGGACCATCAATCACGCTGAGTTCGCCGTCTCTGATCCGAACTTGCGCGCCCATCGCACGCGGCATCAAGCCACCCGAGTCGATCATGCGGCCGGCCTTGATCTCGCGGTCGGCGAGCTTGCCCATCGCCTCCATCAGAGCCGGCGTCGGAACCGCAGGTTGTTCGGACGTGACGATATACATGAAACGCATGGTGAGAACTCCTTCTGGCGCGAGCCGCGGACCCCAAGCCCTGCGGAACTGTCTCGCTAATGGGATAAGACGAACCAGCCGGCGGCAGATCGACATGGAATGTGCAAAATAAATCAGCAAGGCGGCCGGTCGACTGGCGGGGCCACCGCCCGGGCCGTCCAGGATCACGTCACGTCGCCTACTGCCGCAACATGATCAACGGATCGGCGCTGTCCGGCACCCGCCGCCACTGCGCGTTGTCGTCGGCCTCGAACTGCCAGATGTCGCCCCTGGCCGACATCAGGATCATCTGGCCACGTTCGAGCCGCCACTGGGTCGGCGCGAATGCCGCGATGGCCGGATCGCATTTCGGCTTGAGAAACACCTGGAAATTGTCCTGGTCGGCCTCGGTATTGGTCAGCGTCAAGCCGCAGATCACCACGCCGTTGCCGCGCACCATCGACCAGTCGCCGATCATTTGATCCATCGATTTGGCGAGCGAACGCGCGGCCGCGAGGTTTTGCAGGATGTAGATGCCCTCGCCCTGTCTCAGGCCCTCGAAAATCCCGCTCTCGACCTCGGTGAAGTCGATCACGGGTTGGCCCGCGGCATCCTGCAGCCGCACGATATCCAGTCCCTTGATGGTCCAGGCAGCGATATCCCGGGTGAAGGGCAGCGCCGCCCCGCAACCCGGCTCCAGCTCGAGCTTGAGGCCCTGCGGCGAGGAATCACCCTTCAGCGTAACGACGCAGGTCTTGCCGCGCTCGGTGGTCGACAGCTCCCACTGACCGATCATGTCCTTCTTCAGGGTCGAGGCTTCCTGCGATCGCACCGGCGAAACGCCGACGACCAGTGCCAACAGCGCCGGCAGTACGATGCCAGGGCAACGTCCCGTCATCAGCGGCCTTTCACCGGCGTTTCCACAACCGGCGTCAGCGGCGGCTTGCCGGCGAACCAGGCTTTCAGATTATCGACCACCAGTTGATCCATCGCATTGCGCGTCACCACCGAAGCCGAGCCGATATGCGGCAGCAACACGACATTTTGCATGGCGCGCAATTCCTCTGGCACCGCCGGCTCCTTGGCGAACACGTCGAGCCCGGCGGCCAGAATGGTGCCCGACTTCAGCGCTGATATCAGGGCCTGCTCGTCGACGACCGAGCCGCGGGCCACGTTGATGACGACGCCGCGCGGCCCCAGTGCCTTCAACACCTCGGCGTTGATCAAATTGGCGGTTGCGGCGCCCCCGGGGACGATCACGATCAGCGTATCGGCCGCCTTCGCCATCTCGATCAGATCGGGATAGTGCTTGTATGACACATCGGCCGCGGGCTTGCGCGAATGATACATCACGGGCACGCGCGAGGCGTCGAGCCGGCGGCCGATCGCCTGGCCGATGCGGCCCATGCCGACGATGCCTACCTTGCGGTCGCGCAGCGAACCGACGCTCAGGGGATAGTTCTGCGTGGTCCAGAGCCCGGAGCGCAGATAACGGTCGGCCTTGACGAATTCGCGCAAGGTGGCGATCAGAAGTCCCATCGCGACGTCGGCGACCTCTTCGGTCAGCACGTCAGGCGTGTTGGTGACGACGATGCCGTGTTCGCGGGCGTAGGTGGAATCGACGTGGTCGTAGCCGACGCCGAAACTCGAGACGATCTCCAGCTTCGGAAACAGCGCCAGCGCAGATTTGTCGGCATGCACGGTGTGGTAGGTCACGGCGATGCCACGGATTTTCTCCGCCACGGCCGCCAATCGCTCGAGGTCGTGCTTGGTTTCGGCCGCATGCAGGACGAACTGGTCGGAAAAACCGTTCTGGAGGATGGGCCTAGCCGGCCCATAAATCAGCAAATCGATTTTCTCCGAAGAAATATTACCGGTAGCCATCAGTTGTCCTTTCCAAGCGCACTCTCGTGCCAGCGCCGCAGCGCCAGATGCGAGGTTAGCGCCAGCAGCGCATAAATGACAATCCCCGCGGCGGAGAGCAACAGCAAAGCCGCGAACATTCTGGGAATGTTGAGACGGTAGCCGGATTCCGCGATTCGGTAGGCGAGGCCGGACCCAGCGCCGGCAGAACCGGCTGCGATCTCGGCGACCACGGCGCCGATCAGCGAAAGGCCGCCCGCGATCCGCAATCCGCCGAGAATATACGGCAAGGCAGCCGGTAATTTGAGGTAACGCAGCGTCTGAAACCGGGAGGCGCCGTACAGCTGAAACAGCCCGGCCAGATTGCGGTCAACCGAATTCAGCCCGAGCGTGGTATTGGACAGCACCGGGAAAAACGCGACGATCCAGGCACAGGCCACTACCGCGGTCTGCTGCGGCAAATAGATCAAAAGCAGCGGCGCGATCGCGATGACAGGTGTGACCTGCAGGATCACGGCATAGGGAAACAGCGAATATTCCAGCCATTTTGACTGGTTGAACAACAACGCCAGCACGATGCCGCCGAAGGCCGCGGCCAGAAAACCTTCGAGCGTGGTCAATAGCGTGGTCAGCAGCGATTGCGACAACACCGACCAGTCGCTGACCAGGGTCAGAAACACGACCGATGGCGCCGGCAGCACGTAGGGCTTGATATCGTTGAGCCGCACCACGAGCTCCCACGCCGCAATGCCGGCCGCCAGCACCATGACGGGAAGCAGGATGCGCAGGAGAAAAAGCGGGCGGCTGCCCACATGGGCCTGCCCAGCGGCCAATGGCGATGATAGCGGGGCGCTCATCAGACCGTCCGCTCTTGATAGGACGGCGCCAGCGCGCTGGAAACCTCGCGGCAATAGCCGGCATAATCGGCGGAGGTGCGAAACTCCTCGGCCCGCGGCTCCGGCGCGTCGATTTGAAACTGGGCGCCGATCCGGCCAGGGCGCGCGCTCATCACGATCACCCGCTGCGACAGATACACCGACTCGAACACCGAATGCGTGACGAAGATGACGGTCTTGCGCAGGTTGCGCCACAGCGCCAGCAGATCGTTGTTGAGTCTGAAACGGGTGATCTCGTCGAGCGCCGCGAACGGTTCATCCATCAAGAGGATGTCGGGATCGGTGACCAGCGCGCGCGCCAGCGATACCCGCATCTTCATGCCGCCGGACAATTCGCGCGGATAGGCGTCGGCGAAATCGGCAAGTCCCACCTCGCTCAGCGCCGCGCTGACGCGCACCGCCGCTTGCGCTGCCGGGGCGTGGGATAATTTCAGCGGCAGACGCACATTCTCCCGCACGCTGGCCCACGGCATCAGCGTCGGTTCCTGAAACACGAAACCGATCGAATGCCCCGCGCCATCTGCGCTTGCAGGCCGCGCCACGCTGACAGGCCGCGACACGCCGACGCTGCCCGATGTCGGCGCGCTGAGGCCGGCGATCAACCGCAAGGCCGTCGACTTGCCGCAGCCGGATGGCCCGAGCAGCGACACGAATTCGCCCTTGCGCACGTCGAGGTCGAGCGGCCCGAGCGCCGCCACGCCGTTGTCATAGACCTTGGTGACGCCGCGCAGGCTGACCGCGAGGCCCGCGCCAGGTGCGTCAAAATCGGACAAGGCTGCGGGCTCGGCCATCGCGCGCTGGTTCACTGGTTCACTGGTTTTTGGGCCGCAGATCGAGGCCGACGCCCTTGTTGATGAAGCGCAGCGTATAGGCCTTGCGGAAGTCAATGTCGCGGCGCACCGCGCCGGCCCGCGCCATCTTGTCGAAGAAGCTGCCGATTCGCGCGTCGCTCATGGCGCCGATGCCCTCTTTCACGGCGTCGCCGGAATCGACGATGCCGTATTCCTTCATCTTGGCGACGGAATAGGCGATCAGTTCGTCGGTCATTTCCGGGTTGAGCTTCTTGATCATGGCGTTGCCAGCCGAGTTGTCGCCGTACAGATAGGTGTACCAGCCGACGATGGAGGCATCGACGAAGCGCTGCACCAGATCCGGCTTCTTGTCGACGAGGTCGCGGCGCGTCTCGATTAGGGTTGAGTAGGCGCTGTAGCCGTAATCCGCCAGCAGGATGACGCCGGGCTTGAATTTGGCGGCCTTTTCGACCGCGTAGGGCTCGGAAGTAACGTAGCCCTGCATCGCGCTCAGCCTGTTGGCGATGAACGGCTGCGAGTTGAAGGTATAGGGCCTGACCTTGCCTTCGCTGAAACCATATTCGGACTTCAGCCATCGAAAGTAGCTCGAGATCCCCTCCTTGGAGACGAACAGCGTCAGCGGCTTGAGGTCTTCGAGTTTTGCCACCTTCGAATCCGGATGGGTGAGGAAGACCTGCGGGTCCTTCTGGAAGATAGCGGCGATCGTGACGACCGGCACTTTGTTGGCGACCGCATCGAACGACATCAGCGTGTTCGCCGCCATGAAGAAGTCGAGCTTGCCGGAGATCAGCAGCATGCGGTTGTTGTCGTTGGGACCGCCCGGCACGATGGTGACGTCAAGCCCGTATCTTTGGTAGGTGCCGTCGGCCGCGGCCTGGAAAAATCCGCCATGTTCCGCCTCCGCCACCCAGTTGGTTCCAAACGAGACCTTGTCCAGGGTCTCGGCCGTTGCCGGCGCGAGCGCCGCACCGAGGGCCAGCAGGATTGCGGTTAACGCTCGCGGCAAAAAGGCCGGGTTCATGTTGGACTCCGTCGATCGTTCTGGCCCATGATGGCAGGCAATGGACGTGGTGGCGTCCCGAGGATGTGATGACGTCCCCGGGACGACTACCAGACCCCGTTGCAAGCTACCTCGCAAATCGACCTAAAGAAACGCCCCACTCGATGACTTCTTCGCTTCCGCCGCGCGACTGGACCGAGATCCAATGGTCCACGATTTCCAGCACCGACGCAGCGCAATGGATCGCGGTGTTGCCACTGGCGGCGACCGAGCAGCATGGCCCGCATCTGCCTGTCGAGACCGATGTCATGATCGGTGAGGCCTATCTGGCCCGGGTACGTGAACTGCTGCCCTCCAGCATTCCCGCGACGTTCCTGCCGATTCAGCCGATCGGGATTTCGACCGAACACATCCAGTATCCCGGCACGCTGACGCTGCCGACCGAAGTCGCGCTCAAGGCCTGGATGGCGCTGGGCGAGCGCGTGGCGCGCGCGGGCATCCGGAAACTGGTGATGGTCACCAGCCACGGCGGCAACAGTGCCGCGATGAGTCTCGTCGCGCAGGATCTGCGCGCGCATCACGGGCTTCTCGCCGTCACCACGAGCTGGTCGCGCTTCGGTACGCCCGAGGGATTGTTCTCGGCGGAAGAGCTGCGCCACGGCATCCATGGCGGCGCAGTCGAGACCTCGATCATGCTGGCGCGCTATCCGCAGCATGTGCGCAAAGACGCCATCGCCGATTTCCGGCCCCAGATCATCGCGATGGAAAAGCAATACCGCTGGCTTTCGGCGCACCGGCCGGTGCCGTTCGCATGGCAGGCCCAGGACCTGCACCCCCGCGGTGCGGCCGGCGACGCCACCCTGTCCTCGGCGGAGAAGGGCGAACGCCTGCTCGACCACGGCGCGCATGCCTTCTGCGAGTTGCTCGCCGATGTCGACAGGTTCGATTCGGCGACGCTGTCGACCGCCCCGCAGAGCAATGATGCCGTCTAACTAACTGTATTTGCAGTAAAAATAATCATTACCCGGATTTAATGAGGTTCACTCGAACCGGATTCGAGGACCCTCCGTCCAACTGGGCATGCGGACCACAACGGTACCGCGCTCAACCGGATGGAGTTTCTCATGTCGATCAAGACCAAAATTGCTGCCCTTGCCCTCGCCACGCTTGCCGTGACCGGCGGCATCGCTTCCAGCTCCACCCAGGCTCAGGCCAAGCCGAATTGGGTCGGGCCGGCCATTTTCGGCGCCGCTGTCATCGGCACCGCGATCGCGGCTTCGAACAATGGTTACTACGACGGCTATCGCCGCTGCGGCTGGGTTCGCCAGTTCGACGCTTACGGCAACTACATGGGCCGCATTCGCACCTGCGATTACTGATCGACTGAACCAGAGCGTGCATTCGCAGCCGCTCTGACCGTGGATATGCGTCCGGCACGGGCGCCTCATCCACCCCGTGCCGCACCCGACCCGCCCGGTTGTCCCCCCGGGCGGGTCAACTTTTTTGAAGGAGTCGTTCGCTCCGCCGTGTTGCCGCCCTGTCACGCAACGATGCTATTCGTCACCAATTGCATGGAACCCTTTTTCGATTGCAAATAAGCTGCAATAAACCTCGGGAATGAATTACGCCGGAAACACCGGCCTCTGCGGCCCGCAAAATATGGAATCTGTCCTGTGAGGCTGACGGCGCGCGGCTCGTGGTGGGGGATTTTGGCCGCGATCCTCGTGGATCTGGCGGCGACCGGTTCGTTCGCTCAATCCGATCCCCAGCAAGGCGTTGCGCCGACATCGTCGATCGCCAGCAGCCTGCCAAACAAAGGCGATCCATTCGGCACCCGGGCCTGGCTTGCGGATCGCGGGGTCACTTACGGATTCCTTCACACCACCGAGGCGCTCTCGAACGTCAGGGGCGGCATCAAGCGTGGGACGGTGTTCGACGGAAAGCTGGAAACGCTGATCGGGATAGACTTTGGCAGACTAGCAGGCCTGGACGGCCTGACGATGTTCAGCAACATCCTCCAGCTTCACGGCGACAGTGGGCCTGACCGCAACCTCCTTGGCAATCTCAACACCGTCAGCAACATCGAAGCGCTGCCGACCACGCGGCTTTCCGAGCTATGGCTGCAACAGACGTTTGCCGGCGGCATGGCGAGCCTGCGCGCCGGCCAACTCGTGGTCGACACCGAATTCCTGTACAGTCAGTATTTCAGCTTCTTCATGAGCAGCGACTGGCCGACAAATCCGGCGGTCAACATTCCAAGCGGAGGCGCGGCCTATCCGCTGTCGACGCCGGGTATTCGGCTGAAAATCGATCCGACGCCGCAAACCACCTTCCTGCTCTCGCTCCTGAACGGCGATCCGGCCGGCCCCGGATTGAACGACCCCGAACAACGCAATCGCCATGGCTTGAATTTTCGCGTCAACGATCCGCCCTATCTGATCGGCGAGTTTCAATACCGCTACAATCAGGCTCCCAAAGCGACCGGACTGGCCGGCGGCGTTCGCTTCGGCGCATGGCATCACTTCGGGTCGTTC
Organism: Hyphomicrobiales bacterium; assembly: GCA_038212905.1. GTDB lineage: Bacteria > Pseudomonadota > Alphaproteobacteria > Rhizobiales > Xanthobacteraceae > Bradyrhizobium. The sequence continues at coordinate 12,031 of JBBQUA010000083.1, forward strand.
GATGATCAGCGTTTCGACAGCAACGGCTCCTCCCTGGCCAGCCCGCTGAGCACTGGAATCGCCCGGCGGTTGCGGGGCAATGACGGCGTATACGCGGTGATCGACCAGCAATTGTACCGCCCGGCCGGCGGCGATGCCAATTCCGGCATCCTGCTGTTTGGCCGCGCTGCTTACAGTCCACCCGACCGAAGTCTGAACGATTTCTATCTCGACGCCGGCATCATTTTTACCGGACTGATCCCGGCGCGACCGGCAGACGCCTTCGGCGCTTCGTTTCTTTACGCGCACATGTCCGACCGGGCGCGCGGGCTCGATCGCGATACACGCTTGTTCACCGGCCTGCCGGTGCCGTTGCGCGATTATGAGCTCTCTTTCGAATTCACCTATGGCGCCGCAATCGTTCCGGGCTGGACGATCTATCCCACCGCTCATCTGATTTTTCATCCCGGCGGGAATGCGCCCGATCCGAGATCGCCGATCGAGCCGATCAAGAATGCGGTAGTGATCGGGGTGCGATCGGTCATGCAGTATTAATTGGCGAAGCGCCGATCGCCGCCGCTGATCTCCCGCGAGTCTATGTCACAAATTGGCATCAGCCGCTGAAATAATTTCCAGAACGGCCATCGGCCCCACATCGGTGACTCCGCCTCCTAGGTTCGGAGGACGCTGCCAATCCCGCGCATCGCTACGGTACCCGCGTCGTCACGCATCTGCGGATCGGCGATTGGCATCGGGGATCGACAATGGGCGTGGACATGAATCTGGCAGCCATCAATGATCCTGTGCAGCGTCGTCCCGCATGCCGACGCTTTGCGCGAGACCATCTGTTCGCACTGACGCCGACGATCGCTCCGTTCGCGGCGATTGCCCAGGCCGAGGCTGCCTGCAACCCCGCGGCGCCAGTCAACAACACGACCGTCACCTGCACCGATGCGACGGTCGATCAGAACGGCACCACCCGTTATGGTACGGCCTCGGACAACAATAACACCTACAACATTTCCACCGGAGCTTCGTTCACGGGAACGGACATTGGGCTGGGCTTCAACGTGGAAGCCGTCATCAACAATTCCGGCACCATCACGGGTGGCAATGCCGGCGTTCAGGGCATTCGCGCTATTGTGAACAATTTCGGGATCATTTCCGGGACCGGTGCATCCGGTGACGGCGTTGTCATGGTCGGGACCGGGACCGTGAACAACTTCGGAAGAATCACCGGCGTGGACCAGGGCATTTCTCTTCAGAATGGCGAGGTCGTCAACATGAGCACCGGCACCATTACCGGCGGCCGGGCTGGCGTGACGATGTTCGACGTTACCAGCCTGTCAAATGCGGGAACGATCTCTGGACCGCGCGGCATTCTGGTTGACAATCGAAACGGCAAAAGAGATGTCGGGATCTCGTTCTGAATGCTTTGTCCTCCGATCGGGGGATGCGCCCTTCATCTGATCGACGTATATGAGCCATGCGGACTCCATCGGATGGACCCGCCCGTTCAAGCGCCCGCAGGGCCCACCAGTCGCGGGAGCCCGCGCAGAGTGTTGGGCGGCGCGACAAATTCGGTGTAGCGTCGCTCCCGGGGAACGTTTGGAATGAACAAGGTGTCACATCTGCGACCGGTCTCCGGACCGACTGCATCGACAACCAGCCGCGACGATCGTCAGCAACTGAGCGATCTGATCAGCCTTGTTTATGATGCCGCCATCGATCAATCGTTTTGGGAGAATGCCATCGAGGGGGTGACCTGTTTCGTGGACGGCGTCGGCGCAGGCCTGTTCTGCAAGGACGTGGATGCGCAGCATGTCACGATAACCCGCAGCTTCGGCATTGCCTGGCCGTTGCCGGTCGAATTGTTTCGACAGATATATCCAGCCGTCGTGGGCCACTTTATCGCCGACATCGAACAGCCGGTCGCGACGGCCGATCTGCTGCCTTACGATGAACTCGCTGCTACCGGATTTTATCAGCAATGGGCCCGGCCGAGGGGAATCATCGACTTCGTCAGTGCTGTCCTCGACAAATCGGCGGCCAGCGTGGTCATGTTCGGGGTCTTCCGCCACGAGCGCCACGGCTTTGTCGATGACGAGGCGCGCCATCGGATGCGCTTGATCGCCCCCCACCTTCGCCGCGCGGTCATGATCGCCAGGATGTTCGATCTGAAGATCGCGGAGGCCGGGACATTCGCCGACACGCTCGACGGGCTGGACGCCGGTCTTTGTCTGGTCGATGCGAACGGGCGCATCATTCACGCCAACCTTGCCGGGCAGGCCATTCTCGATGCCGGCGACATCCTGTGCGATGTCGCCGGGCGGCTGGTGGCCTGCGATGCGCAGGCGCACCAGACCTTGCGCGAGGTATTTGCCGCCGCCGAGCAGGGCGACGCAGCCCTCGGTATCAAGGGAATCGCCGTGCCGCTGATCGGCCGGGACGGCGAGCGTTACGTCGCCCATGCCCTGCCGCTGACCTCGGGCGCGCGGCGACGTGCGGGGATCATCTACACGGCCGTGGCCGCACTGTTCGTTCGCAAGGCGGCGCTGGCGATGCCGCCTCGTTCCGAAGTCATCGGCAAGGCATTCAAATTGACGCCGACCGAGCTGCGCGTGCTGCTGGCCATCGTCGAGGTGGGCGGCGTTCCCGAAGTGGCCAGCGCGCTCGGCGTCGCCGACACGACGGTCAGGACGCATGTCAACCGCCTGTTCGAAAAGACCGGCGTGAAGCGCCAGGCCGACCTGGTCAAGCTGGTCGCGGGATATGCGACGCCGCTGGCCCGCTGAGGGCGATGCGCAGCGGCATAATCCCCTACCCTGCGGCCGCGAACGACTCCGCGCGCGCCATGTCCCAGGCCTCGCGAAAGCGCGGATCGCTGGTGCCGCTGATCAGTTCGCCCGGGCGAAGCGGCGGATAGAGTTTCGCGAATGTCAGCACCTCGGTCGTCGAGGTCCGCTGCGAAAAGTGGATCGGCCGGATCTGCTGCGGGTGTTCTAGGCCCGCGGCGGCCAGCAGTTCGGCCAGCGCATGCAGGGTCGCGTGATGGTAGTTATAGACGCGCTCGATCTTGTGCGGCACCACCAGCGCGCGGTTGCGCGAGGGATCCTGCGTGGTCACCCCGGTGGGGCAGCGGTCGGTGTGGCAGCTCAGCGACTGGATGCAGCCCAGCGCGAACATGAAGCCGCGCGCCGAATTGCACCAGTCGGCGCCGATCGCCATCGCGCGCGCCATGTCGAACGCGGTCGCTATCTTGCCGGCGGCGCCGATCCGGATGCGGTCGCGCGCATTGATGCCGATCAGCGCGTTGTGGACGAAATTGACGCCCTCGCGCATCGGCATGCCCAGATGATCCATGAACTCGAGGGGTGCGGCGCCGGTGCCACCCTCGTTGCCGTCGACCACGATGAAGTCCGGATAAATCCCGGTCTGCAGCATCGCCTTGCAGATCGCGAGGAACTCCCAGGGATGGCCGATGCACAGCTTGAACCCGGCGGGCTTGCCGCCGGACAGCCGCCGCATCTCGCCGATGAAAGCCATCATTTCCAGCGGCGTCGAGAATGCCTTGTGATACGCCGGCGAGATGCAATCTTCGCCCATCGCGACGCCCCGGATCGTCGAAATCTCTTCCGAGACCTTGGCCGCCGGCAGCACGCCGCCGTGCCCAGGCTTGGCGCCCTGGCTGACCTTGAGTTCGACCATCTTGATCTGGTCGTCGCTGGCGACCTTCGCGAACAATTCCGGATTGAACGTGCCGTCGCGGTTGCGACAGCCGAAATAGCCCGAACCGATTTCCCAGATGATATCGCCGCCGTTTTCGCGGTGATAAGGACTGACGCCGCCCTCGCCGGTGTCATGCGCGAACTCGCCCTTCTTGGCGCCGGCATTCAGTGCGCGCACCGCGTTGGGGCTGAGCGCGCCAAAGCTCATCGCCGAGATATTGAACACCGAAGCCGAATAGGGCCTGGCGCAATCCGGGCCGCCGATGGTGACGCGGAATTTTTCGTTGGCATGGGTCTTGGGCGCCATCGAATGGTGCATCCATTCGTAGCCTTCCTTGTAGACGTCCTCTTGCGTTCCGAACGGCCGCTTGTCGAGCTGCATCTTGGCGCGCTGATAGACCAACGCGCGGGTGTCGCGGCTGAACGGCATGCCGTCCTTCTCGCTCTCGAAGAAGTACTGTCGCATCTCCGGCCGGATCTCTTCGAGCAGGAAGCGGATATGCGCCGTGATCGGATAATTGCGCAGAACCGCATGGTTCTCTTGCGTGAGGTCGCGAATCCCGAGCAAGGTGAGCCCACCGAATATGAATATCGGAATCGCGATCAGCTCCCACACCTTGAGCTTGGCATCGACAATCCCGATACCGACCAGCAATGCCGTGACGACGGCGCAAATCGTCAGAATGATGTAGCGCGGCGTGAACGGAATCATCAGCGTTTCCATGGGACCCCTCTGGCAAATTCTGCCGCTTTATTTTTTGTCGGCCTTGAGCCTAATCGAACTTCAGAACAATGCTGTACACGATAGCAGCCGTTACAGGTTACGGATATGACGGCGGACCGTTTCACGGCAGGCTACCGAAATAGCGGGCGGAGAATCAATGCGTCAACCGCACAGGCGGCGGCGCTTGAAATATTGCTGCAGTGCAATGTGGTGGAGGGGCTTCATTGCGGAAAGCCAACCTCACGCGATTGCGCGCCCAATGACGCACGTGAACGCGCTTATGAGGCGCTGCACCGCGTCCAGGACACGAGCTAACGCTCGACGAATGCCTTCTCAATCACAAAGTGGCCGGGGTCGCTGTGGCTGCCTTCGAGGAAGCCGCGGGTCTCGAACATCAGGCGCAGCTCTTCCAGCATGCCGGGACTGCCGCACATCATGATTCGGTCGGTCTCGATATCGAGCGGCGGCTGATGGATGTCGTTGAACAGCTGCTCGGAGGTGATGAGGTCGGTGATGCGGCCGCGGTTGCGGAACGGCTCGCGCGTCACGGTCGGATAGTACGACAGCTTCTCGGTCAGCAGCGGCCCGAACAATTCGTCATCGCGCAGTCTTGCGACCAGTTCCTCGCCATAGGCGAGCTCGGAGACCTGCCGGCAACCATGGACCAGCACGATGCTGTCGAACCGCTCGTAGACGTCGGGGTCCTTGATCAGGCTCGCGAACGGCGCCAGACCGGTTCCGGTCGACAGCAGCAACAGGCGCTTGCCCGGGATCAGATTGTCTGAAATCAGCGTGCCGGTCGCCTTGCGCCCGACCAGGATTGTATCGCCCTCCCTGATCTTCTGCAGCTTCGAGGTCAGCGGGCCGTCGGCGACCTTGATCGAGAAGAATTCCAGCGCTTCCTCGTGATTGGCGCTCGCCATCGAATAGGCGCGCAGCAACGGGCGGCCGTCGACCTCGAGCCCGATCATGGCGAACTGGCCGTTCTGGAATCGAAAGCCTGAATTGCGGGTGGCGGTGAAGCTGAAAAGTGTGTCGGTCCAGTGCCGGACAGAAAGAACTTTCTCTCGATGGAAGGCGCTCATGTGATTTCGTTTTTCCTGACGGCTTGCTATGGAATGGACGAGTTGTCTGGCTCCCGGATGGAAGCCAAAAAACCCCTGCAATGATTGATGATCTGGCGTTTCACCTACGCCAATGCGAGGGATAGTCAACCGCTCCTGACGCGCAATTGCGCGCTCAAAATGGCAGTCGATTCATCTTCAAAACAGGTTCAGAGAATCTGTATCGTGCACACGGCGCGGGCGTAATTAACTTGCTGAAATCGGCATTCTTCCGACAGGAAATTGCCCCGCGCCGCCGGAAATTTGGTTAAAGATAAAAGCAGCAAAAATGGAATGCCAGATCGCCGGATATTGCATGCGAAGCTTAGAGGAATTCCGATCGGGCAAGCCGGGCTCCTATCCGGATCAGTCGGTCTATGCGTCCTATGCGTGTGCCGAATTTGACCTCGCCTTCGCGGACCTCGACAGCGGAACGGGGCTTGTTTTCAGCGTCAGTTCGGCGACCCGCAGCATGCATTTCGGCGCCGGAAGATGTTCCTGGTATCCGCAGAACAACGCCACCGCCTCGACGCTGGCGTCCGACAAATATTTCGCCGGCCGGATTCTGGCGCAGGCCGGCGTCGCGGCGCTCGGCGGTGAATACTTCTTTCTGCATGACCGGCATCGCGCTCATCGCCCCGGCGGGCACGAGCGCGAGGATGCGCTGGCGTATTTTGCGAAGCTGGGCGCCTCAGCCTTTGTCAAACCATTGACCGGATCGCGCGGCGACTTCGCCCAAGCCCTGCATGACGAGGCCGCGCTGGTCCGATACCTCGGTGAGGTCGCTCAATATTACGACGCGATCCTGATGCAGCCGATCGTTGCAGGCCGCGAGTATCGGGTTTTTCTGCTCGACGACGAGGTGCTCTTTGTCGCGCGCAAGCAACCGCCTTCGGTTGTGGGCGATGGCGCGAGCAGCATTCGTGACCTCCTGAGCGCGCACAACCATGCCCTGCAATCCAGCGGCCTGTCGCCGGTTTCCATCGATCCCGACGCCGCATTCGACGCCGTGCTGCCCGCGGACGCGCGCTGGGAGATTCCCGGGCGGATGAACCTCAGCGCCGGCGGAACGATGGTGCTCGAAGCGCCTCCTTCCGAAGCCGCGTTGACGCTGGCGAGACAGGCGACCCGAGCGCTCGGGCTGCGCGTCGCGGCCATCGACCTGTTTACCGGTATCGGCGGCGACGCCGACGCGATGCAGGTGATCGAGGTCAATTCCAACCCGTCGATCCGTCTCCTGGAGCAATCCGGTCGCGGTGACCTGATCCTGAAAATCTGGCATCACACCTTTTCCGCGATGGGACTGCTTTAGTGTTTGATCTTCCGAAATTCGGCAGCGGCGTTTGCTTGGGCCGAATGGCCGAGCTGCTCGACCTCCTCGCCGTCGATCGCGCGAAACTGACGCGCACCTCGGTGGTCGTCACCGGTTCGAACGGCAAGGGCTCCACCGCAGCATTCTGCGCTGGCATCGGCCGCGCCTATGGCCTGCGCACGGGACTGTTCACCTCGCCGCATCTCTATTGTTTCAACGAACGGGTTCAGGTCGATGGCGCCGCGATCGGCGATGCCGATCTGGCGCGGCTGCATCAGCGAATCGAGGCCGCGATCGCCGACATCGCGGCGCGGCGCAGCGAGCAGTTCGGCGCCTTCGAGGCCCTGTTCGCGCTGGCCTGCCTGCATTTTCAGGAGGCGGCATGCGACTTCGCGGTGTTCGAGGCCGGCATCGGCGGACGCTACGATGTGACGCGGCTGATCGGCGCGCTCACCACCTGCGTCACCTCGGTCGATTATGAGCATGTCGCACTGCTCGGTCATTCCCTCGAATTGATCGCCTTCGACAAGAGCGACGCCTGCGCTGCCGGCGGCACCATCGTCTATGGCGAGAATTGCCGGAACTTACGGCCGCATCTAATCGAATATAACCGCCATCGCGACGTCACCTCGCGCTTTGTCCGCGACGACATCGCAATCAGCGGCGAAATCGCCACGGCATCTGGGCAGCAGTTCGATTTTCGGTTCGGGACTTGCGATTTTCGAGCGCTGGAAACGAACCTGCTCGGCACCTTCCAGTTCAACAACGCCGCCATCGCGGTCGCCCTGTTCCTGCTGTGGCTGCGGCGGATGCGGCCCGGCGACGATGCCGCCGGGTGTGAGGCCGCCGTGCGATCGGGCCTTCGCGATGTCAGCTGGCCCGGCCGCCTCGAGACGATCACACATGATCCGCTCACCGTTGTCGACGTCGGCCACACTCCCGACGGAGTCAGGCAGTCTCTCGCCAGCCTCAAGGAAATTCATGGCGCGGAGGACTGGATACTCGTGGTCGGCATCTCCAGCGACAAGAAGGCCGACGAGATCGTCGGCGCGCTGGCGCCGTCCTTCGACACCGTCATCTGCACCAGCGCGCGCCACAAGGGCGCCGACCCGGAAGACATCGCTAGCGTGGCGCGCAAGGCCAATTCGCAAGCCGATGTTCGCATCGCCGCGACGGTCGCGCAGGCCGTGGCAATGAGCCAACAGATCGCCACTAAGCAAAAGCGAAAGATTTATGTGGCCGGCGGACTGTTTCTGGCGATCGAATACGCGACGGTCGCCCGCGGCGGTCGCGCGGAGGATCTGGAATTCTTCTGACGGTCGTCGTCATTGCGAGGAGCGTAGCGACGAAGCAATCCAACTTCCTTGGCGCAAGGAGAAATGGATTGCTTCGCTGCGCTCGCAATGACGCTGGGTTTGCGCTAGCGTCCAACGCAACGCATCATGCGGGAATCCGCAGTCAGGGAGAAAACATCATGAACGCGACAGTCAATCGCCAGGTCTTGCTGGTTGAAAAGCCCGCCGCAAAACTCGGACCCGAGCATTTCAAGCTGACAACGGCCGCCATTCCCGAGCCAAAAGACGGCGAGGTTCTGCTCAAGGTGCGCTACATCTCGCTCGACGCCGCCAACCGGGCCTGGATGCACGGCGCGACCTATCGCGCGGCGGTCGAAGCCAATACCGTGATGGCCGGTGGCGGCATCGCCGAAGTGGTGGTGTCGAAGGATCCCAGCCTCAAGCCCGGCGATATCGTGTTCGGCGATACCGGCTGGCAGGATTTTGTAGCGGTGCCGGCAAAACATCTCAGCAAGATGCCGAAGCTGGAGCCGATGACGCATCTGCTCAGCGTCTACGGCATCGCCGGGCTCACTGCCTATTTCGGACTGCTCGACATCGGCAAGCCGAAGGCCGGCGAGACCGTGGTGGTCTCGGCCGCGGCCGGCTCGGTCGGCTCGATCGTCGGCCAGATCGCCAAGATAAAAGGCTGCCGCGTGGTCGGCATCGCCGGCGGCAAGGACAAGTGCGACTGGCTGGTCAAGGAGCTCGGTTTCGATGCCGCGGTCGACTACAAGGACGGCGCCGTCTTCAAGGCGCTGCGCGCTGCCTGTCCGAAGGGCATCGACGTCTATTTCGACAATGTCGGCGGCGACATTCTGGAAGCCTGCCTGGCGCAGATGAACAATCGCGGCCGCATCGCCTGCTGCGGCGCGATCTCGCAATATGACGGCGTGCCCTCAGCCACCGGACCGCGCGGCGTGCCCGGCCTGATCGTGGTGAAGCGACTCATCATGCAG
>JBBQUA010000084.1:0-21027 GCA_038212905.1 Hyphomicrobiales bacterium
AGCTGCCACGGCGCCTCGATGCGGCCCAGCGCGGCGGTCGAAAGCGCCAGACAAAAAACCCCGGCCACGAGGCAGAGACGCGGGCCGAGCCGGCGCATCGCATCGCTGACGAAGGCGACCAGCACCGCGCTGAACAGATAGAAGAATGTCGTTGCCGTGGAAATGAGGGAAGTCGGCCAGCCGTGAATGCGGTGCAACTCGGCCAGAAATACGCTTTGCCCATAGAAGCAGAGCCCCCAACCGAAGTTCGCCACCAGAAAGCAGGCCCCGACAACACGCCAGCCGTCGTAACGGAACGAGGACTCGTTGTTTGCGATATGACTGGAGGCGTCCATGCCAGGCTTTTCTGAAGATTCGCGACCGCACGCTAGCAGGTCGGCGGCTGCGATGCTTCGATCGCTGCCGAAGCGTCACGAAATTGCGACCGTCAGGTTTTCGGCCCGGACGGATCGTAGAAGAAGCGCTCGCGGAATATCTTGTCGCCGCGCCATTGCTGCAATGCGACTTCGTCGACCCGGCGCACTTCGCCGGATTTGTCCGTCAGCTCGAAAATCCAGTGAATGGCGACGTGATCGCCCTCGACCACCGAGGACATCGCCTTGGAATACACCTGTGTCATGCGCGCAAGAATGCCGCGCTCGCGGGCGACCAGTACGTCGCGTCCAACGCGCGGCGGCGCGGCGTTCTCCTGCATGCTGGAATCTTCGGTGTAATAGCGCTCGATAGCGCCGGCGTGATCGCCGGACTCAACAACGGCGATAAACTCATCGAGACGGGCCCGCGACGGCATCGAACCTCCTACGTTTCAGGTAACATCTGCAGGGATAGCCGGTCAGATGCTCGGTTCGGGAAATTCCGGGACCTGCGGCAACGCCGCACGCCGCTTCGCAAATGAGGCCACCGCCAGCACCGCGAGCCCCAGCAAGACCGGCGGAAACACCACCATGTTGACCGCCGACCAGCCGTAATTCGCCAGCAACTGGCCGGACAAGAACGATCCCACCGCCATCATCCCGAACACCAGAAAATCATTGAAGGCCTGCACCTTGTTGCGCTCCTGCGGCCGGTGCGTCTCCAGCACCAGCGCGGAGGCGCCGACGAAGGAAAGATTCCAGCCGACCCCGAGCACGATCAGCGTGGCCCAGAAATGCATCGCGGTGAGGCCGGACAGCCCGATCGCAGCCCCGACGGCTTCCAGCGCCAGCCCGACCGCGACGACCTTCGGCGCGCCGAAGCGCGCGATCAGCGAACCCGTGAAAAAACTCGGCCCGTACATCGCCACGATATGCCATTGAATGCCGAAATTGGAATCGCTCACCGAGAGGCCGCACATCTGCATCGCCAGCGGCGCCGAGGTCATCACCAGGTTCATCATCGGATAGGAGACGATGCCGCAGAACGCCGCGGCGATGAAGCGTGGCTGCCGCGCGATCTCAAGCAGCGGCCGGCCGCCATGCAGATCGGCCGGCGCCGGCTTCGGCGCGTCGACGCCCGAAAGCACCGCCATCGCGACCAGCGCCACCACCGCCTGCATCAGGAAGCTGAAGGCGAACAGATAGGGCGGCCAGATATCCATGGTCCACTGCACGAGTTGCGGACCGAGCACGCCGGCGAATACGCCGCCGGCCATCACCCACGACACCGCCTTGGGACGAAACGCGACGCTGGCGCCGTCGGCGGCGGCGAAGCGGTAGGATTGCGACACCGCGCCGTAGAGCCCGCCGAGAAAGGTCGCGACGCAGAACAGCACGAATGAGCCGCGTAGGATGGCGTAGGCCCCAAGCAGGCCGGTGAGCATGCCGCAGCCGGTGCCGATGATGAAGGCTGTGCGGCGGCCATAGGCGCGCGAGATCGCGCCGGTCGGCAGGGTGCCTGCGGCCAGGCCCACCACATACATCGAGAGCGGCACGGTCGCGAGCGACAGATCCGGCGCCAGCGTCGCGCCGACGATCGAGCCGGTGGCGAAAATCACCGCCGAATTGGCGCCGGTCAGCGCCTGCGCCGCCGCCAGCCGCGCCACATTGGACCGCGCGCGGGCGTCATCGGCGATTTCGTCGGCTGCAGTCACGTCGATCATTGATTGGTTCCGCCCGGATACGGCCCGATGCATTCGCCCGCATTGATTGCGAAGACTATGGCGGCAAGCTTCTGCCCGATCAACCGACACAAACGGGCGCGCGCCATGCGAGTGGCGCACATTGGACAGCGCACGTGCGGCGGCGTAAACGACACATCCGCCATTGATGCTGTTTCCCGGGGTGCTCCATGTCCATCGACGACAGGCCGACGATCGCAGCCCCCGACGACGATCCGTATCTGTGGCTGGAAGAGATCGAGGGCGAACGGGCGCTGGCCTTCGTCGAGCAGCAAAACGCGCGGACGCTGCAGGCGTTCGGCGATGCCGGATTTGCCGGGGATCGCGACGCGCTGGCCGAAATCCTCGACCGGCCGGACAACATTCCCTTCATCGGCCGGCGCGGCGGCTTCGTCTATAATCTCTGGAAGGATGCCAACAATCCGCGCGGCCTGTGGCGGCGAACCACGCTGGCCGAATTTCGCAACTCCAGCCCGGCGTGGGAAACCATTCTGGACGTCGACCGGCTTGCGGCCGAGGAAAACGAGGACTGGCTGTTTGCCGGGGCGCAGGCGCTGCCGGGAAGCGGCGCACGGATCGTGAGCCTGTCGCGCGGCGGCAGCGACGCCGTCGTATTGCGCGAATTCGACATCGAGAGAAAGGCCCTTGTCACCGTCGGCTTGACGCTGCCGGAAGCGAAGGGTGGCGTGGAGTGGATCGATGCCGATACGCTGCTGCTGTCGAGCGCCTATGGCGAGGATATGGCGACCACATCGGGCTACGCCAGAACCGTCAGGCTGTGGCGGCGCGGCGCCGACGTGAAGCAGGCGCCGGTGCTGTTCGAGACCGCGCCCGAACATATGAGCGTGCATGCCAGCGTCGACCGCACCGATGCGACGCCGCGAATATGGTTCATCGAGCAGCTCGATTTCTTCAACCACAATGTTTGGCTCGGTGACGAGACCGGCGCGCGACAAAAGCTGGATCTGCCGACCGACGCCGATGTGGATTTTCATCGCGACTGGCTCGCGGTGAAGCCGCGCAAGCCCTGGACGGTAGGAGCGCGGACTTACGCGCCGGATACCGTGCTCGGAATTTCGCTGTCGCGATTTCTGGCGGGAGAACGCGATTTCCGGATTCTGTGTGAAGCTGGACCGCGCCGCGCGATGCAGCACTTCTTCTGGGCCAACGGCCGGCTGGTGATCTCCATTCTCGACGAATTGCGACCGGTGTTCGAAGTCTGGACGCCGGCGGCCGACGGCTGGACCCTTGGAAAACTGCCGGGCCTGCCCGAGATCGGCGTCGCCGATGTCTGGCGGCTTGACGCCGACGAAGCCGAAAGCAACGGCGACCTGCTCGCCAACATCCAGGATCCGGTGACGCCGGCCTCCCTGATGCTGATCGAGGGCGTTGCTGCTCCCGTCGTGCTGAAGCGCGCGCCGCGGACCTTTTCCGCCGACGGACTGGTGGTCAGCCAGCATGAGGCTGTCTCGATCGATGGCGAGCGCATTCCCTATGTCCAGACCGGACCGGCGACCCTGACCGGCGAGGCGCCGGTGCATCTCAACGCCTATGGCGGCTTCGGCATCTCGGAGCGGCCTTATTATCGCTCGGCGATCGGCAAGCTGTGGCTCGAACAAGGCGGTACCAGCGTCATCGCCAACATCCGCGGCGGCGGCGAATTCGGCACGCGCTGGCACGAGGCCGGCCGCTATGCCGGCAAGCGGCTGGCGCATGACGATTTTGCCGCCGTGGCCGCCGACCTGGTGCGGCGCGGCGTTACCCGGCCCGGCCGGATCGCGGCGGAGGGCGGATCCAATGGCGGCATCCTGATCACCAACATGCTGACGCGTTATCCGGAGCGCTTCGGCGCGCTGTTCTGCACGATCCCGCTGATCGACATGCGCCGCTACACCAAACTTTTGGCCGGCGCGAGCTGGATCGCGGAATATGGCGATCCGGACAAGCCCGACGAATGGGCGTGGCTGCAGACCTATTCCGCCTATCACACCGCGGTATCAGGCCAGACCTATCCGCCGATCCTGATCGCCACCACCAAAAAGGACGACCGCGTCCATCCCGGCCACGCCCGCAAGATGGCGGCCAAGCTGCAGGCGATGGGATATGAAGCCTGGCTCTACGAACCGGCGGCGGGCGGCCACGGCTACGGCAAGGACAACAAGGAGCGCGCCACGTTCACCGCGCTGGGGTATGCGTTTTTGAAGCGGAAGATCGGATGGCCGGGAAAAGTGGCGTAGGTCCATCGTTCGTCATTGCGAGCGAAGCGAAGCAATCCATTCTTTCTTCGCGCTGCTGGATGGATTGCTTCGTCGCAAGGGCTCCTCGCAATGACGGCTTCTTGAGGCTCACGCCTGCCTCTGGCATCACTTCACCCGCTCGAACACCAACACCATATTGTTGGCCGGCATCTCGGCTGTCTCCATCAGCACCAGCCCGACACCCGCCGCCAGCTTCTCCAGATCCTCGATCTCGCGCACGCCCCATTCGGCGTCGCGATGGCGCAGGCTGGTATCGAACACCGCGTTGCTGAGCGCGGTATGCTTGCCGTCGCGCTTGAACGGCCCGTAGAGGAATAGCCGCCCGTCCGGCCCGAGGTAACGCGCCGCGCCCGCGAACAGGCCCTCGGCCACGCGCCACGGCGCGATGTGGATCACATTGGCGCAGAACACCGCCCGCAATTTTGCCGGACCGCTGCCGTCGTGCAGTTCGGGACACCACCCCGGATCCGACAGATCGATCCGCAGCGGGGCGCGGATATTGGCCAGCCCCGCATGCGCCCGCCACGCCGCGATGCTTTTCAGATGCGCCTCGTTGAGATCGCTCGGCCACCACACGATGTCGGGAAAATGGCGGGCGAAATCCACCACATGCTGGCCGGTGCCGCTGCCGGCCTCGACCACGTCGCCGGATTTATCAGCGAGATAGCGCTGCAGCACCGCGCGGATCGCCAGATGGTTGCGATGGAACGCCGGCGCGTCGAGACGTCCGTCCGGCTCGACCCGCCCGCCATCCCTGCCAAATTCCGCGACATGTTCTGCCATCGATTTCCACGCCCGATCCGTTGCGATCAAGGCTTAGCAGCTTTGAACTGGGATTGCTCCAGCTCCAGAAAAATCCGGTAGGCATTGCCGCGGTTGTTGCTCGCAAAGGCCGGAAAGTCCCGGTATTTCGACCAATCGGCCTCGCGGTAAGCGATGTCGAAATCGGTCCAGTTCAGCACCGCCGCCGCCATGGCGCTGCGCAGATACTGAATATAATCCCGGGTAAAGGCGATCGCCTGTCTCGCCTCGGTCAGGGTGCGACCGTGGCCGGGAATGATGACCTTGGGATCGAGTTTTTCCACCTCGCCGAGCGCCTCGAGCCATTGCGTGGTGGAGACGTCGTCGCTGTTCATGAAGGGAATGCGGCTGTTCTGCACGATATCGCCGGCGAACAGTACGCCGTCGGGCTCGACCATCATCATCATGTCGCTGGAAGAATGCGCCGGCCCGGCATGGAGCAGCGTCAGCCTGCGGTCGCCGAGCATGATCGTCATGCGCTCCCGGAAGGTGATATCCGGCGGCACCACGCGGGTGTCGGCGTCAACCCATGGATAGAGCGCGCCGCGCCGCTGATCGAGACGCTGGCTCGCCTTCTCGTCGGCGATGGCGTCATTGTCCTTGTACTCGCCGGAGCGTTCCTGCGCGACGACGAGCGCGTCGGTGTGATCCCGGAACGCCTGCAAGCCATAGATGTGATCGGCGTGATAATGGCTCACGACCACGTAGCGGATTTTCTGGTTCGTCAGCTTGCGGATTTCCTGCAGCAGCGCCCAGCCATGGCTCGGCGTTCCCAGCGTGTCGAACACCACGACGCCGTCGGAGGTCACGACAAATCCGGCATTGGAGGTATTGCCTTCATTGTCCTTGCCGGGAATCCCGGGATTGCCGGTGGAGTACCAGATCGGCTTGCCCGGCACCTGATCGAGTTTCAGCGGTATCGTGATGGCCGGATAGGGCGGCGCGGTCTGCGCGGCGGAAGGCGGGACCATGCATGCGGCAAGGAGCGCCGCGGCCGCGAGCCGCTTCATTTCAGGTTTCCGCAGTAAATATCCTTCAACACCTGCAGCACGCGCAACGCCTTCCTGTCGGCAACGCTGTAATGCAGCGTCTGCGAGGTCCGGCGGAACGTCACCAGCCCGTCGGCGCGCAACCGCGCCAGATGCTGCGACAGCGCGGACTGGCTGAGTTTTACCACTTCGACCAGTTCGCCCACCGTCATTTCCCCACGCGCGGCGAGAAAGCAGAGAATTAGCAGCCGCTTCTCATTGCCGAGCAATTTCAGCAGCCGCGCCGCCGCGCCGGCCTGTTTTGCCAGCATCTTCAAGGCCGCCGCATCCGCGGCATTGATTCCGGCAGCCCTGATTCCGGAAACTCTGCTTTTCGCGGCTTCTGCAACTGCTCTCATGGCCCGATGTCCCGATTAGATATAGACTGCGCCGTCACCAGCGCTGATATCACACTAGCGCGCTTTCCATATTTTAGCATTGACTAAATTAGTAAGCGTCGATACGGCTGGATCAACGATAAAATTAGCGGCGGCGATGCCGCGAGGTGAGGAACGTGCGGCCACCCCTGGAACAAGGCATGCCTGCGGCACCGAAGCCGGCGGATCCACCCGATCCGCGGCTCGCCCGTCGTTCGTTTCTGGGCTTCGGCGCGGCACTGACCGGCAGCCTCGCGCTCGGCGCCCAACCTTCCCGCGCTGAACCGGCACCTGCCTCCCCGCCCGCCGACGCGCCGTGGTCGCAATCGCTTGGGCCCGGCGTGGTCGACCGGCCCTACGGCCGGCCCGCCGACACCGAATCGAGCGTGATCCGGCGCAACGTGCCGTGGCTCACCGCCGGCACCGAATCCTCCATCAGCTTCTCGCCGCTGCAGGATCTGCACGGCATCATCACGCCGAACGGCCTGTTTTTCGAGCGCTATCACGCGGGGCGGCCGGACGTGGATCCGGATCAGCACCGGCTGATGATCCATGGTCTGGTCGAGCGGCCCTTGCTCCTGACGATGAAGGACATCCTCCGATTCCCGTCGGTGTCGCGCATCCATTTCATCGAGTGTCCGGCCAATGGCGGCATGGAGTGGCGCGCCGCGCAGTTGAACTCGCTGCAGTTCAACCACGGCATGATCTCCTGCGCGGAATGGACCGGGGTACGGCTGTCAACCCTGCTGGAAGAGGTCGGGGTCAAGAAGGAAGCGGCATGGGCCATGGTCGAGGGCGCCGACGGCGCCCACATGAACCGCAGCCTGCCGCTCAACAAATGTCTCGACGATTGCCTGGTGGTCTATGCGCAGAACGGCGAGGCGCTGCGGCCGGAACAGGGTTACCCGCTGCGGCTGGTGGTGCCGGGCTGGGAAGGCAATGTCAGCATCAAATGGCTGCGGCGCATCAAGCTCGGCGACAAGCCATGGTATTCCCGCGAGGAAACCTCGAAATATACCGACCTGATGCCGGACGGCAGCAGCCGCGGCTTCACCTGGCTGATCGACGCCAAGTCCGTCATCACCTTCCCCTGCCCCGAAAAGCCGCTTGCGGGCCCCGGCCTCTACGAAATCCGGGGCCTGGCATGGACCGGCAACGGCAAGGTCCGGCGGGTCGACGTCTCCATGGACGGCGGCGTCAACTGGCAGAGCGCGCGGCTGCACGAGCCGGTGCTGTCCAAGGCATTGACCAAATTCACCCTGCCGTGGCGCTGGGACGGTCAGCCCGCGCTGCTGGAATCCCGCGTCATCGACGAGACCGGCTATGTCCAGCCGACCATTACGCAACTGCGAAAGCAGCGCGGGTCGAATTCGGTCTATCACAACAATTCAATCCAGACCTGGCAGGTCAAGCCTGACGGGAGCGTGTTCGATGTTCAAACCGGCTAACCGTTCGCTGCTGATCGGCGCAGCCCTGACCGCCATCGCCGCCGCGGCGGGCGCTGCGGAACCCGGTCATTACGGCTATGGCAGGACTGCCACGCCGGAGGAGATCGCGGGCTGGAATATCGACGTTCGCGGCGACGATGGCGCCGGCCTGCCGCCTGGCCGCGGCGACGTCGCCAAAGGCACCGAGGTATTTGCCGAGCAATGCGCTGCCTGCCATGGCACGTTCGGCGAGGGCGAAGGCCGCTTTCCCAAGCTGGTCGGCGGCATGGGAACGCTGAAGCAAGACCGCCCGGAACTGACGGTCGGCAGCTACTGGCCGTTCGCGCCGACGCTGTGGGACTACATTAACCGCGCCATGCCGATGGGTGCGCCGCACTCATTGTCAGCCGATGACGTTTATGCTTTGACCGCCTATATTCTCAACCTGAACGACATCGTTCCCGCTGAATTCGTCGCCGACCGGGCCAGCCTGCCGAAAGTTAAAATGCCCAATCGCGACAGTTTTATCTGGACCGACCCAAGACCTGATACGATGGCCAAGCCGTGCATGATCGCCTGCGCCGACCCCGCCGACGTCAAGATCACTTCCACGGCGGAAGGCAGAGACCTGACGCCGCGCACGACCGGACCGCTCGATACGATGCAACCCAAGTAACGCAAACGGGAAACGCGCCCTTGAACATCACCCAC
Organism: Hyphomicrobiales bacterium; assembly: GCA_038212905.1. Taxonomy (GTDB): domain Bacteria; phylum Pseudomonadota; class Alphaproteobacteria; order Rhizobiales; family Xanthobacteraceae; genus Bradyrhizobium. The sequence goes on from JBBQUA010000084.1 coordinate 8,698, forward strand.
CCGACCAAGTCCGTCCTGATCCCGGCCGCTGCGGTGGCGCTATTGTTCGGCATGCTGGCATCATCGCTGCCGGCTGCGGCGCAGTCCGCGGTAGCGGAAGGACAAAAGCTGGCTTTCGACCGCAGCAAGGGCAATTGCCTGACCTGCCACGACATCAAGGGCGGCGATCTTCCCGGCTCGATCGGGCCGGCGCTGACCGACATCAAGAGCAAATATCCCGACCGCAAGGAACTGGTCGCCATCCTGGTCGACGCTACCAAGCGTAACCCGCTGACCGTGATGCCTCCGTTCGGACGAAACCGGATTTTGAACGACAAAGAGATCAACGCGATCGTGGACTTCCTGCAGACACTGTGATCGCTGCCGCGCGTGACCCAAGGAGATTTCGAATGACTGGAACAAGTGATCGACTGGTGCTTCCCCGGCGCGTGATCCTGCAAGGCGTGGCCTCGGTCGCCCTGGTCGGGCTCGGCAAAATCGCGTTCGACGCCGCGCCGGCCTTCGCCGCCAACGACAAATACCCGGAAGAGGCGTTCAAGCAGAAGAGCAGCGATGACGCGATCAAGCTATTGTACGGCAAGACCGCCGAGAAATCCGACAAGATCAAGCTCGACGCGCCCGAGATCGCCGAGAATGGCGCGGTGGTGCCGATCGCGGTGAGTTCGACGCTATCAGACGTGACCGCGATCGCGTTTCTGGTCGCCGAGAACCCCAACGCGCTGGTGGCGGCATACAAAATTCCCGCGGGCACGATGCCGAGCGTCGCCAACCGCATCAAGATGGCGAAGACCAGCAACGTCATCGTCGTCGTGGAAGCCGGCGGCAAGCTCTACAGCACCAGCAAGGAAGTCAAAGTCACCGTCGGCGGCTGCGGCGGCTAACGCCGACACAAAGGAATACTCTCATGGCATCAAGCATTCGCGTGCGCGCCACTTCGTCTGGCGATACCACTGAAGTCCAGGCGCTGATCCAGCACCCGATGGATTCCGGGTTCATCAAGGACGCCAAGGGCGAGACCATTCCGCCGCACTTCATCCAGCAACTGACCTTCGAATATGACGGCAAGACTGTTTTCGTGGCGGACTGGGGCGGCGGCGTTTCCAAGGACCCCTATGTCAAATTCGCCTTCAAGGGCGGCAAGAAGGGTGACGATCTCAAGGTCAGCTGGGTCGACAGCAAGGGCGCGACCGATACCACCACGGCGAAAATCCTGTAGCGGCTGACGCGAAAGCGGAGAGAACCAACATGCGATCTGCTATCCGTTTGGCCTCGATCGGTCTCGCGCTCGCCGCGCTGGCAATTACCGCCGCGCCGTCCGCGATCGCCGCCGACACCGTCGATCCCGTCGCCGATGCGAAAGCCTTCAAGAAATTCTTCACCGACAAATTCCCAAAGGTGAAGCTGGAGGATTTCGTCAACGGCCCCTACTCGATGGATGAAGACCTGCACCGGCAATGGCAGGAAAAGGAACAGTTTCCGCCTTACGAATTCTCGCTCGAACTGGGCAAGGAGATGTTCGCCAAGCCGTTCAAGAACGGCAAGAGCTACCAGGATTGCTTCCCCAACAAGGGCATCGGCATCCGCCAGAACTATCCCTATTTCGACGAGAAAGAAGGCAAGGTCGTCACGCTCGAGCTGGCGCTGAACCGCTGCCGCGAGACCAATGGCGAGCCGCCGTTCTCCTACGTCAAGGACGAGATGGCCGCGCTGACCGCGTACATGGCATTTACGTCGCGTGGAAAACCGTTCGACATCAAGATTCCCAACGACCCGCGCGCGCTGGCCGCCTATGAGAACGGCAAGGAATATTTCTACACAAGGCGCGGCCAGCTCAATTTCTCCTGCGCCACCTGCCATGTGCAGAGTCCGGGCGAGCGAATTCGCGCCGAAGTGCTGGCGCCCGCGCTCGGCATTCTCAACGCGATGCCGATCTATCGTTCGGAGTGGAGCGGCATGGGCACCATCAGCCGGCGCTTTACCAGCTGCAACAGCCAGATCCGCGGCGTGCCGTTCAGTCCGCAGGACGACGAATATCGCAACGTCGAATATTATCTGTCCTATGTCAGCAACGGCCTGCCGATCTCAGGTCCGGGAGCGCGGCCATGAGCATGATCAAGACATCCCTGCTCTCGCTGGCCTCGGTGCTGCTGATCGCGACGTCCGCCTTCGCCGCCAGCGAGGCTGACTACAAGGCGGCGCTTTCAGCGGCGGAAGCCGCCAACAAGCAGGCCGCCGGCGTGCGCAATCAATGGACCACCACGGCATCGACGATCAATGCCGCGAAGAAATTCGCCGGCAGCGGCGACTTCGACAAGGCCGTGGCCTCGGCGAACGAAGCCGAGGCATTGGCAAAGGCGTCGATCTTCCAGGCCACCAGCGAGAAGAAGCTCTGGAAAGACATGGAAATCCGCTGAGTCGTCCTGAAAGTTGACCGGGAAGACCGCTATCCGAAGTCGTCATTGCGAGCGCAGCGAAGCAATCCAGCTTTCTTGTCGCTTTCCAAAAGCTGGATTGCTTCGTCGCTTCGCTCCTCGCAATGACGGAGAATTTCTGTTGGCAGGATTAGACATCATATGACCATCCGCCGCCGGGATTTTCTCAAGCTCGCGGGCGCCGCCGTGTTCAGCGGCGGGCTGCCGCTGTCAGCGCGCAGCGCCGATTCGGTGTACGACCTCGAACACTTCGGCAACGCGCGCGTCCTGCACATGACCGATACGCATGCGCAATTGCTGCCGGTATATTTTCGCGAACCCAGCGTTAACATCGGCATCGGCGCGATGCAGGGACAACCGCCGCATCTGGTCGGCCGCGCCTTTCTCGACCGCTTCGGCATCCGGCCCGACAGCGCCGAAGCCCACGCCTTCACCTTTCTCGATTTCGAAAAATCCGCTGGCCGCTTCGGCAAGCTCGGCGGCTTCGCGCATCTGAAGACGCTGATCGACCGGCTGCGCAACGACGTCGGCCCCGGCCGTTCGCTGCTGCTCGACGGCGGCGATTTGTGGCAGGGCACCGGCCTTGCCAACACCATGCAGGGCGCCGACATGGTGGAAGCCGCGAACCTGCTCGGCATCGAGGCGATGACCGGCCACTGGGAATTCACCTATGGCGAGCAGGTGCTGCGCAGCAACCTTGCGCGCTTCAAGGGCGAATTCCTGGCGCAGAACGTGTTTCTGACCGAGGAAGCCGCCTTCAACGACGCCAAGGCCTTCGATCCCGCATCGGGGCGGGTGTTCAAGCCGGCCACCATCAAGGAACTCGGCGGGCATCGCGTCGCCGTGATCGGGCAGGCGTTTCCCTATGTGCCGATCGCGCACCCGAAACGGTTCACGCCGGACTGGACCTTTGGCATTCGCGACGACGAGTTGCAGAAGCTGGTCAATACGCTGCGCAATATCGACAAGGTCGATGCGGTGGTGCTGCTGTCGCATAACGGCATGGACGTCGATCTCAAGCTAGCGAGCCGCGTCAGCGGCATCGACGTCATCCTCGGCGGCCATACCCACGACGCGGTGCCGCAGCCGATACCGGTGACCAATCCCGGCGGCATCACGCTCGTCACCAATGCCGGCTCGAGCGGAAAATTCCTCGGCGTGCTCGATCTCGAACTGGCCAAAGGCAAAGTCGCCAACATTCGCTACCGCCTGCTGCCGGTGTACTCCGAACTGCTGAAGCCGGATCCGGCGATGGCAGCGCTGATCGGCAAGATGCGCGAGCCGCATGCGGCGGCCTACGCCAAAAAACTCGCGACTTCGGACCGCCTGCTCTACCGCCGCGGCAATTTCGGCGGCACCGTGGATCAGCTGATATGCGACGCATTGCTCGCTGAATTCGACGCCGAGATCGCACTGTCGCCTGGTTTTCGCTGGGGCAACAGCGTCTTGCCGGGCCAGCCCGTGACCATGGAAGACGTGCTGACCGAGACCGCGATGAGCTACCCCGAGACCTACCTGCTGAAAATGACCGGCAGCCAGATCAAGGATGTCCTCGAAGACGTCTGCGACAATTTGTTCAATGCCGACCCCTATTACCAGCAGGGCGGCGACATGGTCCGCGTCGGCGGCCTCGCCTATGCCTGCTCGCCTACCGAAAGCGTCGGACGACGGATTTCGGACCTGAAACTCGTCAATGGCAAGTCGCTCGACGCCAGCAAGAGCTACCGGGTGGCGGGATGGGCTTCCGTCAACGAACAACAGGGCGTGCCGGTGTGGGACGTGTTCGCCAAACATCTGAGCGCCGGAAAAATGTCGGCCTCGCGCGGCACCGGCGTTACCCTGAAGGGCGTCGATGACAATCCGGGCATCGCGGGACAGGGATGACGAGGATCCGGCTCAATCGACGGACGGTTCTTTGCGCGCTCGGCAGCGCCGCGATCGCCGCGCTGATGGTGACGACGCTCGCCTCCGTCGCAGCCGCCGAGCAGGCGCCGCTGCCGGACAAGCCGTTCGCCGAACACCGTGTCGTGCTGCAGCTCTCGGACGACGACCCGAAGAAGCAGCGGCTCGTCATCAGCGTCGCCTACAACCTGCTCAAGGCCTACGATCCGGACAAGGTCGCGATCGAGGTGGTGACGTTCGGCCCGGGTATCGACTTGCTGCGCACCGGCAACGGCAATCGCAAGCTGGTCGAGAGCCTCGTGGCCCAGGGCGTGCGCTTCGATGTCTGCCTGAATACCGTCGACACCATCGAGCGTGAGTCCGGCAAGCGCCCGGAAATCATTTCCGTCGCGACCCCGGTGCAGGTCGGGGTCGGACAAATTCTGTCGCTGACTGAAAATGGCTATACATTGGTTCGACCATAGGGAGTTCTCATCATGCTGAATTTTGTTCGTCGTCTGGGCGTGCTCGCCATCATGTCGCTGTCGTTCGCCACCGCAGGACTTGCCGCCGATGCCAAGCCGCACCGCCTCGCCATTCACGTGGATCAGAACGATCCGGCCGTCATCAACCTTGCCCTGAACAACGTGACCAACGTCATCGAGTACTATCGGGCGAAGGGCGAGAGCGTCGATATCGACCTGGTTGCTTACGGCCCCGGGCTGAACATGCTGCGCGCGGATAAATCCAACGTGAAGGACCGAGTGAAGCAGCTCAAGGAACTTGCCTTTCCCGGCAAGATGCAGTTCTCGGCGTGCAACAATACCAAGGTGAACATGGAAAAGGCCGAGGGGCATGCCATCACCCTGGTGCCTGAGGCCACCATCGTTGATGCCGGGGTGGTCCAGTTGATGGAATTGCAGGAGCAAGGCTGGAGCTATGTCCGGCCGTGACGTCCAACCGCGGCAAACCCGGGAGACTGCAGATGCGAACTCCGGCCATGATCCTCGCCACCGTGCTGGCGCTCGGCGCGGCGCCTGCCGCGGCGGGTGACGATGCGTTCGTCGCTTACAAATCGTTGTCGCCGGAGGTGGCGCTGGAAGCGGCACAGGCCGCGCTGAAGCAATGCCGCGACAACGGATTTCAAATCGCGGTGGCGGTGGTGGATCGTTCCGGCCTGCCGCAGGTGATGTTGCGCGATCGCTTTGCCGGCCTGCATGCTCCGGATACCGCCGTCAGAAAAGCCTATACGGCCGTGAGTTTCCGCACCGCCACCGGCGACCTCGCGAAGTCCGTACGATCGGGCCAGTTGGACCCCGGCCTTGCCCAATTGCCCAACATCGCCCTGCTGGGCGGCGGCCTGATGATCGAGGCCGGCGGCACGCTGGTCGGCGGCATCGGCGTCTCCGGCGCGCCCGGCGGCGACAAGGACGAGGAATGCGCCAAAGCAGGCATCGACGCCATCAGGGACAAGCTGGATTTCTGATAGGATGCCCAATCAGGATGGTAGGCAGCAGCCATGATCTTTCGACAACTGTTCGACAGCGTTTCCGGAACCTACAGCTATCTGCTGGCCAGCCGGGCCGGCGGCGAGGCGCTGATCCTCGATCCCGTGCTGGAAAAGGTCGACCGCTACTGCCAGCTGCTGCGCGAACTCGATCTGCGGCTGGTCAAGGCGGTCGATACCCATCTGCACGCCGACCATGTCACCGGATTGGGCGAGCTGCGCGACCGCACCCACTGCGTCACCATCATGGGCGAGCAGAGCAAGGCCGACGTGGTGGCGATGCGGGTCGCCGACGGCGACAACGTGACGATCGAGGGCCTCAGCCTCGACGTTCTGTACACGCCCGGCCATACCGACGATTCATATAGCTACTTGATGGGCGACCGCGTCTTCACCGGCGATACGCTGTTGATCCGCGGCACCGGCCGCACCGATTTCCAGAACGGCAGCGCGCGGGCGCAATATGATTCGATCTTCAACCGGCTCCTGAAACTGCCGGATGAGACCATGGTTTTTCCGGCCCATGACTACAAGGGCGATACCGTCTCCACCATCGGCGAGGAGAAGCGCTTCAATCCGCGGCTGCAGGTGCGCTCGGTCGATGAATATATCGAGCTGATGGGCAATCTCAAATTGCCCAATCCCAAGCTGATGGATGTGGTGGTGCCGGCCAACATGCATGTCGGCCTGCACCAGGACGATCTCGCCAAACAAGGCCTTGCGCTCAGCGCCCGCGAGGGCATCGACAGTCTCGGCCGGCCCGATATCCTGCTGGTCGATCTGCGCGAAACCAGCGAGCGCGCCAAGCACGGCACGCTGCCGGGCGCGCTGCACGCGCCCTATCCCGGAATCGGCGATGCGTTGAGCCCCGGCGGCATGCTGCGCGAAGTCGCCGCGGCGACCGGCCGACGCATCGTGTTCTTCTGCGCCTTCGGCGAGCGTTCGGCGATGGCGGTGGCGGCGGCCAGGGAAGCCGGCCTCGCCAACACCGCGCACGTCGCCGGCGGCATGGATGCGTGGAAGAAGGCCGGCGGGCCGGTGGCGACGGGATAACCTTCGCGTCGCTTCGAGCCACGCACCCAACTCCCTCATGGTGAGGAGCGCGTTGGAGAGCGCCCTTGCGCTGTCCAACGCGCGTCTCGAACCATCTGGCACATGGCCTGCTGCCATCCTTCGAGACGCCGCGCGAAGCGCACGCGGCTCCTCAGGATGAGGTCGGTCATTCGCAGGGCCGACAGTTGAGATTTACTTGCCCACCCTTTTCAGCTCCTTCACCAGCACGTCCAGCGCTTCCGCCAGCATCACGCCGCCGCATTCGGTCAGCCGCTCCGGAATCACGATGCGCTTTTCCACCGGATAGAACCGCTCCAGCGCCGGATGCAGCAGAAAAGCCTGGCCGTCATCGCGGGCGAAGTTGCCGGCCTGCGACACCAGCAGCAGATCGGGTTTTAGACTGACGATCGCCTCCAGTGAGGCGAAGCCGCCGAATGCAAAGCCGAGATCGACGGCGGTGTTGAACAGCCCGGTTTCGGCCAGCAGCGAACCGACAAAACTGTCGCGGCCCGCTACCCAGCCGCGCCGCGACAGGGGCAGCACGCGGTAGTGCTTTGCGGCGACGGCCTGACGCGCCCGCGCCAGCGCCGCGTCGAGTTTGGCGATTTCACGCGCCGCGCGATCGGGATGTCCGGCGATGTCGCCGAGTTCGCGAATCTGGTCCTTCACCTCCATCAGGTTGCGCGGCACCGCGAGTTCGGCGAGGCGCAGCCCGTTGGCTTTCAACAGTTCCCGGGTCGCGCGCTTGTCGAACAGGCTGGCGACGACTACGTCCGGCCTGAGCACCAGCACGTCTTCGGCGCCGCCCGACAACGTCGGATAGCGCCTGACATCGCCGGTCACCCAGGCATCCCGGGAAAACCGGCTGAGACCGAGGATCTGTTCGGGATCGGCCAGCGTCAACAGCACCTGGTCGGTGCAGACATTCATCGAGACAATGCGCGGCAGAGCCGCCGCGGACGCGGGCGCACCCGCGCAGGCCGCAAGCGCGATCGAAGCGGCGAAAGTGACGAGACGTCCGCACATCAGATTTCCGCCCAAGGCACAATCACCGCCGCGCGCTCGAATTCCGCGCGAAAGACGCTGATCCGGAACACATCCGCCATCACCTGCTGCGACAGCGCGGCGGCCGGCGCGCCCTGCGCCACGAGACGGCCTTCGCTGAGCACCAGCACGGTATCGGCGAAGCGCGCGGCGAGGCCGAGGTCGTGCGTCACCACGATCACCAGCACACCCTGATCCGCCGCGGCGCGCAAACTCTTCATGACGTCGAGCTGGTAACGCGGATCGAGCGAGGCGGTCGGCTCGTCGGCCAGGATGACAGGCGCTTCCACCGCGAGCACGCGCGCCAGCGCCACGCGGCTGCGCTCGCCGCCGGACAGCTCGGTGACGCGGCGATCGGAAAACTCCACCACGTCGGTCGCCCGCATCGCCCGCAGCACCGCCTCGGCGTCATCAGGCGACAATCGCGCCGGATCGGTGGCGCCATGCGGATAGCGGCCGAGCGCCACGATATCGCGCGCCGGCAGCGGCCAGTGCACGATGTGGCCTTGCGGCAGATAGGCAAAACGCCGCGCGCGTTCGCGCAACGACAGCGACGACAGCGCCGCGCCGCCGACATGGATGGCGCCGCCCGACGGCAACAGCCCGGCGAGCGCGCGCAACAGCGTGGTCTTGCCGGCACCGTTTGGCCCCACCAGCGCGACCAGATGCCCTGACGACAGCGACAGCGAGATATCCCTCAACACAAGGCGGCCGGCCAGTTCGACGTTGAGACCCTGTGCGGTGAGGAAAGCGCTCATGCCACGCCTCCGCCGAGCGCTCGGCGCTCGCGCCGGATCAGATAGAGGAAGAACGGCACGCCGATGATCGAGGTCAGCACCCCGACCTTGATGTCGCTGCTCGAGGGAATGATGCGCACCGCGATATCGGCCGCCAGCAGCAGTGCGGCGCCCGTCAGCGCGCTCGGCAGCAGCAGCCGCGCCGGATCGTGGCCGATCAGGGGCCGCATCAGATGCGGCGCCACCAGGCCGATAAAGCCGATGGTGCCGGTCACCGCGACCGCGCCGCCGACCCCGAGCGCGACACCGATAATCACCAGCAGCCTGAGACGGCCGACATCGACGCCGAGGCTTTGCGCGGTCTCCTCACCGAGACTGAGCGCGCGAAAGGCGTTGCGCTGGCTCCACAGAATGATCGCGCCCGCCGCGATGAACGGCAGCGCCAGCGCGACGTGACGAAAACTGCGGTCCTCCAGCGAGCCGAGCAGCCAGAAGGCGATTTCCAGCACCACGAAGGGATTGCTGGAGAGATTCATCACCAGCGCTGTCGCGGCTCCCGCAAGGCTGGAGATGGCGAGACCGGCGAGAATCAGAATCAAAAGCCCCGCATTGCGGCCGGCGATCGCCAGCAGCACGAATACCGACGCGAAGGCCATCGCGATGGCCGCGACCGGCAGCGCGTAGGATCTGACATCGGCGAGCCCGAGCGCGATCACCAGCACGGCGCCGAACGCCGCCGATTGTGGCGCACCGAACAGCGACGGCGACGCCAGCGGATTGCGCAGCAGTCCCTGCAGCGCCGCGCCCGACAGCCCGAGGATCGCGCCGATCGCAAAGCCCAGGATGGTGCGCGGCAGCCGGATCTCGCGCACGATCACCTGCGACACGTCGCTGCCGCCGCCGAACAGGGCCTCGGTCACCGCCAGCGGCGACAGCCGCACCGGGCCGATACCGAGCGAGATCAGCACCAGCAGCACGACGAGTGCGGCCAGCGCCATCGTTACACTGACGCGCCGCCCGGCCCCGATATCCGCGCTCACCACGACGTCTCCGACCCTCATCGACAATTCCTCAACCACCTGCGCCGTGCTGATACATGATTTCAGGTCGGGCAACAGGGCGCATGCGGCAAAAATAGCGCACTCGTCCGGTGCAGCAGGCTGGCCTCTCTCCAGGGCATTGACTCGGTGTTTGACAAACTTCTACCATCATCCTCGACGGTTCCCTTGCTTGGGGATCAAAAGGGAATGCGGTGCGGGGAAACTTCCCCAATGCCGCGGCTGCCCCCGCAACTGTAAGCGGTGAATCTTTCGTCACAAGCCACTGGGAATCTCGGTCCTGGGAAGGCGATGAAAGGTATCGACCCGCGAGCCAGGAGACCTGCCGTCGGCCGTGGTCACACGCGAAGATGTCGGTCGGGGAGTACAGACATTAGCTTCATCAGTGGTGCGCAAGCACCTTGGTGAGACTTGGTTCGCTGTGACGTGCCACTGACGTCATACCGAGGTTGAACCATGTCTGCCATCTTCGCCACAGCCGCCCAGCGGCGTCGCACCTGTTTGCTTGCCACCACTTTCCTTGCACCTGTTCTGTGTTTCGGCGTTTCAGCCGCGAAGGCACAGCAGCTCGCCCAGGCGCTGCCGCCGATCGAAATCACCTCGCCCGACGAAAACCGCACCCGGGCAAAGCCCCAAATCGATCAGGAACAAGGCTCGCGCCGCGTGGTGCCGCGCGCAGCACCGGCCAGCCGGCCGAACGCGGCGCCGTCAGGCGGCGCAGCCACGACCAATGCTCCGGCCGTCAGGCAATTCAGCGGCATTGTCGGCGCATCGACGTCGGTCATTACGGCCGACGATATCGCCCACTCCCCCGCGCAAACCGTGCAAGAGATCATCGCGCAGACGCCCGGCGTGCAGCTACAATCGTTTTATGGCGGCGTGAACGGCGCGAGGACCAGTGTCGATTTGCGCGGGTTTGGCGCGTTCGCCACAGCCAACACCCTGTTCCTCATCAACGGCCGAAGGCTCAACGACCTAGACCAGCAGGGCGTGGACTTCTCAGCCATTCCGCGCGATTCGATCGAGCGCATCGAGATTACCCGCGGTAACAGCGGTGCGGTGCTGTACGGCGACAATGCGGTCGGCGGCGTCATCAACATCGTGCTGAAGAACGGCGTCGGCGGCCCGCCGGTCAAGATGCGCGCCGAAGGCGGCGCAGGCTCCTTCAACGCGCGCATGGCTTCGGTCTCGGTCGCGACCAAATACGGCCCGTGGTCCACCTCGTTCTACGGTAACGGCGTCAAATCCGACGGCTACCGCGTCAACAACGCGCTCGACCAGCGCAACGGTGTCGGCAATCTCAATTACACCACGCCCGGCCTCACCGCGTTCGTGACCCTGTCCGGCGACGACCAGAAGTTGGGATTCCCGGGCGGTCGCCTGGTCGACCCCTCGATCGGACTCGACGAACTCGCCACCAACCGCCGCGGCGCGGCCACTCCGCTCGACTATGGCAACCAGCAGGGCGCCAACGCCACCGCCGGATTTACCAAGACCTTGTCGAACGGCGTCGACCTGATCGTCGACGGCGGCGTGCGCGACAAGAAGCAGCAGGCCGCTTTCTTCAATGCCTTTGGCAACAGTTACGTCGACGCCCACCTGCAGACCTGGTCGATCACACCGCGCCTGAGCATCAAGAACGTGATTTTCGGAATGCCCTCGGCCATTCTGACCGGTATCGATTTTTACGACGCGACCTTCAACCAGGAACGTCCGACGGACAAGGGCACGCCGCCGATCCACACCTATGATCTCACGCAGAAAACACTTGCCGGTTACTGGCAGCACAACATTGGGCTGTTGCCGACGACGGATGTCTCGTATGGCGCGCGAATTCAGAACACTACCCTGAGCGCAAGGGACCGTCTCAACGACCCACCGAATTGCGCCATATTCTTCACCTGCGGCGCTCAGGCGCTTCCGCTGGATAGCAGCGAAACCCAGCACGCGTTGCATGTCGGCATCGAACATCGCTTCAACGATATGTTTTCGGTGTTCGGCCGCGCCGCCCGCGCGTTCCGCACCCCGAATGTCGATGAGCGCGTATCGTCAGGCCCCGCCTTCGATGCCTTCTTCAACCCCATTTCCGGCAACTTCGCTTTGAAGACCCAGACCTCACACGACATCGAAGGCGGCTTCCGCATCAAGTCGGGCGGGTTCCAGCTGCAATCCAGCGTCTACAATATGGAGCTCGAAAACGAGATCCATTTCATCCCGGCGCTGTTCTACAACGTCAATCTCGATCCGACCCGCCGCTACGGCTCCGAGACCAGCGCCTCACTGCGGCTCAGCGACAGCGTGACGCTGCGCGGCGGCGCGGCCTATACCCGCGCGGTGTTTCGCGAGGGCGCCTTCGCCGGCATGGATGTCCCGCTAGTGTCGCGCTACACCGCCACCGGCGGCGTGAGCTGGAACATCTGGCAGAAATATCTGGTGGCGGATGCGACGGTGCGGGCCTGGAGCAAGCGTTTCATGGACAACGACCAGGCCAACACCCAGCGCCGGATTCCGGCCAACGCCACGGTCGACTTCAAGCTGAGCGGCGAATACGGCCACTTCTTCTGGTCGCTCAGCGCCAACAACCTGCTCAACGCGCTGTATTACGACTACGCGATCGC
>JBBQUA010000085.1:0-20714 GCA_038212905.1 Hyphomicrobiales bacterium
CCCTTTGGGCACGCCCCGGCGCGATGGCGGCCCGGAACGGCCCACCCGCCGCACGCTGAAATCAACGCCGGAGCAAGCCCATATATAGAGGCAATCGTGGCGAAGTCACAGCGGCGCCTGCGACGGCTCCGCGCAGGCCGCAGTTACCAGCTGGCGGGCAGCTGCTTGAGGCCGCGCAGCACGAAACTCGGCCGCCATTCCGGATTCTCGGCGTTATCCAGCTTCAGATCCGGCAGCCGCCGCAGCAGGGTCGCGATCGCCACCTCCGCCTCGAGCCGCGCCAGCTGGGCGCCGAGGCAAAAATGAATACCGCCGCCGAACGACAGCGGGCGGACATTGGGGCGGGTGATATCGAGACTGTCAGGCCGATCCGGATAGACCGCCGGGTCGTGGTTGGCCGAGCCCAGCAGGCACAGCACGCTTTCGCCCTTCGGGATTTTCTTGCCGCCGAGGTCTTCGATGTCTTCCAGCGCTACCCGGCCGGTCATCTGCACCGAGGAGTCGTAGCGCAGGAATTCCTCGATGGCGTTGGTGATCAGGGCCGGATTGGCCTTGAGCAGGGCCAGCTGGTCCGGATTGCGATGCAGCGCCAAAAGACCGTTGCCGATCAGGTTGACGGTGGTCTCATGCCCGGCGCCGAACAACAGCACGATGTTGGCGGTCATCTCCTCGTTGGTAAGTTTGGTGCCGTCTTCCTCGGCCTGCACCAGTTGCGTCGTCAGATCGTCGCCCGGGTTCTTCCGCCGCAACTCAAACAGCTGGTGGAAATACATCTCGGTCATCGCGTTGGCGGCATTGCCCTGCTTGATCTCTTCCGGCGACAGCGGCACCGGCTCGAGGATACGTCCGCTGTTGCGCGACCCGGTATAGAACATCTCGCGATGCTCCTCGGGGATTCCGAGCATGTCGCAAATGATGGTGACCGGCAGGCGAAAGGCGAAATCCTCGATCAGCTCCATCTTGCCCTGGGGAATCAGCCGATCGAGCGTCTCGTCGACGATCCGCTGGATCCGCGGGCGCATGTCCTCGACCCGGCGCGCGGTGAACGCCTTCACCACCAGGCCACGCAGGCGGGTGTGATCCGGCGGATCCTGCTGCAGCATGGTAAGGGCGAAGCTGCGGAACATCGGCTCCTGCATGATATCGGGGCCGTAACGGCGCTGGGTGCGTTCGGGGTAATCCTTGCCGAAGCGCTTGTCGCGGATCACCAGGCTGGCCTCGGCGTGACGGCTCGCGACATACATCCCGAGCGGCGTCAGGTGCATCGGATCGGTGGTGCGCATCCGCGCATAGTGCGGATAGGGATCGCGAATGAACTCCGGCGACAAGGGATTGAACAGCGGCGCGCTGGCCGCAGTCTGAACATGCTCGTTCATGGTGACCTCAACTCGTTGTCGCGCTGAATTATCCGCACGTCGGAGCGGATGGGCGTCCTCGGGGCCGGACCGGTTGCATCCGGACCATTTGAAATTGGATACACTGTTGTATCGAGTTGCATTTTGACCTAAAATCGACCGATGTCAAGAGTCCGAACACGACCGACCCGGGACGACACCTGCGAAAAGCTGTTCGATGCGGCGGCGCGGGTGTTCGAGGAGCAAGGCATCGGCGGCGCCAGCATCGAAACCATTGCGACCGCGGCCGGTTTTACCCGCGGGGCGTTTTACTCGAATTTCAAGAGCAAGGACGAATTGATCATCGCCATGCTCGAGGATCACGTCGAGCAATCGATGCGGCGCATTCACGATCTGCTCGCCAGGCACCAGAACCTCGCGGATTTCCTCGATGCGCTGAAGACCATGGACCGCAGCCAGCAGGATCCGCTCGGTCGTTCTCCGCTCCTCCACATGGAGATGATCCTGTTTGTGGCGCGCGCCGAAAAGCGTCGGCCCGAACTCGCCAAGCGGCTGCGCGCCCGGCGCAAACTGATCGCCGATATCGTCGAGACCACCTCGAAGAACAGCGGCAGAAGTCCGGCCCTGAATCCGGCGTGGACGGGTGCGGTCGTCCTCGCGATGGAGGATGGCTTTCGCCTGCACCGCCTGATCGATCCGGAGACCACGCCGGCCGACAGTTTTCTGCGCGCCATCGGCGATCTGCAGCGAGCGATGGGGATTACGTCGGCCTGACCCTTCGCAAGCCGCGCGTGCAAACAAAAATGTCACGGTCAAGCCGAGGCTCTCGCTCAACCGAGGATCATCGATCTCAAAATCAATTGTCGACCGCCGCGCAATGTGAAACTGATGGTGTTTGAGCGAAGGGCGGCGCGGCGCTGATTGCGACGACCGCAGCAATTTCAGCAGTCATATTGCCATGACCGGACCAATTTGATGCGTCGCCCAGGTAGCCTTCCGCGCGGATGCCTTTACGCGTTACTGGCCTTGCTCGCCTGCATTTTCGCCGGGACCGGGCCGGCCCTGAGCCAGGCTTTGCTCAAGTCCGCGATACTGCTGGATGCAGGCAATACCAAGCTGGTCGGACAGACCTTCGCCTACCGGCTGACCTACCAGTGCACAAGCAGCTCCGGGCCGTGTCTCGGCGCACAGGTCGTTGATCTTCTGCCTGCCGAGGTGCAATTCGTTTCGACCGTCCCGGCAGCGCCGAGCGGCGACGTCGCCGCGATCAACGTGACGCCGAATTTCAGCGGATCCGGCCGGACCAGGGTTCAATTTGTTTTCATTACGCCGCTGACCGCCGGCAACGGCGGGGACCTGATCATCAATGTCCAGTTTCCCGGCTCGACCGCGGCGGGCACGACGGCGGTCAATACCGCCGACGGCATCAATCTCGAAACGCCGCCGGGTACGTTCACCACGCCGCCGGTGACGGTCACAGCCAAGGCGGTGCCGACCGTCACGGCCATCGCTCCCATCAGCGGCTCCACGCTGGGAGGCACGGCAGTCACGATTACCGGCACCCAATTCACGGGCACGCCGACCGTGACCATCGGCGGCAACGCCGCCACCGGCGTGACGGTCGTCAACGGCACCACCATCACCGCCATCACGGCTGCGCATGCTGCGGGTGCGGTTGATGTCGTGGTGACGACGCCGGGCGGTACCGGCACCGGAGCGGGGCTCTATACCTACGTGATACCACCGCCGACGGTGACGGCGGTCGCTCCAAACACCGGCTCCACGCTGGGCGGTTCAGGGGTCACAATCACCGGCACCAGTTTCACCGGCGCCACCGCCGTGACCATCGGCGGCAGCGCGGCGACCGGCGTCACCGTCGTCAACGATACCACCATCACCGCCACCACATCAGCACATGCTGCCGGCGTGGTCGATGTCGCCGTGACCACGACCGCGGGCACGGGCACCGGCGTCGGCCTCTATACCTACAGCACCACGTCGCCAACTATCACCTCGATCGCACCCAACAGCGGCCCCACGGTCGGCGGCACGTCGGTCACCATCACCGGCACCGGTTTCACCGGCGCGACGGCGGTCACCATCGGCGCGGTCGCCGCGACCGGCGTGAGCGTCGTCAACGCCACGACCATCACCGCCACCACCCCGCCCCACGCAGCGGGCGTGGTCGATGTCGCCGTGACGACGCCCGGCGGCACCGGCACCGGAGCGAACCTCTACAGCTATCTCGCGCCTGCTCCGGCCGTGACGTCGATCGCGCCCAACAGCGGCACCCGGCTGGGCGGCACCGCCGTCAGCATCACCGGCAGCGGCTTCACCGGCGCCACCGCCGTCACAATCGGTGGCACCGCCGCGACAACCTTCACGGTCGTCAACGATACCAGCATCACCGCTACCACGCCTGCGCACGCGTCGGGCATCGTCGATGTCGCGGTGACGACGCCGGGTGGCACCGGTATCGGAACTGCCCTCTATACCTTTGCCCAGACCTCTACCAGCGCGGCGCTGACGTCATCGGTCAATCCCGCAGCCTTCGGCCAGGCGGTCACTTTCGTAGCCACGGTCAGCAGCGGCAGCGGCACACCGACCGGCACGGTGACGTTCATGGACGGCACCACCATCCTTGGAACCGCCGTCCTGTCGGGCGGCGCGGCGGCGCTGACCGTTTCGACCCTGACGGCCGGCGTGCATTCGATCACCGCGATATTCGCAGGCAACGCGAATTTTGCCGCGAGCACCTCGGCGGCGCTGGCACAGTCCATCAATATTCCCGCCGACAGCACGAATTTGCGTGCGCTTCAGATTGCTGCGACCAGGATGGTGGCGCAAAGCTCTGGCCAGGCGATCTCCGGCGCTATCGACCATGCGATCGCGGACGGTTTCAGCGGCAACCAGCCGCCGGTCTCGCCGTCAGGATCCGGCCTCAGATTCAATTTCGGCGCCGAAGCCCCGGACGATGGCCGCGGCGGCACCACACCAAACGCCCTGCCCGATCCCGCGTCCTCGCCGGCACCCGCGCGCAGCCGCGTCGACCACGCCTTCTCGGCGCTGGCTTCGATCAACAAGACCGTCAAGGCACAGCCGCCCGCCAGGCCGCGCGAGTGGCTGGCATGGGCCGACGTGCAAACCAGCCGCGTCAGCCAGCAATATGGCGTGCTCGCGGGGCCAACGTTCCATGGCGGTCAAGTCAATGCGCTGATCGGCCTCACCCACAGGCTCGCACCTGATTTCGTGGTCGGTGTGCTCGCCGGCTACGAGACCTTCGACTACCGATCCGACGCTTTGCTCGGCCGCCTGAAAGGCGACGGCTGGACCGTCGGCTCGTACATGGGCTGGAGGATATTGCCCGGACTGCGCTTCGATGCGGCCGCGGCCTATTCCGGCATCGGCTATGACGGCACCGCCGGAACCGCCGCCGGGACCTTCAGCGGAAAGCGCCTGCTGGTGACCGGCGGACTTACCGGCAGCCATGTCGCCGGCGGCCTGACGATCGAACCATCGGCCAAGGTCTATGCATTGTGGGAGCGTCAAGGCGCCTACACGGATTCGCTCGGGACCGCGCAGGCTGATCACAGTTTCGCCACCGGCCGCGCCTCCGGCGGCGTGAAGGTGATCTATCCCGTTACGTGGACATCGAGCATCGGCATCGCGCCCTATGCCGGTGTCTACGGGGACTATTATTTCACCGCCGAGGATGCGGCGGTGTTGATTGCTCCTGGCCTGCTGGCGTCCCGGCCATTCCAGACCGGCTGGTCCGCGCGCGCCTCCGCCGGAGTTGCGGCCAGTCTTGCGAACGGGGCCATCGTTACCATTGGCGGCGAGTACGGTGGCATCGGCAGCCAAACGCACCTGTGGAACATCCGCGGCCGCGCCAGCGTACCGTTCTGAGTTCTGACAGGCTCAGGCTCAGCCGCCCGCCGTGTGCAATTGACCGGCAACGGCGCGCACCTTGCGCGGCGACGCCTGCCAGATCGCGACCGCCGACAGCACGCTCACCACTATCCCAATCGCGAAGGCGATGGTGTAACTGCCGGTGAAGTCGTGCAGCAAGCCGGTGAGCCAGGGGCCAGCGGCACCGCCCGCCAGTGCCGCCAGCATGATGCTGCCGAAGATGCTGCCATACTGCTTGCCCTGAAAGATCTCCAGCACCACCGCGCCCATGATCGAGGTCAGGCCGTAACCGAGCGCGCCCTGCGCCAGGATCATCAGGTAGACCAACAGCAGGGTCGGATAGAATTTCAGCGCGATCAGCGCCGCGAAGCAGATCGCAAAGCCGAGGCAGCTCACCGCCCAGATCCATTCGCGTCCCACCCGGTCCGACAGGTGCCCGAGCCAGATCTGGCCGGGAATGCCGAGCAGGCTGACCACGCCCAGCGCCCAGACTCCAACGGTTGGGCTGAAACCGATATCGAGCAGATATTTGGTCTGGTGAACCTGCACCGCGTACCAGACATACAAGCCGCAGAAATAGCCTGATGATATCCACCAGAACCGCGCGGTACGCAGCGCGCGACGCAGCGTCCAGTCGGTGGCGGCCCAGACCGGATCGACGATGTTGGAAACCGGCTTGACCGATGTCGCCGTCGGCGCGGCGTCGCCGTCCGGCAACAGGCCGATATCTTCCGGCCGCTTGCGCAGCAACAGGTTGATCGGCGCCAGCACGATCAGCACCATGATCCCCATCGCGGTGCAGGCGGTACGCCAGCCGGTCTGCTCGATCATCAGCTGCACCCACGGCAACAGGCTGACGGAGCCGATACCGACACCGGCGAAGGCCAGTCCCATGGCGAGGCCGCGGCGGCGAATGAACCAGTTCGGCAGAAACAGCGACTGGCCGGAATAGCCGAGACAGACACTGCCGGCGCCGACCATGACGCCGATGGTCAGATACAAATGCCAGGGCTGCGACGTCAGCGGCGCCAGCAGCAGGCCTGCCGCCATCAGCGCGACGCCTGTTTCCATCACCCCGCGTGGGCCAAAGCGATCCATCATGCGGCCGATCAGCGGGCTGACCGCGGCGGAGACGACAAAGCCGAACGAGAAGGCGCCCGCGGTAATGCCGCGTTCCCAGCCAAACTCGTCGACGATCGGCGGGAAGAACAGCGAAAACGCCGTGCGTGCATTGACGCCGATCGCCATGGTGACGAACGTCACGACGACGATGACCCAGCCGTAAAAGAAGCGAAGCCGCATCGGATACCTTTGCTGTCGGGATATCCGGATATCCGTCGCCGATCAATTGCCTTTCGGGTAATTGACGTCGCGGCGGCGCGGCCACGGCAGCGATGCTCCAAACCACCCCGATGGCGGCCGCTGCTATTTGATCCGGTAGCTCGCGTGACAACCCACGCATTGCGCCGTGATGTCGGCAAGCCCCGCCAATGCCGGCTTCAGATCGCCGGTGACCGCCGTATCCTGGGCCGTGATCGCAAACCGGCTTGCCGCCCGGTGCATCGCGGTGCCGGCATCCTGCATCCCCGGCGGCATGAATTTGGAAACCTCCGCGGCGCCATGCTGCCCCAGCGAGGACATCCCGAGCCGGGTTTCCGCGATATTCGCGGCAATGTCGGGATGGCCCATGCCGAGCTGCGACTGAATCTCCTGCAGCGCCTGGAGATGTTCGCGCATGTTGGCCAGCGTGTGCTCGACCAGCGCCGCGGGAAATTTCACGAACTGACGTTGGTCCGCAACACGCGGGGCAGAACTTTCATGCTTGTGCTTGTGCTGATGCTGGGCGAGCGCAAATGTGGCACTGCCGCAGGCCAGGGCGGCAGCAACGATGGTCACCAGGATTCGCATGGATTCGGCCTCCCGCCAGTCTGGCACTGTAGCGCGATCCACCGCCGGCCGGTATGATCCGGATCATATGGTCGAATGGTCCGCAACGATGCTCTCACCTGGAAAACTGTTGTCGGCATTGCCCGCCGGCGCGCACAAAAGCGCTTCGCAGCGGGACCTTGCAAAAGGAACCCTGCTGTTCGCGCAGGGCGCCAGGCCGAAAGCCATGTATTGCCTGTTGCATGGCGAAATAAGGCTGGTGCGCACCTCTTCCGCCGGTGCGGATATCATTCTGCAGCGATCGCGCGGCGGCTTCATCGCCGAGGCCAGCCTCGATCAGGCCGCCTATCACTGCAACGCCGTGGTGATCGAGCGATCGCGCGTGATCGCGATCCCCCGGGCCATCTTTCAAAAGGCGCTTGATGATGTGGATTTCAGGAATGCCTGGATTGCCTATGTCAGCGCGGAACTGCGCCGCGCCCGTACCCAGAGCGAACGCCTGATGCTGCGAACGGCGCGCGAGCGAATCCGCCACTTCATCGAGACCGAGGGCCGCGAAAATGCGCTCCAGCTCGTTCATACCAGGAAGGCATGGGCCGCCGAGCTGGGATTGACCCACGAAGCGCTCTACCGCGCGCTCGCCTCGATGATCGCGGCAGGCGAACTGTTCGAGCCGCGCCCAGGCTTGCTTAGCCTCGTCAAACGAAAGTCCGCGACGGCGATCTGACCGTCCAATACGCTTGCCAAAGCGGCGGCGAGAACCGATCATCGGACGGCGAACACATGGAGTGGCGATGTTATCCAGGCGGCATCTGCTCTTGGTCGGCGGTGGAGTCGTTGCCGATCTGTCGCTGTCCCTGAGGAGCGCGCGAAGCCACGGCGGGGCCGCAACCCATGCCGCCAGTCCCCGGTTGCAGAAATTCGTCGATCCGCTGCCTCGGCTCAACCAGGTCCTGAAACCGGGCGGCACGCACGAGGGCAGCCCGCTTTACGAGATCGCGATGCGCGGCATCCGTCAGCGCCTGCATCGCGACCTGCCGCCGACGCCGCTCTGGGCCTATGCGGGTCAGTTTCCCGGACCGACCATCGAGGCCCGTGCCGGGAAAAGAATCTTCGTTCGCTGGACGAATGAAATTCCGGACGGCGATTTTCTGATTCCGCAGGCCTTCGACGCCCACCTGCACGGCACCCATCACGGCGAGCCGCCGACCAAGACCGTGGTACACCTGCACGGCGCCGTCGCGGCGCCCGACAGCGACGGCAGGCCGGAAGCCTGGTTCACCAACGGCTTCGGAAAGCGCGGATCCGAATGGACCAGGCAAGTCTACGAATATCCCAACCGGCAGGACGCCTGCCTGCTCTGGTACCACGACCACGCGATCGGCCAGACGCGGCTCAACATCCATGCAGGGCTTGCCGGCGCCTATATCATTCGCGACGACCATGAGGACGCGCTCGGTCTGCCGGCCGGCGAACATGAAGTGTTGCTCACCATTCAGGACCGCAGCTTCGCCGCCGATGGCTCGCTGACTTACCCAATTTCGCAACGGACGGGTTCGCCCGACCATCCGGGCCCCTGGGTGCCCGAGTATTTCGGCGACACGATTCTCGTGAACGGCAAGGTGTGGCCATTTCTCGAGGTAGAGCCGCGGAAATACCGGTTGCGCATCGTCAATGCCTCGAACGCACGCTTCTACCGGTTGCGGCTCGCTGACGGCCGGAGCTTCATGCAGATCGGGAGCGATCAGGGATTGCTGCCCGCCCCCGTCGAAGTGCGTCGCATCCTGCTGGCGCCCGCCGAGCGGGTCGACGTCATCGTGGACTTCCGCGGCGCGCGCGGCGCGATCCGCCTGCTGAACGATGCGCCGACGCCTTATCCGAACGGCAAGGCGCCGGACCGCGGCACGACGGCGAATGTCATGGAATTCCGCGTCAGCAAGCCGCTCGCCCGGCCGGACACGGCGCGCATTCCCGACAGGCTGCGCGCCGTCGCGCCGCTGCCGGAACAGGGAGCCAAAGTGCGCTACATGGCGTTTCGCGAATACAGCGATGCCAGGGGCGAGCCGGCCATCGTCCTGCTCAACGGGAGAAAGTGGGATGCCCCGGTCACGATCCAATGCAAAACCGGCGATACCGAAATATGGCACCTGATCAATCCCACGGATGACTCCCATCCGATTCACCTGCATCTGGTCCGCTTCCAGGTGCTCGATCGCCAGAAGTTCGATGCCGACGATTATTTGAAGGCATGGAAAGCAGAGATCCCCGGCGAAGGCCCCGATCCTGTTCCGGTCGAGCCTTATCTGCGGGGCAGCCGTGTCCGGCCGCCACCTCAGGAACGGGGATGGAAAGATACCGTGCGGGTCGAGCCCGGCGATGTCGTCCGCATCATCGCGCGCTTCGAGGGCGTGCCTGGAAAATATCCCTGGCACTGCCATGTCCTCGAACATGAAGACAATGAAATGATGCTGCAATTTGAACTGTTACCCTGACGCGCGGCGAACCGTTGCGGCCCCCGGAAGCCGTCAGGCGACCGCCGACAATTTCACATTGCGCTCCGCCAGCATACCGGCAACCTCGCTGGCTGGCTTGGGCCTGCTGAAGAAGTAGCCCTGCGCCTCGGTGCAGCCCTCGGCACGCAGGTAATCGACCTCGGCCCGGGTTTCCACGCCCTCGCCGGTGGTTGCCATTCCGAGGTTGGCCCCAAGCCCGGTGACCGCCCGGACGATCGCCTTGGAATCCTCGTTGCATTCGAGATCGTGCACGAACGAGCGATCGATCTTGATCTTGTCGAACGGGAAGCTGCGCAGGTAACTGAGCGATGAATAGCCGGTGCCGAAATCATCCATCGAGATGCGAACGCCGAGGCTTCTGAGTTGATGCAGGGTTTCGAGAGTCGCTGCGTTGTCGAACAGCAGCACGGACTCGGTGATCTCGAGTTCCAGGCGAGCGGCTTCGAGACCGGAATGCGCCAACGCACTCACCACCACCTGGCAGATGTCGCCCACCTTGAACTGAGTCGGCGACAGATTGACCGCGATCCGGATATCGCTTGGCCACTTTGCAGCTTCGGCGCATGCATTGCGGAGCACCCATTCGCCGATCGGGACAATCAGGCCGGTTTCTTCGGCCAGCGGAATGAATTCCAGCGGCGGAATTAGCCCGTGCACCGGATGCTTCCAGCGCACCAGCGCTTCGAAGCCGCATATCTCTTCGGTCTCCAGCTTGATCAGAGGTTGATAGTAAACCACGAACTCGCTGTTTGCGATGGCCTTGCGAAGGTCGAGTTCGAGCGTTCGGCGCGCCTGCATCAGCCGGTCCATTTCCGGCTCGAAGAATCGGCAGGTGTTCCTGCCATCGGCCTTGGCGCGATAAAGCGCCATGTCGGCATTCCTCAGCAATTCGTCCGGACATCTCGCATCACCGGGCGCCATTGCGATACCAAGGCTGACGCCGATGGTGACCTGATGGCCATCGAGGTCGAAGGGAGCGCCGATCTCTTCGATGAGGCGCGCCGCGAGCGCACTCGCGTCTTCAGCATGATCCACCTGGGTTTGCAGGATCACAAACTCATCGCCGCCCAGCCTTGCAAGCGTCTCGCCAGAGCGAAGGCATTTGCGTGTGCGGGCCGCGACTTGCCTCAGGAGTTTGTCCCCCAGCGGATGCCCCAAGGCGTCGTTGACGACCTTGAAGCGGTCGAGGTCGAAGTAGAGCACCGCAAACTTCTGATCGCGCCCAAGCTGGTTGACCAGCGCTTCCATCCGCTGTCGCAGGAAAACCCGGTTCGGCAAACCGGTCAGCGCGTCATGATGCGCCATGTGCGAAATCTCGGCCTGCGCGGCCAGCTTCTCGGTAATGTCCTCATGGGTCGAAACCCACCCGCCGGTCGGCAAGGGATGGCTGATGACCGCGATGGAGCGCCCGCTGCCGGCCGCGAGCACCTGTGCCTCCCGATCCCCGAGTTTCAGCAGCGCCTGCAATTCCTGGTCCGGGTCGCTCTTGAAATAGCCTTGCAACGCCCGGTGCCTCAGGAAATCCTCGAAGGTGCTGCCCGCCCTGATGACGTCAGGCGAAACGTCATACATCGCGGCAAAGCGGTCGTTGTTGACGACCAGCCGGCCTTCGGCGTCGAACATGCTGAGCCCGTGCGACATATGGGTCAGGGCCGCCTTGAATCGCTCATTGGTCTGGGCGAGGGCGGCGCTGGACCGCTCGAGCTGTCCCAAGGTGCGGTCGAGCACCCGAAGTGGAAAGACCCGCAGCGCGAAGAATATGCCGAGGCCGAGCAGCCCGCTGAACAGCGCCGCGAGAAACGTGTTTTGCAGCAGCGGTCGCAGGCTCGCTTCGAGTTCGACATAGGCCACGCTGGACCCGGCAACCAGCACCGATTTTCTTCGCGCCAGACCCGGGGCCGCCGCCTCGCCACCCTGGTCGAGAACGGTCTTGTTGGAAGAGTCGACAACGCGCTTTCGGAAGGTCAGATCGGCGGCATCGGTCTGGCTGAGCAATTCGGCTATTCGGACATTTTGATACTGCCAGAGTGCCGAGTGACCATTGATGTATTTCGCGAGGTACCCCGCCTTGAGTTCCGTTTCGAAGTCGAGACGCTGCGACAGGCTGCTGTAGCCGGCGGCAAAATATGCGGCGGGTAGCGACACCGCGGTCACCACCGCAACCGCTGTGCCGATGGTGGTGACGATGCCTTTCAGGGAACTCATGATTTAGTCTCGACAGGCATCAGCAGATTGCCGTGGTCCCGCAGCATGGCTCGACCTGCAGGCGACTGCAGGAACGCCATAAAACCCTCTGCGCGGGGATTGGGCCTCGCCGGCAATACGAAATAGATCGTCTTGCTGAAGGGATACGTGCCGTTCTCCAGGGCCTCCAGCGTAGGCGCCACCCCATCGACGGACACCAAACGCAACGGACGTCGTTCGGTCTTGATTTGCGTGAGGGTCGATCCTGTCAGCGACCCTGCAATTCGCTCGGCCGCCGACGCATTGTCCTGATCGGTAGCCGCGACCGGAACGTCATGTCGGGTCCGGGCTGCTTCCAGCGCCGCGACCATCCCCGGGAACAATCCTCCCAAAATCATGGTGTCGGTGTCGCTCTTCGGCCGCAGGATTACGCGGATCGGCGAGCCATCGCCCCACGCCGATTTGTGTGCACCGAACAGCTCGGCGATTTCGTTACTCTTTAAACCGTTTGGGCTGGGGTGGGATGTGACCATCACGAACGGCGTGCGCATGCTGACAACCGCCTTCATCCCCTGCTTTAGTTCCGTAGCGTTCAGGGGACGGCCGGAGACCGCGATATCGAGCGCGCCTTCCGCCAAGGCTCTCAGTCCGCCGCTGCTGCCAAGGCTGGGAATCACCTCGATGGCGCTGCCGCTGCCTGGTTGTGTCCCGGCAAACGAAGCAAACAGAGCGGGCAGCAATTGCGTGGTGGCGCCCAGCCCCCCTGCCCGTAGCGTGTCGGCATTTGCCGGGCCGATCAGGCCCAGCATGACGATCGCCAAAATTCGTATGTGCATCGCAGCCATCCACTTGCCGAAAGCGCGGAACATTTTCGCCCTGCTCCAACAGCACAGAAGGAACTTAACGCCGCACGTAGCGCGCCAGAGTTCCACGTCGATGATGACCGCGTGGCTAAAGATGCGTGAATTCAGGCGTGCCCGGCAACTGGTTTCACCGCAGTTTTACGGAGTTTTATTGCTTGAATCGAAAGTTACTGCCGCAGCGTCGGGTGGTCGTTCAAGACATCAGCCGTGATGGATGTCGCCTGGATCGCGCGAAACAGGATCCGCGCCGTTCTCACGTCATTGGCCTTCATGCACAGGTCCACGATCTGGCGGACGGCGGAATCGCGCATCAGCTCATCGGAAATCTTCATCGCGATCTCCATCGCCGCCTTGGCGGCCCGCTCATAACGCTCGGTCTCGTATTTGTGCTTCTTGTTGTCCGGGCGGCCGGCGAAGCCCGCGGCTTTTTCGGCGCTGTCGGCTGCGGAACGGCAGATGTCACGTATTTTTTTGGCGGCCTCGATGTCGCCGATCGGCCATTGAATCGCCTCGTCCCAGATTTCCCTGCGCTCGTTCTTGCCAAACCACAGCATCGCCACGCGCCCTGAATATCTGCCCGCCTGGATGAGCACAGGGCAGTCTTGCGGCCGGTGAGCCGTACGCGCCTGAGGCCCTACACCGCCGGCAATATCTTTCCTGGATTAAAAATGTTCTGCGGATCGAGCGCCGCCTTCACGGCGCGCATGGCGTCGAGAGCCTCGGACCCGAGTTCGGCCTCGAGATATTTCTGCTTGCCCTGCCCGATACCGTGCTCGCCGGTGCAGGTGCCGCCCATCGCCTGGGCGCGCTCGACCAGCCGGTGCATGAAATCCTCGCCCCGCGCCATCTCTTCGGCGTTGTCGACGTCGCACACCAGCGAGCAATGGAAATTGCCGTCGCCGACATGGCCGACGATCGGCGACAGCAGGTTGAGGCGTTTCAGGTCCTCTTCGGTTTCGGTGACGCAATCGGACAGCCGGGAGATCGGCACACAGACGTCGGTCGCCACCACGCCGGCGCCGGGACGCAGCGCCTTGACCGACCAATAGGCGTCGTGCCGTGCCTGCCACAAATCCCCGCCGCCGCACTCTTTGGCGATCTCGCTGAAATTCCTGGATTGCTCGGCGACTTCGTTCTCGCTGCCGTGGAACTCGAGCAACAGCAGCGGTGTCTCCGGCAGCGTCAGTTTCGAATAGGAATTGCAGGCCCGCACCTGCTCGGCGTTGAGCAGTTCGATGCGCGCGACGGGAATCCCGGTCTGGATCGCCAGAATGGTGGCCTGGCAGGCGCCGCGCACGGTCTCGAACGAACACGCCGCCGCCGCGATGGTCTCGGGAATGCCGCACAGCTTGATGGTGAGTTCGGAGATGATGCCGAGGGTGCCCTCGGCGCCGACGAACAGATGCGTCAGGTCGTACCCGGCGGAGGATTTCTTCGCCCGCGTGCCCGTGGTGATGATCTCGCCGTCGCCGCGCACCACTTTCAGCGCCAGCACATTGTCGCGCATGGTGCCGTAGCGCACCGCATTGGTGCCGGAGGCGCGCGTCGAGGCCATGCCGCCCAGCGAGGCGTCGGCGCCGGGGTCGATCGGGAAGAACACGCCCTGGTCGCGCAGGTGCTCGTTGAGCGCCTTGCGGGTGACGCCGGGCTGGATCACGCAGTCCAGATCCTCGGCATGGACGGCGAGCACCTTGTTCATGTCGCGCAGATCGATGCAGATCCCGCCGGCCGGCGCGTTGACCTGGCCCTCCAGTGAGGTGCCGGTGCCGAACGCGATCACGGGAACGCCGAACCGGGCGCAAATCCGCACCACGTCCTGGATGTCAGGGGTTTCCTGCGCCATGACCACCGCGTCCGGCGGCTGCGAGGCCAGCCAGGTCGTGGTATGGGCGTGCTGGTCGCGCACCGCCTGCGAGGTGATCAGCCGGTTGCCGAACCGCGCGGCCAGCGCATCGATGGCGCCTTTCAGCGCCTGCGGGTCCGGCCGCTTCGGATGGTTGGTTATCGTTGTCGCCACGCAAAATTCCTCCCGGCTTTAGAAGACCGTGGCAAAGGATATATAAGGGGTCAAGTGACCCCGACGAACAAACAGGGATGGATCATGACAACCGCTTCCGCCGCTGGGGATATGCCGCCAGCGCCGTTTCTGTCCTCGGTGATGCAGATCGAGCCGCAATGGATCGACTACAACGGCCATCTCAATATGGCCTATTACAACGTGATGCTGGACCGCGCGATCGACCAGCTCTGGCTGCAGCTCGGGATCGGGCCGGGCTATATGAAGGAGCGGCACTGCTCGACATTCACCGCGGAATGCCATGTGCGCTATTTGCGCGAGATCCACCTCGGCGATCCCGTGCAGGTCGCGGTCTACCTGCTCGATGCCGATGAGAAGCGGCTGCATACGTTCGAGGAACTGCGCCATGCCACCGAGGGCTGGCTGTCCGCCACCTCGGAGAACATGACGCTCCACATCGACATGGCCCAGCGCAAGACGGCGCCGTTTCCGCCCGACATCCGCGCCCGCATCGCGGCGGTGCTGAAGACTCACGCCGCGATCGCACGCCCCGAGGGCACCGGCCGCAAGGTGGCGATGCCCTCGACGTAGCGATCGAGCGTCAGGCTGGGTAAACCGCTCAAATTGCCGATATCGCGGGGAACAAAGTCACCTCCGGGGGATCAAAAGGCGCCCGTCTTGGCACGGGATAACGCCTGTCAAATCCGCCGCAAAAACCCTATATGCCGATCAATCCTGCTATGAAGGCTCCCCTTCACGGCCCCGCGGTGCCATCGTGGGCGGAAGACGATTCGCATATGACCGAGCCGAACAAGCTGCCCCATCAAGCCGTCCCCGCGCACCAGCCTGCGGCGGGCGGCATTGCCGCGCGCGCCCGGGCGACCGCGGCTCCGCAATTTCTCGCCGGGCTCAATCCGGAGCAGCGCGAGGCGGTGGAAACGCTGGACGGACCGGTTCTGGTGCTGGCGGGCGCCGGCACCGGCAAGACCAAGGTGCTGACCTGCCGGATCGCCCACATCCTTAGCATGGGCCGCGCCCGCCCCGGCGAGATCCTTTCGGTCACCTTCACCAACAAGGCGGCGCGCGAGATGAAGCTGCGGCTCGGCCAGATGCTGGGCCAGGCCGTCGAGGGCATGCCATGGCTCGGCACCTTCCACTCGATCGGCGGCAGGATCCTGCGCACCCACGCCGAACTGGTGCAGCTGAAATCCAATTTTACCGTGCTCGATGTCGACGACCAGGTCCGGCTGCTGAAACAACTGCTCGCGGCCGACAATATCGACGACAAGCGCTGGCCGGCGCGGATGCTGGCCGGACTGATCGATGGCTGGAAGAATCGTGGGCTGACGCCGTCGCAGGTGCCGCCGGGGGAAGCCGCGGTGTTCGGCAACGGCCGCGGCGGCAAGCTCTACGCGCTCTATCAGGAGCGCCTGAAAATCCTCAACGCCGCCGATTTCGGCGATCTGCTGCTGGAAAACATCCGGCTGTTCCGCGAGCATCCCGATGTGCTCCGGCAATACCAGCACCGCTTCAAGTTCATCCTGGTGGACGAATACCAGGACACCAACGTCGCGCAGTACCTGTGGCTACGGCTGTTGTCGCAGGCGCCGTCTGCTTCCACCTCTCCCCGCTTGCGGGGAGAGGTCGGATTGCGAAGCAATCCGGGTGAGGGGGAGTCCATCGCGCAACCGGTTTCCGCAGAGAGCGCCCCTCACCCCGACCCTCTCCCCGTGAAGGACGGGGAGAGGGAGCAGATCGCCCCGCCCTCCCCCCTCACCGCTCCGAAAAACATCTGCTGCGTCGGCGACGACGACCAGTCGATCTATGGCTGGCGTGGCGCCGAGGTCGATAACATCCTGCGCTTCGACCACGATTTTCCCGGCGCCAAGGTGATCCGGCTGGAACGCAATTACCGCTCCACCGGCCACATCCTTGCCGCCGCCTCGCATTTGATCGCCCACAACGAGGGACGGCTGGGCAAGACGCTGCGCACCGAGGACGTCGATGGCGAAAAGGTCACCGTCACCGGCTCCTGGGATTCCGAAGAGGAAGCCCGCGCCATCGGAGAGGAAATCGAGCAACTGCAGCGCGACGGCCACAAGCTCAACGACATCGCGATCCTGGTGCGGGCCTCGTTCCAGATGCGCGAGTTCGAAGACCGTTTTGTCACGCTCGGCCTGCCCTATCGCGTGATCGGCGGCCCGCGCTTCTACGAGCGCGCCGAAGTCCGCGACGCGCTGGCCTATCTGCGCGTGATCAATTCGCCGGCCGACGACCTCGCCTTCGAGCGCATCGTCAACGTGCCCAAACGTGGCCTCGGCGACGCCACCGTGCAGATGCTGCACGACCACGCCCGCAAGCGCCGCATGCCGCTGTTCGAGGCCGCCCGCGCCGTGGTCGACACCGACGAGCTGAAGCCGAAAGCGCGCGGGTCGCTGCGCGGCCTGATCGCCAGTTTCGACCGCTGGCGCGTGCAGCGCGAAGTCACCTCGCACACTGAACTGGCCGAAATCGTGCTCGACGAGAGCGGCTACACCGAGATGTGGCAGAAGGACCGCTCCGCCGACGCCGCCGGCCGGCTCGAAAACCTCAAGGAGCTGGTGCGCTCGATGGAGGAATTCGAAAACCTGCAGGGCTTCCTCGAACACATCTCGCTGGTGATGGACCGCGACGGCGGCGCCGAGGACGACGCGGTGTCGCTGATGACGCTGCATTCGGCCAAAGGGCTGGAATTCGACAATGTGTTCCTGCCGGGCTGGGAGGAAGGCCTGTTTCCGAGCCAGCGTACGCTCGACGAACAGGGCCGCGCCGGCCTTGAGGAAGAGCGCCGCCTCGCCCATGTCGGCATCACCCGGGCGCGCCGCCGCGCCAAACTGTATTTTGCCACCAACCGGCGGATTCACGGGACCTGGTCGACCACGATCCCGTCGCGCTTTCTCGATGAATTGCCGGCGCACAATGTCGAGATCACGGAATCCAAGGGCGGCTCCGGCTGGGGCGGCAGCAGTGGTTACGGCCCGTCGCGCTTCGACAATGTGGAATCCTTCGGCTCCAGCTATTCGACGCCGGGCTGGCAGCGCGCCCAGGCCAACCGCGCCCGCAACCAGAATGGCGGCCGTGGCGGCGGCCAGGCCGGCGGCGGCTTCAACGAAAGCCAGTCGCCGTTTTCAAATTCGCGCAACGATACCTCAGGCTCGCGCGGCAGCGGCTTCGCCACCAAGCGCGGTCCTGTCACCATCGAGGGCGAGCTGATCGCGAAATCCACCGGCACCACTTCGGAGTTCACGCTGGCCGACCGCGTGTTTCACCAGAAATTCGGCTACGGCAACGTGGTGAAAATCGACGGCAACAAGCTGACCATCGCGTTCGAAAAGGCCGGCGAGAAGAAGGTGGTCGATAGTTTCGTGGAGCGGGTTTAGCGCTCACTTCACACGGGCTGGCCACTTTCTCCCTTCCGTCATATGATTTGATGGGAGGCAGGCATGCCAAGAGATAGCCGTGACTTTATAAGACGGCTGGAGAAGGACGGTTTCCGGTTGATTAGCGTACGAGGATCGCATCACAAATTTCGTCATCCAGTAACAAGGAAGACAACGATCATCACGCATCCGAAGCGAGATATACCGATTGGACTAGTTCATGCTATTTATCGCCAAGTCGGCTGGGACAAGGATTAGGAGATCGCGATGCCGCACTACATCGCATTGATCCACAAGGATACCGACAGTTGCTACGGCGTGTCGTTTCCCGACATTCCTGGTGTGTTCACCGGTGGAGACACCATCGACGAGGCCATGCAGCAGGCCGTGGAAGTTCTGCAATTTGCCGCCGAAGACTGGACTAACCCCGACGGATCGACTGAATTCAAACCACCGAGTACCATCGACCAACTACGCAGCGACCCTGAATTTCTGGAAGATGCCAAAGATGCGGTGATCGCGTTTGTCGAATTTTCTGCGCGCGCTCACGCAGCAGAGTGAGCGCATTGGCCTCCCTGGCGACGTTATTCAATAAATAGACAGTCGATCATTTCGTCGAGCCGGTCTAACATCAGAATGAAGCCTTGATCGGGGGCAGCAGACTTGTTCGGCTGGTTGCATTCGAAAGTACAGAAGAGCCCGGCGGTGCAGCAGCCGCCGGCAGGTCGCGCCCGACCCGACGCTCTGCTCCAGGACCTGCGCCAGCGCGTTCCCAGCTATCTCGCCGATATCGACCAGGGCAAACTGATCTATCCCGCATGCAAACGGACGCTGGCCGACGCGGCCGGCGATGTCGCCTCGGTCTGGGATCACGTCAGGCTGGAAGCGATGCAGTATGTCATCGCGGTGCCCGGTCAAGAATTCGGGCTGCTGAGCGAGGCTGCGCGTCAGCTCGACATGATCGACGGTTATCTGTTCCAGCGCCCGCACGAAAACACCGTGATCGATTTCACCGGCACCGCGAGGGTAGATTACTCGATTGCCATCCTGGCCGGCCTCAACTGGCTGACCCACTGCGCCGAACTGGCCGGCGTTCCGCTGGCCCAGCAAACCGGCACGCTGCGCCATTTCAGACAGTTGGTGACGCTGGCGCAGCGATGGTGGCTGACCGAAGGCGCCAATGAGCGCTGCGCGCAGATGCTCGCCTACGGCGAGCAGCCGCCGATGATGTTTAATCTCGTCTGGTCCGAATATACCCGGCTCGCCAAGCAGATCGCCGCCGCCGCTATCCTTGGTGGCTCGATCGACCGTTCGGCGCAACTGGTGGCATTGCCCGTCGATTTTGCGTCCCGCTTCGAAGCGGCCAGGGATCCCAGGGAATTGGCCGAGGGCTAACATTGCATGGGGTTGTTTTCGCAATTTTGTGATTGGCGCGGAATCAGTGATTTCTGCGGCGACAGCGATTGCGCTGTGACCTCGGGGTTCCTATCTCTGCCTGCCCACCCCGAAGGCGCCTGCCTTAAGCCGGCCATCGTGCCGCTTTAGCCACCCACCCTTCCCATTCAGATCATCAAGCCCCGCATGACTCCCATCATCTCCGTTGCAAATCTGTCGAAGACCTATGGCTCCGGTTTCAAGGCGCTCAACGGAATCAACCTCGACATCAGGCGGGGCGAGATCTTCGCGCTGCTGGGGCCGAACGGCGCTGGCAAGACCACGCTGATCAGCATCATCTGCGGCATCGCTAACCTGAGCGAGGGCCGCGTTACCGTCGACGGTCATGACATCAACAGGGATTATCGCGCGGCGCGCGCGATGATCGGGCTGGTGCCGCAGGAGCTGCACACCGACGCCTTCGAATCGGTGTGGGCGACCGTCAGCTTCAGCCGCGGCCTGTTCGGCAAGCCGAAGAACCCCGCTCATATCGAGAAGGTGCTGAAGGACCTGTCGCTGTGGGACAAGAAGGATTCCAAGATCGTCACGCTGTCCGGCGGCATGAAGCGCCGGGTGATGATTGCAAAAGCGCTGTCGCACGAGCCGCAGATCCTGTTCCTCGACGAGCCGACCGCGGGCGTCGACGTCGAATTGCGCAAGGGCATGTGGGAAGTGGTGCGGGCGCTGCAGGCCTCCGGCGTCACCATCATCCTCACCACGCATTACATCGAAGAAGCCGAGGAGATGGCCGACCGCATCGGCGTCATCAACAAGGGCGAGATCATCCTGATCGAGGACAAGGCGGGCCTGATGCAGAAGCTCGGCAAAAAAGAGCTCAAGCTGCATCTCCAGGCCAGGATTGAGGCGATTCCCGACAACCTCGCCGCCTACAACCTCGAACTTTCGGAAGACGGCCGCAGCGTTACCTATCACTACGACACCAGGGGCGAGCGCACCGGCATCACCAGCCTGCTCAGCGACCTCAGAACCGCCGGCATCCGCATCTCCGATCTCGATACCAGCCAGTCGTCGCTGGAAGACATCTTCGTCAGCCTGGTGAGGGCGTCATGAATTTCCGGGCCGTCCGCGCCATCTACCTGTTCGAAATGGCGCGCACCTGGCGCACGCTGCTG
>JBBQUA010000086.1:0-20628 GCA_038212905.1 Hyphomicrobiales bacterium
GATGCTGAACTGGTACGTCTATGGCGAGCACGCGCCGTTCTATTACGGCAAGGCCAAGGGCATCTATGCCGCCGAAGGCATCGACCTCGAAATCCAGGAAGGCCGCGGTTCCGCGGCGACCACCCAGGCCGTCGCCGCCAAGACCGCCGACTTCGGTTATGTCGACGTGCCCACCATGATGCGCGCGGCGGTCAAGGGCGCGCCGATCGTCTCCACCGGCGTGCTGCTGCAGACCAGCCCGATGTCGGCGATGGGCTTTGTCGAGAAGAACATCAAGAAGCCCGAGGATATCAAGGGCAAGACGGTGGCGATTACGCCGGCGGATTCCATGACCCAGATCTGGCCGCTTTTCCTGAAGAAGACCGGGCTGAAGGAAGCCGACTTCAAGACGGTGGCCGGCGACGGCCAGACCAAGCTGAACGCCGTGATCAACGGCCAGGCGGATCTGCTGCTCGGATACGTCATGGACCAGTCGATGAAGATCAAGGACGCCACCGGCAAGGACGTCTTCCCGATCAAGTTCGCAGACTATGGCATCAACATGGTTTGCTCGGGCCTGGTCGCCAACACCGATTACATCAAGGCCAATCCTGACCTCGTCAAGCGCTTCATGTCGGCCTCCACCAAGGCGGTCGAAGCCGCAGAGAAGGACCCCAAGGGCGCGGCGCAGGCGATCCTCGACGCCAATCCGAAGGGCGGCAAGATCGAAACGCTGACCAAGGGTTTTGAGCTGACGATCCCGCTGTATCGCACGGCGGAAACCAAGGGCAAGCGGCCGTTCCACGTCACCGACGCCAACATGACCGACAGCGTCAATTTGATGGTCGAGTATGGCGGCCTCGAAGCCAAGGCCAAGGATAACCCGAAGGCGTTCTATACCAATGACTATCTGCCGAAGTAGGGCTTCGCTTCCTCCCCGTCATTGCGAGGAGCGCAGCGACGAAGCAATCCATCTTGATTTACCAAAGCTGGATTGCTTCGCTGCGCTCGCAATGACGGATCCTGAACATCGGTTTCCAATGGATTCGGAATGAACCCAGCGACCAACCCAGCCGGCGTCAATCAACCAGCCGCGCATCTGCGCGTGGTGTCGGACCGTGCTGCCAGCGGCACGCCGGGCATCACGCTGTCAGGCGTGTCGAAGACCTACCGGTCGCGCGATGGCGACGTGGCGTCGCTGAAGCCGCTGGATTTTCACATCAATGCCGGCGAGTTCTTTGTCGTGGTCGGCCCGTCCGGCTGCGGCAAGTCCACCCTGTTGAAGATGATCTCCGGCTTGCTGGCGCCCTCGACCGGCGAAGTCTTCGTCGAGGGCGAGGCAGTCACAAAACCGCATGGCAATGTCGGCATCGTGTTCCAGAACTCGCTGCTGCTGCCGTGGCGCAACATCCTCGCCAATGTGATGCTGCCGATCGACATGAAGGGCCTGCCGCGCGACAAATATCTGCCGCGCGCCAAGGATCTGCTGAAACTGGTCGGGCTCGAAGGCTTTGAGAAGAAGCTGCCGTGGCAACTATCCGGCGGCATGCAGCAGCGGGCGTCGATCTGCCGGGCGCTGGTGCACGATCCCAAGATCATGCTGATGGACGAGCCGTTCGGCGCGCTCGACGCCATGACGCGGGAGCGCATGAATGTCGAGCTGATGCGGATCCAGCGCGAGACCGGCAAGACCGTGCTCCTGATCACGCATTCGATTCCCGAGGCCGTGTTCCTGGCCGACCGCGTGCTGGTCATGACCGAACGTCCCGGCTCGATCGCGGCGATCTACGACGTGCCGCTGCCGCGGCCACGCTCGCTCGACGCCATGGCCGATCCCGTCTTCACCGAACTGGTGCAACGCATCCGCAAGCATTTTTTCACCCAGAGCACGCTGGACTAAAGGCAGGAAACGCCATGCCGCCACGTATCGCCGTGCGGGATATTTCATTCTTTGAGCGACCGATCCCGTTCGCCAAGCCGTTCCGGTTCGGCAGCGCGGTCATCACATCGTCCGTGCAGGTGTTCGTGCGCGCCGAAATCGAGATCGAAGGCAAGGGCACCGCGATCGGCGCCGGCGCCGAAATGATGGCCGCGAAATGGTTCGACAAGCGCGTGCATCTTTCGCCGCAGCAGACCGTCGATGGATTGCGCCGGGCGCTTGCGATCGCACGCGAGCTTTATCTGGCACGATCCAGATTCGACATCTCGTTCGGGCATCACGCCGCCGTCATCGCGGCGCAGGTCGAGGCCTGCGCGAAGGAGGACATCCCGCCGCTGGCCGCCGGTTTCGGGCCGGCCGAGATCGACAAGGCGATCCTGGACGCGCTGCTGCGCGGGCTTGGCCTCAACTTCTTCGAAGGCATGGTGCAGAATGTCGCCGGAATGGATGCGCGGCTGTCGCCTGATCTCGGCGATAACGACATCGCGCAATTTCTGGCAGAACGGAAGCGTCTGGAGCGCGTCGCGGTCCGGCATACCGTCGGCATGGACGATCAGATCGAAGGCAAGGGCGGTGTTGCCGACCCACACGAAAACGCCGGCGCCCGCTTTTTCAAGCTCAAGCTCAATGGCGATCCCGAGGCTGACGCGGCGCGGTTGATCCGGATCGGCGCCGAACTGAGCACGCTGCCGCATGATTACAGCGTCACGCTGGATGCCAACGAGCAATATGCCGATCTCATAGCACTTGGTGCGCTGGTCGATCGTTTCGACCGCGATGCCGCCTTGAGACCGATCGCGGCCAAACTGCTCTATATCGAGCAGCCGATGCCGCGCGACAGTTTCAGGCAATCGCCGCTCGGTCAGCTTGCCCGGCGCGACATCATCATCGACGAAGCCGATGATTCGTACGATGCGTTCCCGGCTGCTCGCGCGCTCGGCTACCGCGGCATCTCCTCGAAATCCTGCAAGGGCATCTACAAGTCTGTTGTCAACGCCACCCGCGCCGCCAAATGGAGCGCGGATGGCGAGCGGTTCTTCATCTCGGGCGAGGACCTGACCTGTCAGGCCGGGCTCGGCGTGCAGCAGGATCTGGCGCTGGGCGCGCTGATCGGCGTCACCCATGCCGAGCGCAACGGGCACCATTATGTCGACGGCTTTGCCGATACGCCGGCGGCTGAGGCGCAGGCGTTCCTCTCGGCACATCCCGATCTCTACGCCAGCGACGGCAACAAAGTCCGGCTGTCGATCGATGACGGCGATCTCCTGACGGGATCGCTGGCGACGCCGGGCTTTGCCTCAAAAGTTCATCCGGAGTGGACGGCCCTGGCGCCGCTTCAACAACCAAAAACAAAAAGTCTGCAGGAGCAATCAATATGACAACGCACCGCCTCGGCGTGATCATGAACGGTGTCACCGGCCGCATGGGGCTGAACCAGCATCTGATCCGCTCGATCGTCGCGATCCGTGATGCCGGCGGCGTGCTGCTCGGCAATGGCGACCGCATGATGCCGGATCCGATTCTGGTGGGCCGGGACGCGGAGAAAATCGAGGGGCTGGCGAAACGCTTCAATGTGGCGCGCTGGACCACCGACCTCGATGCCGCCTTGCGGGACGAGAGCGACACCATCTTCTTCGACGCCGCGACCACCAAGGCGCGGCCGTCGCTGCTGACCAAGGCGATCAACGCAGGCAAGCACGTCTATTGCGAAAAGCCGATCGCGACCAACCTCGATGAAGCCGTGGCGGTGCTCAAGCTTGCCGCCGCCAAGGGCCTCAAGCATGGCACCGTGCAGGACAAGCTGTTTCTGCCGGGCCTGAAGAAACTCGCCTTCCTCCGCGACACCGGCTTCTTCGGCCGCATCACCGCGGTGCGCGGCGAATTCGGCTACTGGGTATTCGAGGGCGACTGGCAGGAGGCACAGCGTCCGTCGTGGAATTACCGCAGCGATGACGGCGGCGGCATCATTCTGGACATGGTCTGCCACTGGCGTTATGTGCTCGACAATCTCTTCGGCGATGTCGAAAGCGTGAGCTGTCTCGGCACCACCGATATTCCCGACCGCTGGGACGAGAAGGGCAAGAAGTACAAGGCGACGGCGGACGATTCCGCCTACGCCACCTTCAAGCTCAAGGGCGGCGTGATCGCGCATATCAACATGTCCTGGGTGACGCGGGTCTACCGCGACGATCTCGTGACCTTCCAGGTCGATGGTACCCATGGCTCGGCGGTAGCCGGGCTTTCCGATTGCGTGATTCAGGCCCGTCAGGCGACGCCGCGCCCGGTATGGAATCCCGACGAAAAGCGTACCCACGACTTCTATGGCGACTGGCAGAAGCTGCCGGAGAACACCTCCTACGACAACGGTTTCAAGGAGCAGTGGGAGATGTTCATCCGCCATGTCTGCGAGGACGCGCCCTACAAGTATACGCTGCTGGAAGGCGCCAAGGGCGTGCAGCTTGCCGAATGCGCGCTGCAGAGCTGGCGCGAGCGGCGCTGGGTCGACGTCGCACCGATCGAGCTGTGAGGAGGGGGGCATGAACAAACCGGTTATGCCCGTTTCATCATATCAGCTGAAACTGCCCGCCGGCGGCGGCCTGATCGAGAACTATCGTCGCTCGGCGTCGCGCAGCTTTCCCGCCAGGCTCGAGGGTACGCTGAACCGCGTGGCGTTCTCCGCCGCGCATGTGGTTTCTGATCCGCTGGCCGACGTCGATCCCTGGCTTACCTCAGCGGTTGACTGGGACCGCACCATTGCGTTCCGTGAGCATATCTGGGACCTCGGCCTCGGCGTCGCCGAAGCCATGGATACCGCGCAACGCGGTATGGGGCTGGACTGGCCGACCTCGCTCGAATTGATCCAGCGCTCGGTGCGTGCGGCGAAGGCAAGGGGCGGCGCGCTGGTGTTTTCCGGCGCCGGCACCGATCACCTCGCAGCGGAGGACGCCAGGACCATCGACGACGTCATCCGGGCCTATGAGGAGCAGATCGCGGCGGTTGAAAAGGCCGGCGGGCGCATCATCCTGATGGCGTCGCGGGCTCTCGCAAAGCTTGGTCGCAGCGCAGACGACTACGCCAGGGTCTACAACCGCGTGCTGTCGCAGGTCCGTGAACCCGTCATCATCCACTGGCTCGGCGACATGTTCGATCCGGCGCTGGCGAATTACTGGGGCACCAAAAGCCTCGATACCGCGATGGATATCGCGGTCGGCATCATCAACGCCAACGCCGCCAAGGTCGATGGCGTGAAAGTCTCGCTGCTCGACAAGCAGCGCGAAATCGACATGCGCCGCCGGCTCGACAAATCAGTGAAGATGTATACCGGCGACGACTTCAATTACGCCGAACTGATCGCCGGCGACGAGCAAGGCTTTTCCCACGCGCTGCTCGGCATCTTCGACGCCATCGCGCCAGCCGCGTCCTATGCGCTGTCGCGGCTGGCGGCCGGCGACGAGGCCGGTTTCCACGACGTGCTGGGGCCGACGGTGCCGCTGTCGCGCCACATCTTCAAGGCGCCGACCCGCTTCTACAAGACCGGCATCGTGTTCATGGCCTATCTCAACGGCCACCAGGATCACTTTACGATGGTCGGCGGGCAGGAGAGCACGCGCTCGACGCTGCATCTGGCCGAACTGTTCCGGCTGGCGGACCAGGCCGGATTGCTGTCCAATCCGGAACTGGCGACGCGGCGCATGAAGGCGGTGCTGGCGCTGCGCGGCATCGAGGCGTGATGCGGGATTTTTCGGCCGATCATCGCTGGCTGTCACTGAACACCGCGACGGTCCGCAAGCAGGGCGATCTGCTTGGCATCATCGAAGCCTGCGCGCGGCATGCCATCCGCGCCATCGATCCCTGGCGCGACCAGGTCGCGGCGGTCGGGCTCGATCGCGCTGTTCGCGCGGTGCGCGACGCCGGGCTGGAACTTACAGGCTATTGCCGCGGCGGCATGTTCACGGCGGATACAGCGCATCGGATCGAGGCGCGCGACGACAACCGTCGCGCGGTCGATGAAGCGAAAGCGCTCGGCGCGCCCTGTATCGTGCTGGTGGTCGGCGGCCTGCCGCAATATTCGCGGCCGGGCAGCGCGGCATCGAAGGACATCGCGGGCGCGCGGACGCAGGTCAACGATGCCATCGCCGAAATGATGGAATACGCCAGGCAAGCAAACATGCCGCTGGCGATCGAGCCGCTGCATCCGGCCTATGCCGCCGACCGCGCCTGCGTCAACACGACAAAACAGGCGCTCGACATCTGCGACCGGCTCGATCCCGCCCGCACGGGCGCGCTCGGTGTGGCGCTCGACGTCTATCACATCTGGTGGGACCCGGAATTGCTGCCGCAGATTGCGCGCGCCGGCAAGGACCGGATTCTGGCGTTTCACGTCTGCGACTGGCTGGTGCCGACAAAGGACATCCTCAACGATCGCGGCATGATGGGCGACGGCCTGATCGATATCAAATCGGTGCGGGCGGCGGTGGAGGCGCAGGGCTTTGCGGGCTATTCCGAAATCGAGATATTTTCCGAGGGCTGGTGGAGCAGGCCGATCGACGAGGTGCTGCGGACCTGCATTGAGCGGCATCGCTCGGTGGTGTGAGCCCGTTTCATTCTGCATTGGGGCGTTGCCGCCGCGGACCGCGCTTGGCCCTTGCGGTTCGTCCCAACCTTGTTGATATCAGTTCGGCTGGCGAAACCGTCGGCTGCCTGGAGCCAACCCAATGACCGAGCCCGCCGAATACACCCCGCCAAAAGTCTGGACCTGGAACAAGGAGAGCGGCGGAAAATTCGCCGGCATCAACCGTCCTATAGCGGGGCCGACCCACGACAAGGAATTGCCGGTCGGCCGCCATCCGCTGCAACTTTATTCCCTGGCGACGCCGAACGGCGTCAAGGCGACTGTCATGCTGGAGGAGCTGCTGGCGCTGGGCCATACCGGCGCGGAGTACGATGCCTGGCTGATCAAGATCGACGGCAACCAGTTCGGCAGCGGATTCGTGGCGGTCAACCCGAATTCCAAGATACCCGCGCTGATGGACCGCAGCGGGCCGAAGCCGATCCGGGTGTTCGAATCCGGCGCCATCCTGATGCATCTGGCGGAAAAATTCGGGGCGCTGCTGCCGACGGATACCGCGGCACGCGTGGAAACCCTGTCGTGGCTGTTCTGGCAGATGGGCAGCGCGCCTTATCTCGGCGGCGGCTTTGGGCATTTTTACGCCTATGCGCCGACCAAAATCGAATACGCCATCGACCGCTTCGCGATGGAGGTGAAGCGTCAGCTCGACGTGCTCGACCGGCGGCTTGGGGAGAGCGAATATCTGGCGGGCAAGGACTATACGATCGCCGATATCGCGGTCTGGCCTTGGTACGGCGGACTGGCCAAGGGCGTGCTGTATGGCGCCGGCGAATTCCTTGATGTGCAGTCGTACAAGAACGTGCAGCGCTGGGCCGATGCCATCGCCGCGCGCCCGGCGGTCAAGCGGGGACGCATGGTCAACCGCACCTGGGGCGAGCCCTCGAGCCAGCTGCACGAGCGCCACGCCGCCGGCGATTTCGATACCAGGACGCAGGATAAGATCGAAGGCGAGGCGGCGGCTGCGGCGGGTTAATTGAGATTGTGGGGTAAAAGTGGTGGGCACGGCGCGAAGGCCCGCCTTTGCCCACCCTGCGCATTTCGGGGGTTTTCCATGGATTTCGAAGAACTCGTCCACACGCGCAAGAGCGTGCGTGGATTCAAGAACCAGCGGGTGCCGCGTGCTGTCATCGAGGAGATCATCGAGGTCGCCAAGCGCGCGCCGTCTTCGATGAATACCCAGCCCTGGCACGTGCACGTGCTGACCGGCGAGCCGCTGGAGCAATTGCGCCGGCGCAACATGGAAGAGATGGTCGCGGGCGCCAAGGCCAAGCGCGACATCGTTTCGCACGGCGAATATGAAGGCATCCACCGCAAGCGGCAGGTCGACATCGCCAAGCAGCTGTTTGCGGTGATGGGAATCGCGCGCGACGACAAGCCGATGCGGCAAGACTGGGTGCTGCGGGGGTTCCGGCAATTCGACGCGCCGGTCTCGCTGGTCCTGACCTATGACCGGGTTCTCGACCCCGGCGCAGTCTGCCACTTCGACCTCGGCGCGCTCTGCTACGGCATCGTGCTGGCAGCCTGGGACCGCGGACTCGGTTCCGTCATCAACGGCCAGGGCATCATGCGGTCGGATATCGTGCGCGAGGTCGCCGGTATCCCCGAGACGGAAGCCATCATGACCTGCGTCGCGATGGGTTATCCCGACGACAATTTTCCCGCCAACTCGGTCAAATCCGACCGCGAGTCGAACAACGATTTCGTTCGCTATGTGGGTTTCGCCGACTGACTGAGCGTGCACGGCACGCGTAAGAACCCGCGAAACCGGGCGCGGCCGCCGCGCAGCGGTGCGCCGTTCAGCGCGTAATCCGGAAAGCGCGTCAGAAATCGCGAAATCGCGATCGCGCCTTCGAGCCGCGCCAGCGCCATGCCAGCGCATTGATGCGCGCCGGTGGCGAAAGCGAGATGCCGGTTCGGGGAGCGGGCGATGTCGAGGGTTTCCGGATCGGAAAATTGTTGCGGATCGCGGTTGGCCGCGCCGATGCACAGCGTCACCGGCGTGCCGGCGGGAAGCGTCACGCCGTTGAATTCGACCTGCTCAATGGTCATGCGGTTGCCGAGCTGGTTCGAGCTTTCGAAGCGCAGGATTTCCTCGATAGCTGACTTGATCAGGTCGGGATGTTCGATCAGCCGCTTCTTCTGCGCAGTGTTTCCGGATAGCGCCACCAGCCCGTTGCCGATCAGATTGGTGGTGGTCTCATGCCCGGCGTTGAGCAGGAAGATGCAGTTGTGCAGCAGTTCCTTCTCGGTCAGCCGCTCGCCATTGTCCTCGCCCTGAATGAGGCGGGTCAGCACGTCGCGCTCCGGGTTGCCCGGTTTTGCACGGCGCCGCGCCACCAGGATTTGCAGATAGGAGAGAAAATCCGTCACCGCCTGGTTGCCGCGGGCAAAAACTTCCGGGGAGATCACCGGCTCGAGCGCGCCCAGAATCGCCAGCGACCAGTCGCGCAGGGGGCCGCGTTCCTGCTGCGGCACGTCCAGCAGATTGCCGATCACCTCGATCGGGATCGCGGCGGCAAAGTCGTCGATCAGATCGACGCTGCCTGTGCCGGCGATCCCGGCCAACAGCCGGTCCACCAGCGCGACCAGGTCCGGCTCCATCAAGGCGATGGCGCGCGGCGACAGCGCGCCCATGATCAGCCGCCGCACCCGCGTGTGCGCGGGTGGGTCGTTGAAGACGAGGCTGGTGGTGTGGTGCTCGTAGAGCGGTGAATCGCCGTATTTCGGGAAAAACTCTTTTCGCTT
Source organism: Hyphomicrobiales bacterium (assembly GCA_038212905.1). Classification (GTDB taxonomy): domain Bacteria; phylum Pseudomonadota; class Alphaproteobacteria; order Rhizobiales; family Xanthobacteraceae; genus Bradyrhizobium. The sequence goes on from JBBQUA010000086.1 coordinate 9,294, forward strand.
GTCGGACGAGAAAAGCCGGGTGCTCTTGTAGGCCGCGACCAGATCGTCATAGCGCGTCAGAAACCAGGAGCCGTTGGGCATTCGCTTGACCGGTTCGTGCTCCCGCAGGGCACGATAGGTCGGATAGGGGTCAGCATAGAATTCGCTCGTCAGCTTCTCGATATCGAAACTCGCCGCCAGTTCGCGCGCATCCGCATTCATGGCTCGTCATACTCTTTTGTTTCAAGACGGGCCGGGGAACGTGCCCTGCCAAATTAGTCGCATCTGCAACTATTTAGACTGCGTACCGAACGCGGCGTCAACTCAAATGGAACGGTGATGCGCTGCTGCGTTCGACCGTGACGTGGCCGACGTGATGCCCGCACAGTTCACATTTCCGATAGGCGTGCTTGCCGGCTTCGTTGCGACCAGTTGGCGGGTTCGATTGGGGGTTCCCAACGATTGGTGCGTCGCAATATCTGCTTGACATTTGGCTTGGTGAGTGATTACTCACGCGCCATGTCAACCCTCCGCATGACCAGCGACCTGAGGCGTCAGCTTATCCTCAGCGCCGCCAAGCGTTGCTTTGCCCGCCACGGCTTTGCCGGGACGACGACCAAAAGCGTCGCCGCGGCCGCCGCCATTTCGGAAGGACTGCTGTTCAAGCATTTCTCGTCCAAGGCCGCGCTGTATGCGGAGATCCTGGCGGAGGAGTGCGAGGCCGACCCCGATCTGATGCATCTGCTCGGACTGGAACCGTCGACCGCGACCCTGGTCGAACTGGTCCGCGGCATGGTCGGGCACTTCATGGAGATCACCGACGACGAGCAGGAAGCGCAACGTCTCCGGCTGATGACCACCAGCCATCTCGATGACGGCGAATTCGCGCGGCTGCTTTACGGCAAGGTCGGTGATCTGATCGGGCCGGTATTCACCTCATCGCTCGAGCGTGCCATAGCGGCGGGCGAGGCGTCGCGGATCGGAAACGAGCCGCTCAATCTGTTCTGGTTTGCGCATCACACAGTGCTGATGGCGGCTCTGGCAAAACTTCCGGCGGTGCCCTGTCTCACCTACGGCAACGCGAGCGATCTCGAACGGCAGCTGTGCGAATTCATCCTCCGCGGAATTGGACTTAACGAAGCCGCAGTTGCTTCTCATTTGGACCGCGAAATGTCGCAGGCTCCGGGGCAATCGGTTGCTGCAGAAAGTGCATGACATGAACATCGTGACCGAACCCAATATCGCCGGCAAGCCGGTCACCGAGAAGCCGCACAAGCGTCCGGTGCGCATGGTGCGCTGGTTCATCATCGTCGGGCTGCTGCTGGCGCTTCTGGTCGGCGGCATCGTCGGATTCAACTATATCCGCAGCAAGGCGATCGCAAATTTCTTCGCCACCATGAAGCCGCCGCCGGCAACGGTCACCGTCGCCGAGGCCAAATCCGAGGTGATTCCGAACCTGCTGAAGGCGGTCGGCGATCTCGCCGCCGTGCATCAGGTCAACGTCACTTCCGATGTCAATGGGCGCATCACCGACATCATGTTCACCGCGGGCGCCACCGTGAAGGCCGGCGCGCCGCTGATACAATTGTTCGACGGCCCCGAGCAGGCGGACCTCGCAAGCTTCAAGGCGCAGTCCACGGTGGCGCAGCTGTCGCTGGACCGCGCCAAGCAACTGGCCTCGCGCCAGTTCGGTCCGCAAGCGACGGTGGATTCCACGCAGGCGGCCTACGACCAGGCACAGGCCGGCATCGCCAGGACCCAGGCGGTCATTTCGCAGAAGCTGGTGCGCGCGCCGTTCGACGGCGAACTCGGCGTCCGCAAGGCCGAGGTCGGACAGTATCTCACCGCGGGGACGCAGATCGTGTCGCTGACCGATCTGTCGAACCTCTTTGCCAATTTCACGACGACGGAAAAGGACAGTGGGCTGCTCAAGGTCGGGCAGACCGTGCGTATCGTGGTCGATGCCTATCCCGGCAAGACCTTCGAGGGCAAGATCACCACGATCGAGCCGCAGATCAGCAGCGACACCCGCAACATCCGCGTTCAGGCCACCATCGCCAATCAAGACCGGATCCTGAAGCCCGGCATGTTTGCGACCACGACGGTGGTGCTGCCGGACAAGCCCGCCGTGGTGACGGTGCCGGAAACGGCGATCGATTACACGCTCTATGGCGATTCGGTTTATCTGATCACGGAAAAGAAGGCGGAAGACGGCAAGGTCAGCCTGACCGCCGTTCGTACCTTCGTGCGCACCGGCGATCGGATCGACGGCCGCGCCGTCGTCGCCACCGGTCTGAAGCCCGGGGATCGTGTGGTGGCGGTCGGACAGCTCAAGCTGCAGTCCGGCGCGGCGGTAGCCATCTCGACCGATCCGGCGCCGCAAATACCGGCCACGGCGCCGCGCAACTAAGCCATTCTGCGCGGGCCTGATGGCATCGAAACAAAGTTCGACGACGGAGTGCCTGTAATGGCTTTTACCGATATCTTCATCAAGCGCCCGGTGTTGTCGCTGGTCGTCAGCCTGCTGATCCTGCTGATCGGTTTCAAGGCCGCGACGTCATTGCCGATCCGGCAATATCCCAAACTGTCGAACACCGTGATCACGGTGACGACGGTCTATCCCGGCGCGTCGCCGCAATTGATGCAGGGGTTCATCACTACGCCGCTCGAGCAGGCGGTGTCGTCAGCCGAAGGCGTCGACTACATCACTTCGTCCTCGACCCAGGGCCAGAGCCTGATTTCGGTTTACGTCAAGCTCAACTTCGATCCCAACCAGGCGCTGACCGAAGTGATGGCGAAGGTGAATTCGGTCAGATATCTCATTCCGAAAGAGGCCAACGATCCGGTGATCCTGAAGTCGACCGGCCAGACCACCGCCGTGCTGTATCTCGGATTTTCCAGCGAAGAACTCTCGGGGTCGGCGATATCGGACTACCTGACGCGCGTGGTGCAGCCGATCCTGTCGACCGTCGATGGCGTGGCGTCGGCCGACATTCTCGGCGGACAGACCTTCGCGATGCGGATCTGGCTCGACCCTGTGCGGATGGCCGGTCGCGGCGTATCGCCCGACGACATCGCGGTGGCGATCCGGGCCAACAACTTCCAGGCCGCCGCGGGCCAGACCAAGGGCTATTTCGTCGTCTCCAACGTCACGGCCAATACCGACCTGCAGAACGTCGACCAGTTCAAGCGCATGACTGTCAAGGCCAAGGACGGCGGCTTCGTGCGGCTGGAAGACGTCGCCACCGTCGAACTTTCGGCGCAAAGCACCGATGCCAGCGTCGCCTTCTCCGGCGAGCGCGCGATCTTCATCGGCGTGCAGGCGACCCCGCAGGGTAATCCGCTCAACATCGTCACCGGCGTTCGGAAGCTGTTTCCGGAGCTCGAACGCAACCTGCCGCCGTCGCTCAAGATGAAAGTCGCCTACGACTCGACCAAGTTCATCCAATCCTCGATCGACGAGGTGAAGATGACTTTGATCGAGGCGGTCGGCATCGTGATCGTGGTGATCTTCCTGTTCCTTGCCTCGTTCCGCTCCGTGATCATTCCGGTCGTCACCATTCCGCTGTCGCTGATCGGCGTCTGCAGCCTGATGCTGGTGATGGGATTCAGCATCAATCTGCTGACGCTGCTGGCGATGGTGCTGGCGATCGGGCTCGTGGTCGACGACGCCATCGTGGTGGTGGAGAATATCCACCGCCATCTCGAGGAGGGCAAAACGCCGGTGCAGGCCTCGTTGCAGGGCGCGCGCGAGATCGTCGGCCCGGTGATTTCGATGACCATCACGCTGGCCGCGGTTTATGCGCCGATCGGATTCCTCGGCGGTCTGACCGGGTCACTGTTCCGCGAATTCGCCTTTACGCTGGCGGGGGCGGTGATCGTCTCCGGTGTAATCGCGCTGACCCTGTCGCCGATGATGTGCTCGGTGCTGCTCAAGCAAGGGCAGGGCGGCTGGTTCGCCCAAAAGGTCGACAAGGTGTTCGGCGCCACTACCCGCTGGTACGGCAGGCAACTCGATCGCTCGCTCGACTATCGTCCGATCACGGCGATGTTCGCGGTGACGATCCTGGGTCTCGTGGTGTTTCTCTATCAGAACACCTCGAAGGAGCTGGCTCCCGAGGAAGATCAGGGCATCGTATTCGCGGTGGTGAAGGCGCCGAAATACGCCAACATCAATTACACCGAATTCTACAGCAGCAAGATGGACAAGGCGTTCGCGGCGTTTCCCGAGACCGACCTGCGCTTCGTGATCAACGGCACCGCCGGTCCCAGCAACGGCATCGCCGGCATGCTGTTGAAGCCATGGGACGAACGCAAGCGTTCCTCGATCAAGCTGAAGCCGCTGGTGCAGGCGGAACTGAGCAAGATCGAGGGCGTCAACGCGTTCGCGTTCAACCTGCCGCCGCTGCCCGGCGGTCCGGGCGGCTTGCCGATCCAGATGGTGATCAACTCCACCAACGGCTACCAGCCGATCTACGAGGAGATGGTGAAGCTGAAGGCTGCCGCGCGCAAGAGCGGGCTGTTCATCGTTGCCGACAGCAACCTCGACTTCAACCAGCCGGTGGTGCGGGTGAAGATCGACCGCTCCAAGGCCAACGATCTCGGCATCAACATGGCGCAGATCGGCTCTACGCTGGCGACGCTGCTCGGCGGCAATTACACCAACCGCTTCAATCTCGAAGGACGATCGTACCAGGTGATCCCGCAGGTTCCGCGGGGCTTGCGGTTGTCGCCGGAGGCTCTGGACAACTACTACGTGCCGACCACCACAGGCCAGCAGATACCGCTGTCGACGGTGGTGTCGATCGAAACCGCGACCGATCCCAATGCGCTGACGCATTATAACCAGTTGAACGCCGCCACCTTCCAGGCCGTGCCGATGCCGGGCGTCACGGTCGGACAGGCCGTGGACTTCCTCGAAGGCGCGGCCAAGAACCTGCCGGCCGGTTACAGCCATTCCTATCTGGCGGATTCCCGGCAGTATGTGCAGGAGGGCAATCAGCTCGCCATCGCCTTCGGCTTTGCGCTGATCATCATTTTCCTGGTGCTGGCGGCGCAGTTCGAAAGCCTGCGCGACCCTCTGGTGATCCTGATCAGCGTGCCGATGGCGATCTCGGGCGCGTTGATTCCGCTGTTCTTCGGCCTCGCAACCATCAACATCTATACCCAGGTCGGGCTGCTGACCCTGATTGGACTGATCAGCAAGCACGGCATCCTGATGGTCGAGTTCGCCAACGAATTGCAACTCAAGGAAGGTCTCGACAAGCGCTCGGCGATCGAGATGGCGGCGCGGGTCCGGCTTCGTCCGATCCTGATGACGACAGCCGCGATGGTAACGGGCCTGCTGCCGCTCTTGACGGCCAGCGGCGCCGGCGCTGCGAGCCGGTTCTCGATCGGTCTTGTCGTGGTGTCCGGCATGATGATCGGCACGCTGTTCACGCTGTTCGTGCTGCCCGCGGTCTATGTGGCGATCGCCACCAATCACCGCGCGGGGGCCGAATCCCAGCGGACCCGGGAGATCGAGGATTTCGATCTGGGTTTGAAGACAACCTGAGCCTGATAAAGTATTGCCTGAGCGACAGCGGACTTAACCCCGCTGTAGCTTTCGTTTTGTCCCGTGCTATCTTGCCCATGCGCAGTGACGTCAAAGGCGTCCGCATGCAGCATTAAAAAAAAGACCGAGGGGGCACCAGACATGACGCAAGAGTTTCCGGCCGGCAATTACAGTTTCATTCCGGCAGTGTTTCAGTATTCGAGCGGTGCCGCGGCCAGCCCCGGCTATGAGGTCGAGCGCGTGCGCTTCGACAAGATGCCGCCACTGGCCGAGGGTTTTGCGCTGATCAAGCAATATATCGAGGATGCGGGACGGCCGCTGACCTCGTTCTGCGCCTGCGAGCTTCGCTCGCCGGCGGCGTTTTCCGAGGACGGCTTCCTCAGGTTCAACCAGCACTACGTCAAGACGCTGGCGGAATGGGGCCTGTTCGACGGCACCACCAACCCGGTGGCGCGCAGCAATGTCTGCCCGGAAATCGATCCGCCATCGGAGCCGTCGTTTTTTGCCTTCTCTTTCACACGCCCGACCCGGAAGACGGGGCCATCCTTTGTCATCGCGGGCGGCGCCGAATCGCGCGACGGACCCGGGAGCTATGCCGAGCGCACCGTGCGCTACCGCGATCTCAGCCCGGACGGTTTGAAGGAAAAGGTCCGCTTCACCGTCGCCTCGATGGAGGCCCGCCTCGGCGCCTTCGGCTTCGGCTGGAAGGATACCACGGCGGCGCAGGCCTATACCGTTCACGACTTCCATCCGGTGATCGCCGATGAACTGGTTCGCCGCGGCGTCATACGGTCCGGTCTGATCTGGCACTTTGCCCGGCCGCCGGTGATCGACCTCGAATATGAGATGGATTGCCGCAGGGTGCTGCGCGAGACGGTGATCTGAGCGCGGTGCTTCTCTTCCCTCTCCCGCGCTTGCGGGTGAGGGTGCCGAGCCCAAGGATCGGCGCGAAGCGCCGCCCGAGGCGAGGCGGGTGGGGGCTCTTTCCGCGAATCCCGTTGTCGAAAGAGCCGCAATCCAACCCTACCTCGTAACGCCGGCGTCGATGGTCTCGCGATCGGTGATCCCCGCCGGATTCTTGCGGGTCGGCAGCAAGGAGCGGAAATGCACCCAGCGCTTGCGGCTGACGGCCTCCAGGCGTTCGAGCTCGGCCAGGGGATCGGCATGGTCGTCGACGCGCAGGTCGAGCGCGGACCATTCCTCCTCGCCATGGATCAGCAATGCGGCCGATTGCTTGCCGCGCTTGTCGCCGCCGGCGGCTTCGCCCGCGCGCATCGCCGCGATCAGGCGTTGCGCGAACGGCAGGTGTTGATTCGATGTGTAGGCTTGCGCGGTATCATCCAGTACGCCCGCGCCAGCAAGCATGTTGCCGGCAATCGAAAACCCGGTGCCCTTGATATGCCCGCACCAGTCGACGCATTCGCTTCCCGTATGGGAAGCGATACCGCCGCCGGCGTCCATGATGTGCAACTGCCGGCTCTCGCGGCCGCTATCCGCCGCGATCAGGGTGTCGACGACCTCACGGGGAGCGCGTCCCTCGCGCAGTAGTTTTACGCCGTCGATGCCGTAATAGGGATTGACCAGCGCCTGCGTCGCGATGCCGCCGAAATTGGCGGCGATATGCGGTACCCGTGCGCCGACCGCGAAGAATTTGGTCGCGACCGCGATGCCGAACTGGCCGGTGGCATGATCGCGGGCGATGATCGACCAGGTCATTTCTTTCAAGCCATCCGAGTTTTACCGTCCGGCGGCGTAGCCCTGCATGCCCCTTGGATTGGCGGCGGCGCGGCGGCGGCGACCGAGTTTCGAGGCCGCGGTGAGGCGGCCCTCCGACCAGGCGGGGCCGGTCTCGACGATATGGCCGCGATCCTTCAGAACATCGACGGTCGCCTTCGGCACGCGGTCCTCCACCACCAGCACGCCGGGCCGCGAGGTACGCGGCCAGAACGAAATCGGGAAATGCTCGGAATGCCATGCCGGCGCGTCGATCGCTTCCTGCAGGTTCATGTTGGCGTGAACGTGCCGCAGGAAGAATTGCGTGGTCCACTGATCCTGCTGGTCGCCGCCGGGCGAACCCCAGGCCATGTAGGGCTCGCCGTCGCGCAAACACATGGTCGGGCTGAGCGTGGTGCGCGGACGCTTGCCCGGCGCCAATGCGGCGGGGTGATCTTCCTCGAGCCAGAACATCTGGGCGCGGCTGCCGAGGCAGAAGCCGAGTTCGGGAATCACCGGCGACGACTGCAGCCAGCCGCCGGACGGCGTCGCCGAGATCATGTTGCCGGCCTGGTCGATGATGTCGAAATGCACGGTGTCGCCGCGCACCTCGCCGAAGCGGCCGACGGTCGGCTCGCCCGCGCCCATGGCGCCGACCGCCTCGCGTTGACCCTCCTGGCGGCGCAGTTTTACGACGGAGCCAAAGCCCTCGACCGAGCCGGGCAGGAAATCGAGCGAGGCAGTGTCTTTCGAGATCAGCTTGCGGCGCTCGTCATTATAGGCGTCCGACAGCAGCATCGCGATCGGGATCTCGCTGAAGTCAGGATCGCCGTAAAACTTCTCGCGGTCGGCGAAGGCGAGCTTTGCACATTCGGTCCACAGGTGAATGAACTCCGGTCCCACCGGATCGAGCCCGTCGAGTTCGAATCCCTTCAGCAGCGCGAGCTGCTGCAGCATGACCGGGCCCTGGCTCCAGACCCCGGGCTTGCAGACGGTGTAGCGGCCATAATCGTAAGTGAGTGGCGCCTCGACCGAGGGCTGCCAACGCGCCATGTCGTCGGCGCGCAGCACGCCCTTATGCGGCGCGCCGCTGACGTCCATGATGTCCTGGGTGCGGCAGAATTTGTCGATCGCCTCGGCCACAAAACCTTTTGACCACGCACGCCGCGCCGCTTCGATCTGCGCGACTCGGTCGCTGCCGGCGCTTTCGGCTTCCTTCAGGATGCGGGCGTAGGTTTCCGACAGCGTCTTGTTGGTGAACAGCGTGCCGGGCTTCGGCACTTCGTTGTTCGGTAGATAGACCGCGGCGGAAGTCTTCCAGTGCGTGCGGAACATTTTCTCGACGGTCTGGATGGTCGCGGCGGCGCGCTCCACCAGCGGGTAGCCGTCGCGGGCGTAGGCGATGGCAGGCTCCAGCACATCGCGCAGCCGAAGCGTGCCGTAGTCACGCAGCAGCAGCATCCAGGATTCGAAGGTGCCGGGCACGCAGGCGGCCAAGAGCCCGGTGCCGGGCACCATATCGAGGCCTTCGCTCCGGTAGTGCGCTATGGTGGCGCCTGATGGCGCAGGGCCCTGGCCGCAAATCACCTCGGTGCGGGCGCGTTTGACGTCGTGGACGATGATCGGCACATCGCCGCCCGGACCGTTCAAATGCGGTTCCACCACCTGCAGCGTGAAGGCGGTGGCGACACCGGCATCGAAGGCATTGCCGCCCTTCTCCAGAACGCCCATCCCGACCGCAGTGGCGATCCAGTGGGTCGAGGTGACGACCCCGAAGGTGCCTTCGATTTCAGGCCGGGTGGTGAAGGGATCTGGATTGATGTTGCTCATGGGATTCCAACGTTGCGGAGGTCGCGGGGCGCTGCGCACTTGATCACAGCCGAGACCGGCTGCCAACCAAGCCGCGACGCATTGCTGTTCCCATCCCGGTGATCAGGCCGTTGCTGCGGCGCGGGCGGGATCGTTGACGGCGTGACAGGCGACGCCGCCGATCAGCGCGGGCGCGACCTTGCGGCAGAGGTCTGATACCAGCGGACAGCGCGGGTTGAAGGCGCAGCCCGGCGGAGGATCGATCGGGTTGGGGATTTCGCCCTGGACCGGAATCCGCTGGCGGCCGGACATTGCGAGATCGGGAACCGCGCCCAACAGCATTTTGGTGTAGGGCATTCGCGGATTGCTGAAGAGTTCGCGACCTTCGGCGATTTCGACGATGCGGCCAAGGTACATCACGCCGATGCGGCTCGCCATGTGGCGGACCACGGCGAGGTTGTGGCTGATGAAGAGATAAGTGAGCCCGAATTTATCCTGCAGGTCGCGCATCAAATTGAGGATCTGCGCCTGCACCGAGACATCTAGCGCCGAGGTCGGCTCGTCGCAGACGATGAACTCGGCTTCCGACGCCAGCGCGCGGGCAATCGCGATCCGTTGCCGCTGCCCGCCGGAGAATTCGTGCGGATATTTCATGGCGTCGTCGGCATGCAGGCCGACAAGCGACAGGAGTTCGCCGACCCGTGCCTGGATGTTGCGTTCGCCCTCGATCAGGTCGAAGGCGCGGATCGGCTCAGCGACGATGGCGTCGACCCGGAAGCGCGGATTGAGGCTGGCATAGGGATCCTGGAAAATCATCTGGATGCGGCGGCGCAACTGCTGGCGCGCCTGCAATTGTTTGGCGGCGCTCATCGACACGCCGTCGATAATGACTTCGCCTGAACTCGGCGGCAGCAGCCCGACTACCATGCGGGCGACGGTAGTCTTGCCGGAGCCGGATTCGCCGACCAGGGCAAAGGTCTCGCCCTTCCTGATGTCGAAGGTGACGCCGTCCACGGCCTTGAGAAATTCGAGATGGCCGCCTTCGATCACCCGGTTGAGCCAGGGTTTTGAAACGTCGAACACCCGGCGCAAATTCTTGACGTCGATAAAGGGGGCTGAGGTCATGCCGCGGTTTCCGTCGCGGCGCTGTCGTAGAGATGGCAGGCCACGGACTGGGTGCCCCGCCGGATCGGCTCCGGCCGCTCGACCCGGCAGCGATCGAACGCGAAAGCGCAGCGCGGATTGAACGGACAACCCGGCGGGATCGCCGACAGCCGCGGCATCGAGCCCGGGATCTGGACCAGGCGATCGGTGTCGCCTGACAGCGTCGGGATCGCGCCCATCAAGCCTTTGGCGTAGGGATGCAGCGGGTTCTGCACCACGTCCAGCACTGGCCCGATCTCGGCGATGCGGCCGGAATACATCACCGCGACGCGGTCGGAGGTTTCCGCGATAACGCCCATGTCGTGGGTCACCAGCATCACGGCGGTGCCGTGGTCGCGCCCAAGACGCTTTATCAACGAGATGATCTGGGCCTGCACCGAAACGTCGAGCGCGGTGGTAGGCTCGTCGGCGATGATTAGTTCTGGCTCGGCGCAAATCGCCAGCGCGATCACGACACGCTGGCGCATGCCGCCGGAGAATTCGTGCGGATAGGCGTCGATGCGCTTTTGCGGGGCGGGAATGCCGACTTCGGCCAGCAGGTCGATGGCGCGCTTGCGCGCCGCCGTTTCCGACAGATTGAGGTGGGTCCTGATGGTTTCGACCAGCTGGTCGCCGATCCGGTACAGCGGATTGAGGCTGGTGAGCGGGTCCTGAAAGATCATGCCGATGCGCTTGCCCCTGATGCGGCGCAATTCCTCCGGCGGCAGATTGTCGATCCGCATGCCCGAGAGGTAGATCTCGCCGCCGGCAATGCGGCCGGGCCGGTCGATCAGGCCGATCACCGCGAGGCCGGTGACGGATTTTCCGGCGCCGGATTCGCCGACCACGCCCAGCACCTCGCCCTTGGCGATATCGAACGACACCCCGTCGATGGCGCGCAAGGTGTCGCGGCGGGTGACGAACTCGACCTGAAGGTTACGCACGGAGAGAACAGGTTCGGTCATTGGGTCGGACGCGTGGAAGTTGCTGCGCTTTTCATCGGAGTTTCGGGTTGAGCGCGTCGCGCAGCCAGTCGCCGAGCAGGTTGATCGCCAGGATCAGCGACGCCAGCGCGAGGCCCGGAAACGCCACGATCCACCATTCGCCCGCGAACAGGTAATTGTTGCCGATCCGGAT